>NZJM01000042.1 GCA_002692205.1 Legionellales bacterium | reverse complement strand
CTGAAAAACAAATTATGCAACACCCCCTAGATAAGTCCGAAGCTCGGACCCTTGTTTTAGAAAACGGATTAAAAGTTTATTTGCTTTCTGATCCCAGTTTTAATTTATCTGCAGCTTCAGTTTCTGTAGAGGTTGGAAGCTATGAGGATCCAGTAGACAGAGAAGGGCTTTCCCACTTTCTTGAGCACATGCTATTCTTGGGAACTGAAAAATACCCAGATGTAGATGAGTATAGCACTTACTTAAAAACAAATGGGGGAATGTCAAATGCTTACACCGCAAGAGACCATACAAACTATCAATTTCAAGTTTTACCTGATGCGTTCGATGGTGCCCTAGATAGATTTTCTCAGTTTTTTATAGGCCCGTTATTTACCGAAGAGTATACTGCAAGAGAAGTGAATGCAGTCAATTCTGAATATCAAAAGAACATAATGAGCGATGGGTGGAGGCAATTTAGAATGAATGGGCTCTTTGCAAACGAGAGTCACCCCGCTGCAAAATTCAATATTGGAAACCTTGAGACACTTGGTGATATAGACAGAATGGAGCTCATAGATTTTTATAGGCAACACTATAGCGCAAACAGGATGGGATTAGCCATGTTAAGCACTCACTCACTTGATGAAATGGAGCAGTGGGCGAGAAAACATTTTTCTGCTATTGAAAACCACAACCTTTCAAGAAATGTTCATGATTCAAATATTGTTGAGGGTAAAAAAACATTAAGAGTCGTTTATGTGGAGCCAGTTAAAGATATACGAAAAATGGATATTCTGTTTGAGCTTCCTAGCACAAGAGACATGTACGAGAGTAAGCCGGGTCGTCAATTTGGTTTTATTTTGGGGCACGAAGGAAAAGGTAGTTTATTATCACACCTTAAACAAAAAGGATGGGCTCTTACACTTAGCGCAGGGACAAGGCAGGAGTCAAAAGAGGTGGGTCTTGCTACCGTATCAATTGGCTTAACTGAGGCTGGACTTAAACAATATAAAGATGTTCTAAAATCAGTTGTTGGTTATATACAGCTAATGAAGGAATCAGGCTACCAGCCACATGTTTTTAACGAGTTGAGCTCAATGGCATCATTAAATGAAATATATTCCAGCAAAGGTGAAGGAATGTGGAGAGCAACTGACCTAGCGAATGAAGCAATGATGTATCCGATCTCTGATGTGGGGCGAATAAATTATATTTATAGAGATGGTAAACCAGCTAGTTATAACAATCTTCTATCCCAGTTAAATATTGAAAATATGATGGTTTACTTAAGCTCTAAGGGCGTGCCCACAGATGAAACAGAACACTTTTTTCAGATAAACTATTCATACACCGAAGATGATGAGCTTTACAAAGAGCTGAGCACCCCTGTTATATATGAGGATTTTATGGTCGCAGAAGAGAATCCATTTATCCCAAAGAAAGCATCGGTGCCTAAAAGAGAACTAGCTGATGATGTTTTTCCAAGTCCAATCATTGATAAGTCGGGTGTGAAGTTGTATTTTGGTGAAGACCATGAGTTTCTTAGGCCAAAAGGGGTTATTGGGTTAAAGATCATGTTGCCAAAAGACAAAATGAGTATACAACACAGGGTCTATTCAAGGCTTTACGCTGCTTGTGTAAAAGAGTCTCTTAATGAGCTTAGCTACCCAGCAAAGCAAGCAGGCCTGAATTATAATATAAGAGATAGCTACGAAGGAATATTGCTAGACGTAAATGGATATAAAGAATCCGCAATGAAGCTATACGAGTTAATGTTGGATCATATGGTTGACTTTTCTGTCACAGATGAACAATTTGATGCAATAAAAGATAAAATTGTTCGTGACTATGAGAACTTTGCGCTATCTGATGCACATCAACAAACAAGAGAGCTAAGCTCTGATGTTATGTTCGGCATAAAATACACATGGGAAGACGCACTTCCTGTTGTAAAAGAGTCATCTTTAAAGATGCTAAAGGAGTATAGCAGCTCTCTCTATAGCAAGACCTTTGTAGAGGCGATGGTGTATGGCGACTTTAAAGAAACGGACGCAAGAAAAGCGGTCCAGTTATTTAATCGAAAGACAAATACAAAATCTATTGAAAGGTCCCAAGCGTTTGACATCTCTTACTTGCAGTTTTCAGGACCTGAAACCATCCAGTATACCAATGACCTACTAGTAAATAATTCATGTTTCTTTAGAAAGTATTATATAGGTGAGGACTCCCCTGAAACCAGAGCGATGTCAAATATAATTAGCAAGTCTATTCAGCAGCCATTTTATACTGAAATGAGAACCAATCAACAATTAGGATATATAGTTTGGTCCTATGCAAGAAGCCTAGATGATAGCTATTATCTTAATTTCTTGATCCAGTCTGGGGTATATCCAGCTGATGAGCTTGATAAGCGAGCTAATGCGTTTATTAATACAGCGCCGAAGGTTTTAAGAGAAATGGACCAAAAGACATTTCAACAACTGATCGATTCAGCTATAGAAGAGCTAGAGAAAAAACCAATGAGCATATCTGAAAGAGCGGTCAAGCTCAAGACTCTAATATTTGAACACGAAGCTGATTATAAGAGGGACGAAAAAACTATTGAAGCGCTAAAGGCCCTTGATAAGGAACTTCTTGTCTCCCACTTAGAAAAAATGTTATCCAAAGACTCTAGAAAAATGGTTAACGTTCTCTCTTTTGCTGAAGGCCATGAAAACAAAGCTAATGTAAAAAACTCATTTGGTGAGCTTAATAACTGGAAAGCGTCAAGGGTTTACGAATAGAGGATAATGCCCGCAGAGGTAATCCTTATAGCAGCTGTTACCGTTGATGGTTTTATTGCCAGGCATAGCCTAGAAGTAACAACATGGTCAAAAGACCTACACCTATTTAAAAACCAGACCATGGGGTACCCTGTAGTTATGGGGTCAAACACTTTTAAGACCCTATCTAGTGAATTAGATGGAAGAGAGGTCCTGGTTATATCTAGACATCAAAAGCCCAAAGATGTTTTGTCCGGTATATCAAATGATAGGTGTTTTATTATTGGGGGTGGAAAAACATATCATAGGTTTATAAAACACATTACTCATTTATATATCACACCACATCCTTATGTGTTTGGCAAGGGGGTGCCACTGTTTGATGGAGACCATGCAGAAGAATTAAAATTAAACTTCCAAAAAATGATTACTGTAGATGAAGAAATGGGAATATTTCAGTATCAATATGAAGTTATAAAAACATGAGGCATGTCCTGGTCCTGCAGCTGCTCGTGGTTGCTACCTTATTAAAAGCATCTACAGCAAGCGGTGGAATACTCTCAGACAATCAAAAAGCCATGGATGTTTCTTATTATAAAATAGATATTAAAGTTGACCCTTATCGTAAAATAATTTCTGGCATAGTAGAAATAACATTCAGCCTTTTTCAAAAAACAGACCAAATAGAAATAGACCTTAAAAATGGCTATGTGGTTTCAGGCGCATCCATAAACGGAATGAGCTTAGCCTTTAAGCATCAAGATAATAAAATATTAATAGAAAACCCTGACATTGACCTTTTTTCTGATCATGTGATTGAAATAAAATATAGTGGGAGGCCCCCCGAGGCTTCTAACCCACCGTGGGATGGTGGGTTCACATGGGAAACAAGCGATGACGGGAGCCATTGGGTCGGGGTGTCTTGCCAGGCAAATGGTGCACATATTTGGTACCCCTGTAAAGAACACCCGAGTGATAAGGTAGAGGGTGTTGATATTTTTATAACTGTACCGGATCCCTTAATGGCTGTCTCTAATGGGTTATTACAATCAGTAGAGTCGCAAAAGAACAAGTGGTCTAGATGGCACTGGAAAACAAAATACCCCATAAGCACATATAATATAAATTTTACGATCGGCAATTTTAGCACCATAGAAAAAACCTCCTACCTTTTCGATAAGCCACTACTATTATCCTACTATGTTCTGCCTGAAGCGGAGTCTAAGGGCTTGGCATTGTTGAATGAGGCAGAAGAACATTTGCAGTTTTATTCATCGTACTTTGGTGAATATCCTTGGATAGATGAAAAATTTGGTCTGGTCCACACACCGTACTCAGGGATGGAACATCAAACAATCAATGCCTATGGTAACAACTATAAAAAAACACAGTTAGGATATGATTTTATTCTTTTTCATGAAGCAGGCCATGAGTGGTGGGGAAACTATTTAAGTGTCGCAGACTGGTCCGACATGTGGATACATGAAGGTTTTGATACGTATGCCGAGGCAATCTATGTAGAAGATAAATATGGCCCCGAATCTGCGAAAAGTTTTATAGATACCCGGTTTAGAGGAAGCATTAAAAATCAATTCCCCATAGTTCCCACAGCGCATGGAACAGCAAAACACAGGTCGGGGAATGATGTCTATTATAAAGGAGCGTTTGTATTGCACATGTTAAGATACCTGATAGGCTATGAGGAATTAAAAGAAAGCTTAAAAGAATTCTTGCATATGCCCAAGGACCTTTCTCATAACCAAACCTCAACCAAAGAGTTTGTGTCTTTGATAAATGAAAACACGGGAATGGACCTTAATTGGTTTTTTAAACAGTACCTTTATAAGGCAGATCTCCCGCTTTTAAAAATGAGTAAAAAAAGCTACAAGGATAAAGTCTTTATTGATATGTGGTGGGATAATGATGGATTCAAAATGCCTTTAGACATTGTCTATGATTCATTTGATGGGTCCAGAGAAAAGCGACTGGAGCTAAACAACTCACCTAAAAGAATTGTGATTCCCAAATCATCAAGCCTAGGCCTAGACCCAAATAAAAATATTTTATTTAAAGTGTTAGAACTAAAACAATAAAAAGAGTAATTAATGAATCGATCTTATAAAGTTTTCTTGTCATGCCTTTTTGTTTTAACGGTGATATTCGTATTAGTGATGAGGTGGCTTGACCACCCACTTCCTCAGTACGAAGGTCAAAAGGTACTACAGCCGCTAAAGAAAAAAGTTGATGTCTACACCGATGAATTCGGTGTACCACATGTGTTTGCGGATAATGAAAGCGACCTGTTTTTCACTGCCGGTTATATAGCAGCAAGAGATAGAATGTTTCAGCTATCAATGGTATCATTAGCGGTGGAAGGAAAACTAGCTTCTGTTTTAGGTAAAAAATATTTAAGCACAGACATTTACTTAAGGACATGGAGAATACACGAAATAGCAAAGAAACTTATACTAAATATGTCACCTGAGAATAGAGCAATATTTGAGGCTTTTTGTAAAGGGATAAACTATAGAATAGATGAGATAGAAAATGACCCACCGATAGAATTTAAAATTCTGAACTTTAAAGCACCCGATTGGAATCCCGTTACCGTAGCAGGATATGCCCGGTTAATGGCGCATGAGATGTCAGGGTCATGGAAACCAGAGATTGTATTTGGTGCAATAGAATCATTCTATGGAAAAGAAAAGTTAGCAGAGCTTATGCCGCAAGGGGAAACTGACCTACCTACTATTTCTGAATGGAACACAAAGGGTTTAAAACCTTTTTATGATAAGGTAATAAAGGAAGAGTACTTGTTAAGAGATCTTTTTGGTGAAAGAACTGCAGATCTTGGTTCAAATAACTGGGTGATATCGGGAGACAAGACAGACACCGGTATGCCTTACCTTGCGAATGACCCACACTTAGCCTATACACAGCCACCTAGGTGGTATGAGATCCATTTGAAGGGAGGAAGGTTTAATGTGTCTGGGGTGTGTATAGCAGGAATTCCAATGCCAGTTATTGGTCAGAATGAAAAAACTGCTTGGGGATTTACAAACACAATGGTAGATGATCTTGACTTTTTTATAGAAGAAATAAACCCGAATGGTAAAAAACAGTACAGGCATGACAATAAATGGAGGGATGTAAAAGAGACAAAAGAAATAATTTCAGTAAAAGATGAAGGGGACACTACAATTATAATACGCGAAACTCATCATGGCCCGATCATTAGCGATATACATCCACTCTTAAAAAAAGGAGAGACCGTGATGAGTATGGCGTGGACAGGTCACTGGGTCACTTCAGAAATGGACGCCTGGATTAGTCTTACAACAATGGAAAACTGGTATGACTTTTCAAAGGCCTTAGAGATGTTTGGGGTGCCCGGCCAGAACATAGTTTATGGTGATACAGAAGGTAATATAGGTTGGAGGCCCGCTGTACATGTTCCCATAAGAAGAGAGGGCTTTTCAATGCTGCCACGCCCGGGCAACAACAGCGATTATGATTGGAGGGGCAAGGTTCCCTATGAGGAGATGCCCTTTTTGTATAACCCAGAAAATGGAATAATCTCAACAGCAAATAACAGGACTATAGACGAGGAATTCCCATATTATATCAGCGGACTATGGGCAGATCCAAGTAGGGCAAAAAGAATTAAAACTAGATTAAATCAAGAAGATTTACTTACTTTAGACGATATGAAGTCCATTCAACTTGACCAAACAAATGAATTCGCGAAAGAGGTTGTTCCCCTAATTCTTGTTCGAGGGGCAGGTAAATATGATGTTGGAACACAGCGGGCGGTTAAGTTCCTAAAGGAGTGGAATTTTGTGGAAGATGTAAATTCAGAGGCTGGATTAGTATTTCACACATTTATCTCAGAATTGATCAAAAATATCTATAAAGATGAAATGGAACTCATAGGAGATGAGTACTATAAAGCATATGCTGGATTAAAATATATGACGAATAGAAAGTTAAGGGAAATCTTAAGGGGGGAGTATTCATCATGGGTTGATGACATCGGTACAGTTGAAAAGATAGAAACAATAGACGATCTGGTGGTGCGTTCATTAAACGGTGCTTATCAATATATTGCGAAAACCTACGGGGATAATTGGTCTAATTGGAAGTGGGGTGATGCTCACTCATTAACACATAAACACACACTGGGTGATATCGCAATACTTGACTACTTACTTTCTTTAGACGTAGGCCCTTATAGGTCTGGTGGTTCAGAGGGTAGCCCCAATGCTGGTGGGTACTCAAGACACAAACCATTTAAACAAACATCGGGTGCTTCAATGAGAAGAATTGTTGATTTTTCTAATATGGATGAGACCCAATTTATATTACCTACCGGACAGTCTGGACTTCCAAATAGTCCGCATTATTCGGACCAGGCCGCTTTATATCATAGTGGTGAGTATAGAGTTACCAGGTTTGATGAAGACAAAATAAAAAAGGGACCTGATTTTCGACATCTTGAATTATTACCTGATTAAATGATATTTTTTATACTCACAGTCACATTTCTTTTAATCCATCATTTATTTTATTGGAAGGTACCAAGGTCTAAAAAATACAACCTAAATAAACCAGAGTATTTTGCGCATAGAGGGTTAAAAACTAATTACCCAGAAAACTCCATTAAAGCTTTCATAGATGCCCAAATAAACCAGTATAGTTGGATAGAACTAGATGTAATAGCATCTAAAGATGGGCAACTGTTCTGTTCCCATAATCACGACCTGGAAAGAGAGACAAATGGAAGAGGGTACTTAAATGAGTTAAATAGCAATAGCATTAAGTTATTAAATACAGGCAGTTACACTCATATAAACAAGGAACAACCCT
>NZJM01000041.1 GCA_002692205.1 Legionellales bacterium | reverse complement strand
CGCTCTTCCGATCTGTTATTCAATGAGCATTTCACAACGGCGCATCTAGAATAAAAATCTTTTTTTGAATTTTCATCAAATTCACGTAAACCCATATCAAAATAAATAATGCCTGTTTTTGTAGCCATAGCATCAAACATAGCGGTACCAAAAAAATCGAATAGATAGCATGAAACCGAGGAATATCCAGTATCACCATATATCACCTCATCAGAATATTTCTCATAGAACATCGTTTCGGTTAGAATCCCCTTTGGATGTCTTTTTATAATAACATTATAGTTTAATTGTTTTAATGTAGATAAAAGCCAAGACTGCCATTCTATATATTGGAGATCGGGGCATCTTTCACTCATCGGTCTTGTTAGTTTTTCACCAATATAGGTTCCACAAAAATAAACTATATTCTTCTTATTTTGATCAGGCTTAATTGATTTGTTATAAATGTTGATTGATCTCTTATTGGTGGTGCTTGTAAATTCAATATCATCGAAGCCTAAATTTATTATTCTTTTTTCGGCTAATCTTTTCTTTATATTACTTGCCTCTATTGAACTATGGCAGAAATATTTATTACAATATGGAAACTCAACAATTGAAAAATTATAATCATTGAAAAATGCCCTATCTCCACCGTGTGCAAATCTCCAAACTGATTTAGACATCTTTTGGTAATAGGAGCCAACTAATCTACCAAGATATTTCGGTGTTCCTGATATAAAAGTATCCTGCATATATTTTTTATCTAATATATGGGGCAATAGGTTGTAATCATTGTTTGCTTTTTTAATGTGATAATCAATCGAAGATTGTAGGATCTTATTAGCTCTTGCCAAGTTTCTTTTATTAAAATCATATTGATAAAGAATATTTTTATACTTTTGCTGTATTTCTTTTATGGTATCTTCAATCTCAGGTGGAATATTTTTTAGCTTTCTCCATGGTTGTTCATGCAAGCGATGGTCCAAAAGATATTTATTATTTTCATCAACATATGACAAAAGTAGTGGATTTTTCATATAACCATCTATTATATTCTTTTTGTTTGTGCTGATAATTGATCTATTTATTAAATTCCTTGCATATATCTTTATTTTTGTACTTATAGTTAAATCTTTTCTAACCCAATATGGATGAATATATTCAACACTATCATCAAGAATATAGTGCATATGAGGATAGTGTTCGCTCTTATATAGAGGTTCTAGGTTATTACGTTCAAAATAATCGAGTTGTCTTAAGATTAAATATAATCTATTAAAATCATATATAATTTCGTTTAATTTACTTAGTAAAATGATTCCTGATTTAGATGAAAAGTTTATATCTTTCATGATCTCGATTGATTTATCATAAAAAATATTTTGAGCAATTGGATCAGACCCTAATATATAAAGATTATTATTGATTTCACCAATATTACCCTCATTAATAAGCGAAATATCAAATATTGCTTTAGTTTTCATTGTCTCTAAAAATTATATAGTTTCGCGTTAATTTTATTGATTATGTAATCTGATAGTTCAGTTGTATCTCTATTATTTAAATCAACTAACTCGTACTTTATAGAAAGCGCATCACAAAGATTAATTATTGATTTCTTATATTCACGTATCTCAGATATTTTATACTCTTTATTACGTGAATATATTTTTTGGCTATCATCATTCAATATAAATGTTAGGGTAGGTTTTTTAAGTAAAATACAACTCAATTTCGTAAAAAAAATTGATATTTTATTTCTTTTATTTATTTTTAAATCAATATGTCTATCATAAATATATCTATCGAATATTACTATCAAACCATGATTATGGTATTTATTAATAATTTTATTAATATTTTTAAAATAGATAAATTCGTCATAAAAACTAACTATAACTAGTTTTAAATTCCAAATAAATTTATTACTTTTTTTACTATTTTTTTTATTATTTACTTTTAGTTTTGTTTTTTTAGATTTTTTATACTCTAAATGATGGATTACATGAAGTTTTGTACTTGTGCTTGCTGATTTATTTTTTATAGCAGCCAATGTTGTAGATTTACCTACTCCATGTGGGCCAAGTACAGCAAAAAAAGTATTTTTATTATTTATGATGTTAATTGAATTAATATTTTTTATTTAGATTTATAGATTACTAAATTTTAGATGAATAAATAATTTGTCTTAAGATTTTTTTTAAATTCGTATATATCCTTTTTATAAATTTTTTGGGGAAAAATATAAATTCATTCAAATTCCTTATAGAATTATGATTATTCTGATTTATAAAAAACAATATAAGCTTTTCAATAAATAGGCGATCTGTCTTATTTGCAGATGATATTCTTTGATTAATATAATTTTTCTCAATCTGATTAAGTAATGGCATACATATTGTCTCAATAATAGATAGCTCATCATCACTCAGTAACTTTTTTGAATTTCCCGAAGGCAAAAGATGTCCTTCATTATCATTATAGCTATAGTATATATTTTTGAATGTCTTCTCTATATCATCATCAGAAATATTAAAATATGTTCTCAATTTTTTATATTCATTTTTATCTTTATTAACTAGATTATTAAAAAAGATAACATCTACATTCTCTGGGTATTTCTTCATAAGCCTGAATGTTGTTTTTATGCTCAATGACCAGGAGATTAATGAATGATAAAATTTTCTTATGTGATTTTTCGGTTTTCCGCGCCAAAACATAATTTCTGCTATTACTTCACGAGGATCTCTAATCATTATTAGCATATTTAAATTGCTAATAAATTTAGAATACTTTTCAAACTTAAATTCAGGATGTAAATCAAATGCTGCCCAACTTTCGCAATTCATTTCATTAGCATAAACAGACATTATCCAATCAATTAATTGTATTGAATTTAAGATATTATTTGGTAGTTGAAGGAATTTCTTTTTGCTATTTTCTGAATTGATTAAGTCTAGTAATGATTTTTTTATTTTTCTCTCTACATCAAGATACCTAGTTCTGCATATATATTCATTAGCGAGATGTCTTTTATTTTTTTTAAAATTTGCTATATATTGTTTGTCATATACATTTATTAGTAATTCTAACGGAAAGCCCGCAATTTCATTTTCAGAATTTTCTATAAGATTAACAAGAGTTGTTTTTCCGCTTCTTCCTGATCCACCAATTATCCATGGTCCTTTTATTCTAGTATTTAACATTTAAAAGTATGATAATAGAACCTACCCTAAATAGTTTTTCATCAAATTTTCACAAAATTCTAAATCATCTAACTCATCAATTTGAAAACTCTTCCAGAACTCCATAATGTGAACGCCAATTTTTCCTCCTAAACGATTATTCTCTTTTTTTAATAATTCTGTTTTAAATATATAAAATGAGCCATTCTCTACAATCTGTTCTGGTTTTTCTTGTCTGCGCCCTCTTCTTGTATAGTCATATGTGTGGCTAAATAATTCTTTATTTGTGTTGTATCGCCACAAATTAAAATCAGTTGCTAATGATCCTGAAAAGAGCGAATCAAGTTTTTCATCGAAATATTTTTTAATTGCCTCATCAAAATCTTTTGACTCTCTAATAGGTGATGTACATTGTGGTGCTAATACAAAATTAATATCTTCAGATACATTCTGATCAATATAGTTGATTGCATGTAGCCATGCAGATTCAGATGTTGAGATATCATTCGAAAATTCATCAGGCCGTAATATAGTCTTAGCACCTAAACTACTAGATAAATCTATGATTTCTTTATTATCTGAACTAACCCATACTGTACTTACATTGTTCGCTGCTAATGCTTGATCAATAGTCCATTGGAGTAATGGCTTACCACAGAAATCAGCTAAATTCTTTCTTGGAAGACCTTTTGACCCGCCTCTAGCTAAAATTATACAATGTATTTTTTTCATAGTTATTCAACTACTTTTCTTAACTTTTCTCGAGCTGCTTTTTCAGTATCCAGTAATTGTTTTTCGCCATTACCTAATATGTTAGGAGCTGCTTTAACTGCTGTTACAAAATCTTTAAGTTTCTTTGTTTCTATTGATGCCGATTGATCTGAACCATACATACTTCTATCTAAGGTAATATGCCTTTCTAGTGATGTTGCACCTAAAGCAACGGCTACTAAACATACAGTAACAAGACAAGTTTCATGACCAGAATAACCAACATTAACCCCATATCTATCTCTCAACATTGGAATGCAATTTAAATTAGCATCTTCAACCTGCATTGGGTAAGTGCTGTTACAGTGCATTAATTCGAACTCACATCCACTAACCTTAAATATTTCTATCACCTCATCTAATTCATCTAAAGTAGACATACCTGTTGATATATATGTCAATTTGCCAATTGAGGCAACATCGCGAAGTAAAACTTTATTTCCGAGCATCGGTGAGGCTATTTTATGAAAAGAAGGATTGTATGCTTCAATGAACTTTAAACTTTCAGTGTCCCACGCGGAAGCTGACCACTTTATACTAAGATCATTACAAAAATTATTTATTTCATTGTATTCTTCTTTAGAAAATTCTAGTCCCTCTTTTTGTTCTCTTTGTGTTGTTCCCCACGGACTCTCTCTTGATGAATCTAGATCCTCTTTTGTGTAAACAAGATCTATTGTGCGTTTTTGTAATTTTATTGCATCAAATCCAGCATCTTTCGAATCTTTAATCATTCGTTTTGCTAATTCAATATCTCCATTGTGGTTTATTCCAATCTCTGCAATAAGAAATGGTTTTGTCATTTTATCTACTCCCAAATTTAATTATTACTCAAGTAATAAGTTCTTTTCTTTTAACATAGCTTTTAAAGCTACAGGTATATTTTTTTCATACGTAGGTTTGTCTTGATAAAAATTCTTATGATTTCTGGTGTGGCTATTATCAACTCCGAAAGCTAAAAATATTGCGTATTTCGGATAATTCTTTCTGGAGAGACCACCACCAGCATGCATCAAGCGTTGATCAATAATTATGCAATCTCCGGGTTTTGTTTTAATTGTATTTTTTTTTCTTGACAGGAACCAATGTGGTAAATACTCATTAAAACCAAATTTTCTAAACTTTACCCGCATCATATTCCATAACGTATATTCAAAACGATTTAATCGCGATTCTTTTCTATGTGAACACGGTAATAATTCTAGAGATGAACCGCTATCTTCATAATCTGATAAATATATTGCTACCCTCACAATTTTATATGGCTCATTAGACTCATCCCAATCAGGACTTGAACCAAATTCACGGCACGAACTATCTCGATGATATCTCCCTCCACCAAGATTAATATGTAAATCAGAATGCTGAACATAGCGTATATCATCACCAAGGAGACTTCGTACTGAGCTCACTAATTTCTCATTAAAAATTATCGGCCAAAAAGCGCTTTCTTTTGTGACTCCATCTGCTAAAGCATAAGTACGGTAAGATATTTCATCTGATGTGATATCTTTTTCTGGAAAATTGAATATCTTATTAATTTTATGCCTAAGGCTTTTTGCATCACTACTAGAAAAAAGTGAAGGAATAATATAATAACCATCCTCAAAAAATTTTTTCTTATCTTTTTTTGAAACTTTATTTATATAATCTTTCATTCGCATTATTAATATGGAGTTGCTGCGTTTAATTAAGCTCTAAAATTGATTCAATAATCTCACGTACTACACCTTCACCACCTTTTGATTGCAGGACATGGCAAGAAAGATTTTTTATTTCTTGGTGAGCATCAGCTACAGCAATAGGATAATTAACTATATCCATTGCAGGTTTATCATTAAGATCATTACCAATAAACATAGTTTTATTTAAATTAATTTCATGCTTGTCTGCGAGATTTTTCAGTGCAGTACCTTTATCCTCTACACCATAGAGAACAGGTATCCCCAGTTTTTTTGCTCTAAATTTAACAACTTCATTTTTCTCTGTTGACAAAATGAAAACTAAAAATTTATTCTTTTTAAGAATATCAAACCCGAGACCATCTGCTCTACTACACTTTACGGCTTCACTCCCATCTTCAAAAACATAGACTTTATTATCTGTAAGTACGCCATCAAAATCGAAGATGATAGCATCTAAGTTGTAAGGTTTTATCTTCATATTAATCGTTGCCTGATGTTTCTTTTTATTTTCAATAAGATATTTGAAAGGATATTATTATAATAAATTAGTATTTTATGAAATCTCTTAAAATAACTGAAATTTGAATGTAAAGGAAAAGATAATAAGTACTAATTTTATTATAAGCCTTCTTTTACAAATTCTCTTTTAGTAATGTATGAAAGCCCTGCAGCTATACCAAATAATACCCATAGATAACGTTGATAAAGCACGTCTGTTCCGATCGTTACACCAGCAAAAAGAATCATCACGCCTATCATGCTAATGAAATAATGACTGTACTTTTCATCATCCCTGTGTTGCCACATTATTTTTAGTAAATATAAGAAAAGTGCCATAAAGAGTAATGCCCCTATAATTCCCATCTCGGTTGCTATCCACAAACCTGTTGTATGTAGAGTGCTGTATGGGTGATCCTTACTGGTCACGGTCTGAAAACATATGCTGCATTTATTTCCAATTTGTTCTTGAATAAATCCTCCTAATCCTGTGCCAGTTATTGGGTGTATTTTAAATAATTCGATTGCTCGTTTGGTGTGTTCTATCCTGGAATTTACGCCAATATCAAGATAATCATCTCTTAAAACATACACCCCATATTCTTTCCAGCAATGGTTTTCAAATATTTCGCCTTCATTATCACAGTTCTCCTTTCGTGTTGGATCTATAAAACTAACAGTCGGATCAATCGTGCTAATTACATTTCTAACCAAATATGTCGTTCCAATAACAATCGAAATAACAGTAATAGCAGATGCAAAAATAAAGATAATCGATTTCACTCTGAGTTGATTCATTAACAATAAAAATGGTGCTGAGAAAGCAAGACCTAGAAATGCACTTCTTGAGCCGGAAAGAGCAAGTGTTAAAGCACAAATTGCTATACCAGTCGCTAATATCCATTTATTTATTTTATATTTACAATTAAGCATTACCAGCTGAAAGATTAATAATATAGATATCATGAAGGAAAATGCATTTGGATTCGTAAAGTATCCCTCAATTCTTTCTAAAGAATAATCACGATGTATGCCAAAGTAATGAAAAGAATATCTAAATAAAAAAAATAATGAGATTAAGACACCAACAAAAATTAACGATTTGACGAATAGCTCGCTCTCTCTATATATAACAGTTACTGCAAACCCAAGAAAAAAATAAGTTATTAAAACAAACCATCCGATTGTCTTATTGTATAATGCCCAGGCATTCCATACGTTATAATTCACTTTTCCTATTACTAGAGAAAAGAGAATCCACACAGATATACATAGAATTATCAATAAAATTCTAGAATCAATCTGTTTTATAAGATTTTGTAATCTATGATTTGCTAACAGCAGAAAGCCAACAATTACTGGTATCAGAAAATCTGATGTGCTCATTCTTATTTTGTTATCAAATATAAATAAATCAAAGTAAAAATGAAGCGATGCTGCCCACAAAATAACAATATAGTAAAAAATATTGGCTAGTGTTAAATTTTCTATTTTATTTCTAATATTAATTTGCTTCACCTAACAAGACTGTTCCTATTTTAATTAAGATTCTGACCAACAGGAAAGATCGGTTTGAGATATACGCTCTAATTCTTTAATTTCATGAAAGTAATAATTTCTGATCTGCGATGCAAGGTTTTTACTTATTAATTTTTCATGCGAGTCAATTGAATTAATGGAAATTAAAAATTCCAGTGTTCTTCTCCTAAGCCCAAAAGGAATGTACGTTCTCATAACATCCTTTATATTATTTGGTGGATTAATTAAAGCTTGTAAAATACTACTTCCTACCTTTTTTCTTTTATTTAATCTTTGTATGCTAGGCAATTCAAATCTGCTTATTTCTAAAAAATCACTAATACTATTTATATGTTTTTCTTGATTTTCTAATAATTTCTCAAAAATAAGTATTTTTACTTTTTCTTCTCCAAATAAGTCTATATATCTTTTAATTTGCTCTAAATATTTAGCAATGTCTGAATAAAATAAAAGTTTTCTGTTAGAGACTGTCGACTTAATTAATTTTCCACGTTTCCTTTCGTCTTCCATGTCTAATGCTAGCTGGAAATCGCTAAATTGCTCCATATTATCAAAGATAAATTGGGAGTGAAGTGATGCTAGCATGTTTACTGGGTTTCTTAGAATAATTAGAAACTTTGAATTTTTATTGAATTTTTTTATATTCGCAGGCGCATCCTTTGAGTATAAATACCATACTGATGCCTCACCAATTATTTTTTCATCTTTTACAGAATTAAATAGTTTCAAATACTGTTTCTCAGTTATATAGTTTTTAGAAAATAAATCAGTTGCAAAGAATTGTAGTTCTTTCTGGTCTGGCATAAAAATTTCAGGATGATTTCTTAATGTTACAAACATTGAGGTTGTTCCGCATTTTGGCGCACCAATGATAAAAAAATTAGGCTTATTAGTCATTGTATTTTAGAATTCCAAATATAGTCGGATCGATATGAATCTTCTTGACAACAATTATTGCGAGTATAATGTTCCATATTATTATTGATATGGCTGTGGCAATCGCTGCACCAATAACATGATAATTTGGTATTAAATAAATATTGAGTGCTATATTTAATAGCAGAACAATGAAAAGCGTAGCTGTGACATGTTTACTGTAACCCATTATTATTAAAATTAAGCCGACAGCCCCTGTTGCAGCATTAAATAATTGAGAGAATGAAAGTATAAGTAATGCTGTTTTTGAGTGAATATAGTCAGAACCGAAATATTTTAAAAAGTCTTCGCCATAGAAAAAATATATAAGAAAAAAACATAACGCAATAAATGCCATTATTCTTGTAACAAACGTGACCAAACTCTGCATTTCCAAAAATTTTCCTTTACTATGTAATCTCGCAATATATGAACCTTTAATTATAGCAATTGCTCCAATAATAAATGCAATAAAAAGAGCGCCTCGATTAGCAAGCGCATACACGCCTGTTTGATAATTATCTAAATAAAACCCCACCATTATCACATCAATATTTGAATTTAATACAATAGTGAGCTCAGCTGCTAAAATAATAATTGATTCCTTAATTAAATCAATGCTAAGAAAATTATTATTTTCAAGCAAATCGTTTTTTTT
>NZJM01000040.1 GCA_002692205.1 Legionellales bacterium | reverse complement strand
TCGGGCTCATAACCCGAAGGTCGCAGGTTCAAATCCTGCCCCCGCTACCAATTTGCTGGTGAGAAGTAAATTCACACCAAACTCTATTCCAACGCATAATGAAGTCTGAAACATGCCATTTTTCTTGATTATTTTTTTAAAAATTGGCATAGCTAATATTTACTAGTTATACTTGCGCTTGATTTATAAAAGTAGTTTTTGAAGTGGGCCTTGGGCCCATTTTTGTTTTTTGAGACATGAATAGACAGAATCAGAATTTACTCGATTTATTTGAACCAGAAGTAATTTCAATGGGCTATGAATTACTGGGTGTTGAACTAATTAGAAACGGCAATCACTCACTTTTGCGAGTATATATTGATAAAGCAGGCGGTATTGACATCGATGATTGTGCTTTAGTTAGCCATCAATTGACAGGGTTGTTAGAAGTAAAAGATCCGATTAAAGGTGGATATAATTTAGAAATTTCATCCCCAGGTCTTGATAGGCCCTTATTTACTGAGAACCAAATAAAAGAATATGTTGGTGAAGAAATAGCATTAAAACTGTATGAAAAACAAAATGGAAGAAAGAATTTTGTCGGAATTTTGAAAGCTATTGATGATATAGAAATTACAATAAGACTCGATAAAAATGATGAAAAAATACCACTTAAATCAATTGAAAAAGCAAAATTAGTTCCGAAATTTTAGTTTTATATTAGAGTGTTTAATAAATTATGAATAAAGAAATATTAATGGTAGTTGACGCTGTTAGCACGGAAAAAGATGTTCCAAAGAGCGTTATTTTCGAGGCAATTGAGGCAGCTCTTGCTAGTGCAACAAAGAAACGTAATCGTGAAGATATAGAGGTGAGAGTATCTATAGATCGAGAAACTGGCGATTATGAAACATTTCGTTGTTGGGAAATCCTATCCGATGATACTGAAATTATAGAGGCCCCAACGAGACAAATATATCTCAATGATGCGCATGAGAAGCTCTCGCAAAGCGACATGCCAATTGATGTGGATGTGGGTGAATATATTGAAGAACCAATGCAATCAGTTGAATTTGGTAGAATTGCCGCACAAGCAGCTAAACAAGTTATTGTTCAGAAAGTTCGCGAAGCTGAAAGGTCAAGAGCAGTCGATACTTATGGAGATCGTGTTGGGGAAATGGTTGGCGGTATTGTTAAACGAACAGAACGCAATGGTATTATTGTTGATCTAGGAAAAAATGCAGAGGCGTTTATTCCAAGAGAAGAAATAATTCCGCGTGAAGCAATTCGATCCGGTGACCGTATTCGAGCGTATCTAAAGGAAATTAAAACCGAAGTCACACGAGGCCCGCAATTGTATCTTAGTCGAACTGCTCCTGAGCTATTAATTGAATTATTCAAAATTGAAGTTCCAGAAATAAACGATGGGATGATTGAAATTATTAGTGGTGCGAGAGACCCTGGCGCTAGAGCTAAGATTTCTGTTAAAGCGAATGATCCAAGAATCGATCCCATTGGTGCTTGCGTAGGAATGCGCGGCTCTCGAGTTCAGGCAGTTTCAAATGAGCTAAGTGGGGAACGGGTAGATATAACACTTTGGGACGATAATCCTGCTCAATATGTTATTAATGCGATGGCGCCCGCCGAAGTTTCATCAATCATGGTAGATGAGGATGAGCATGTAATAGATATTGCTGTTACCGACGAAAACCTTTCACAAGCTATAGGCCGAGGCGGGCAAAATGTCAAACTTGCTTCTGAATTAACTGGATGGGAATTAAATGTTATGTCAGTTGAGCAGGCTAATGAAAAAAGTGAACAAGAGTCGGAAGTTTTACAAGCTATGTTTATGGAAAAGCTTGATGTCGATGAGGAGGTTGCAATTATTCTAGCGCAAGAAGGTTTCTCAAGCTTAGAGGAAATTGCTTATGTGCCTGAAAACGAAATGTTAAGAATTGAGGAATTTGATAACGATCTAGTAACTGCTCTACGTGATCGAGCAAAAGATATAATACTAACGAGCGCTATTGCAAAGGAAGAGGAAATTGGAGACGCAACTCCTGCCGAAGATCTTTTGAATATGGATGGCATGGAGAGACCCTTGGCTTATGAATTAGCGGGTATAGGTGTTATAACAATGGAAGATCTTGCCGAACAATCTGTGGATGAATTATCTGTGATTCCTAGTCTAGACAAAGAAAGAGCTGGAGAATTAATAATGACAGCAAGAAAACCATGGTTTGAAAACGATGAAATAATCGATGAGAGTTTAGATTAATGCCTGATACGACAGTTGATGAATTTGCAAAAGATGTTGGCGCATCAGTATCAAGAATACAAGAGCAGCTAATAGAAGCAGGGCTGCCAAGTAAAAATTCAAATGATGTAATTACTGATGAAGAAAAAAAGGAATTACTTTCTTTCCTAAGAAAAAAACATGGTAAAGATGAAGGAGAAGGTCCTCGTAAAATCACCCTACGTCGAAAAACTATAAGTGAACTAAAAGTACCTGTTGCAAGTCAGGGTAGATTAAAACCTAGATCTAAGACAGTAAGCATTGAGTTTCGTAAACGACGGACATATGCGAAGAGAAGCGAAATAGTTGAAAATCTAAAAAATGAAAATGAATTAGAATTAAAAGAGAAAGAAAAAAAAGAAATAGAGGATGCGCAGGCATCAGAAGCCCAAAAAGAAGAAAAACTGACAGCTGAAAAAGCTCATGTAGATAAGGGTGAAGAAAAAATAAAGGAATTACCGGCAACAGAAGATAATTTAAAGGATGTTTCTGCTCCAGAAGAAGTAAAAATAGCAACGGAAATAAAAAAAGAAGTAAAAATTGATAATAAAATAGTTGAAAAGGTGCCGGGTATTGTAGAAAAAAAATCTGCATCTAAAGAGAAAAAGAATAAAAGAGAAAAAGTTCAGCATAAACGTGAAGAGCTGCATGTTACAACTAAATCAACGGGCAGAAGAAGAAAGAAAGCACGACCTACTCCTGTTATACAGCAACAAACAACAAAACAGCATGGATTTGAAAAACCAACTACTCCAATCGTCAGGGAGGTTGAAATTCCAGAAAATATTTCAGTCTCAGAGCTTGGGCAACGAATGTCAGTAAAAGGGTCTGAAGTCGTAAAGATTTTAATGGGCCTTGGAACCATGACAACCATCAATCAAATTATCGATCAAGAGACTGCCGCTATTGTAGTTGAAGAGATGGGGCATATTGCGAAAATCCAAAATGAAAATGCTTTAGAAGAAAAGATCATATTTGCAAATCAAGAAGAGGGTGAAAAAATTCCTCGTGCCCCAGTTGTAACAATAATGGGGCATGTTGATCATGGAAAAACTTCACTGCTTGACTATATTCGTCGAACAAAGGTTGCTGCTGGAGAAGCTGGTGGCATTACGCAGCACATAGGCGCGTATAGTGTTAAAACAGATAATGGCGATGTTACTTTTTTAGATACACCGGGACATGAAGCATTTACTGCAATGCGGGCGCGAGGTACAAAAGCGACAGATATAGTAATTATTGTAGTGGCCGCTGAGGATGGAGTTATGCCTCAAACTGAAGAGGCAATTACGCATGCAAAAGCGGCTAATGTTCCAATAATTATTGCTATAAATAAGATTGATAAAGAAAATGCGGATCCAGAGCGTGTTAAGCAAGAACTCACAAAACATGAAGTGATACCAGAAGATTGGGGAGGAGATACTATTTTTGTACCTGTATCCGCTTTGACTGGTGAGGGTGTTGATTCACTGTTAGAAAATATTTTATTGCAAGCTGAAATCTTAGAATTAAAAGCAGTTGCAACTGGCCCAGCATCCGGAGTTGTCATTGAGTCGCGTCTAGATAAAGGTCGCGGCCCAATAGCAACCATATTAGTTCAAAGCGGAAAACTTGAGAAAGGAGATATTATTATAAGCGGGCAGGAATTCGGTAAAATTCGTGCATTAATTAGCGATAACGGACAAAATATTAATTCTGCTGGCCCATCAACACCTCTCGAAGTTCTTGGGCTTTCTGGAACACCAAATGCGGGTGATGAGATGATTGCTGTTCCCGACGAAAAGAAAGCACGAGAAATTACATTGTTTAGACAAGCTAAATTTAGGGAATCAAAAATAGCAGAACAACAAGCAATGAAGCTCGAGAATATTATGAGTCAGATGGAAGATGGTAAAATTGTTTCACTCAATATTCTCATCAAGGCAGATGTTCAAGGTTCATCAGAAGCTCTCGTTGATGCGGTCTTAAGGCTGAGTAACGAAGAAGTCAAAGTAAGCGTCATAAGTAGTGGTGTTGGTGGTATAACGGAATCAGATATTAACCTAGCTATGGCTTCTTCTGGTATTGTCATTGGATTTAATGTCCGAGCTGATACAGGAGCACGAAAGCTTGCTGATATTGAGGGTATTGACCTCAGATACTACAGTATAATTTACGATGTAATTGATGATGTAAAAGCTGCGCTTAGCGGGTTACTTTCTCCCGATGTTAGAGAACAAATCATTGGCGTTGCTGAAGTAAGAGAGATATTTAGATCGCCAAAATTTGGTGATATTGCCGGTTGTATGGTTACAACAGGCTTTATTAAACGTAGTAATCCAATAAGAGTCTTGCGAGATAATGTTGTGATTTATGAAGGTGAGCTTGAGTCTTTACGACGATTTAAGGATGATATAGCCGAAGTAAAGTCAGGCATGGATTGCGGTATTGGTGTTAAAAATTATAACGATGTAAAAGAGGGTGATCAAATTGAAGTGTTTGAACGAATTAGTGTCGCACGAAAAATTTGATTTTTAGTCAATGCCAAAAGAATTTGGGCGTAATCGTCGTGTCGCACAATTAATTAAAGAAGAGTTAGCAATTCTAATACAAAAAAGATTCCCTATAAGTCAATACGGACTAGTAACACTAACAAGTGTTGATGTATCTCCTGACTTAAAAAATTCAAAAGTTTATATAACAAATTTAAATATGAAAAAATCTAAGTCGGATTTAATTGATGAACTTAATTCACAAGCTGGTAACTTTCGTCACGAGATTTCTCGTTTATTAACATCAAGAACTGTTCCATCATTATCATTCAACTACGATGAAACTATTGAGCGCGCACATAGACTTAATGACATAATTGAGTCAGCTAGTAGTAAAAAAAATAATATTTAATTTTGTTTAAATGAAAAAAAATAAAAAATTTTTTTTTAATGATGTTAATGGAATACTACTATTAGATAAGTCTTCTGGAATAAGTTCTAATAATTCACTGCAAAGAGTTAAGCGCATTTATAATGCTAGAAAAGCAGGGCATACTGGAAGTTTAGACGTCCCAGCAACGGGGTTATTACCAATTTGCTTCGGTGAAGCCACAAAGATATCTGGATATATACTAGGATCAGATAAAAAATATTATGCAAAATGCAAATTAGGTGAAACAACAACAACAGGCGATGCATCAGGGGATTTATTAGAAAAAAAAGAATTTCCTGCAATGAAAGAATCAGAGCTAATAAAAATATTGACTAAGTTTATTGGTAATATAGAACAAGTTCCGCCAATGTTTTCTGCATTAAAGTATCGAGGAGTAAGATTATATAAATTTGCCTACAAAGGAATTACCGTTGAACGCAAAGCTAGAGATATTAAAATTTATGATATAAATTTACTCAACGTTGAAAATGATTATTTTGAGATGGAAGTTTTTTGTTCAAAAGGGACATACATCAGAACACTTGTTGAGGACATCGGCATAAAAATTGGTTGTGGTGCTCACGTCTTGACTTTACGCAGAAAAGAAACTGGACCTTTTCATGAGTTAGATTCATTTACGCTGGAAAAAATTGAAGAAATTTCTAAAAAGGGATTGGATGCGCTTTTCAGTTTACTGCTACCAATGGATATGGCTTTAAAAAATATTCCACAAATACAGCTTAAAAAAGAAGAAGCGTTATCAATCTCACAAGGTCGATCTGTAGTCGTGGATGGATTACCTGACGCAGGAGAATTGAGGATCTATAATAGTTTATCTCAATTCATTGGCATGGGCGAAGTAACCGAGGATGGGCGAGTCTCTCCTAAGCGATTGATTAATATAGCTTAATGAAAATTTCCAAATTTTATCTTTTAACTAAAATCTTTCGCTTGTTACACGCAATACGCGCGGGTAAAATACGCGCCAAATCTTGTATGAGCATAAGGATTGTAGGAGAATTATATATATGTCGTTAAGTAACGAACAAAAACAAAATATAGTGCAGAGCTATCAGTTAAATACAACTGATACTGGATCACCTGAAGTACAAGTTGCATTGTTGACGTCTCGTATAACAGATCTATCTGATCATTTTAAAGAACACACTAAGGACCATCACTCAAGACAAGGGTTGTTACGCATGGTTAATCAGAGACGCAAGCTGCTAGATTATTTAAAAAATAAAGATTTAGCTCGTTATCGTGAGTTGATTAATCGACTCGGTCTTCGAAAATAAAACCCATCCGAATATTTATCGATGAGACAAAAATAATATATAAACCCGCGACAGCGGGTTTTAGTTTTTTAAAACATTTAATACTTCAAATTCATTTTTTAATAATAAATTAGGAACAATTCATGAGCGTAGTAAAAAAAGAATTTCAATTCGGCAATCAAAAAGTCACTCTCGAAACAGGTAGAATAGCAAGACAGGCAACTGGAGCAGTAATGGTATACATGGGAGATACCGCTGTGTTAGTAAGTTGTGTCGCGAAGAAAGACGCGAGAGAGGGTCAAGATTTTTTTCCTCTAACAGTTGATTATCAAGAAAAAACATATGCAGCAGGTAAAATACCAGGTGGTTTTTTTAAGCGAGAGGGAAGACCAACAGAGAAAGAAACTTTAACTTGTCGATTAATTGATAGACCTATTCGCCCACTTTTCCCAAAAGAATTTAAAAATGAAATTCAAATTATAGCATCAGTGATGTCACTTGATCCTACTGTAGATCCAGATATTGCTGCGATCATTGGCGCTTCTGCATCTTTGTCGTTGACCGGAGCACCTTTTAACGGACCAATTGGCGCTGCTAGAGTGGGGTATAAAAATGGAGAATATATATTAAATCCATCTTTCAAAGAACTTGAAGACTCAAATTTAGACCTGGTCGTTGCCGGCACTAAAACATCAGTATTAATGGTCGAATCTGAAGCTAAACAATTGCCTGAAGATATAATGCTCGGTGCAGTTATGTATGGGCATAAAGAATTGCAAATTGTAATAGATAGCATTGAAAGTTTTGCAAAAGAGGTAAATGTAAAATCATGGGATTGGATAGCACCTGATAAAGATGAGGCTCTTGTAAGTGAAATAAAAAAACAATCATCTGATTTATTGCGTGAAGCATACACAATACATAATAAACTCGAGCGTAAAGAGAGAATAAGAGAAATTAAAGATGAAGTAATTGAGGTAATGCTAGCTGAAGATGATACCTCTTGGTCTTCAGGTGAGGTTGTAGAAGAAATAGAAAAACTTGAAAGTCATATTGTTAGAAGTAGCGTTTTGTCTGGAGAAAATCGTATCGATGGACGTGATGCTAAAACTATTCGTCCTATTACTGTTGAAACTGGGGTATTACCACGTACACACGGTTCAGCATTGTTTACTCGCGGCGAAACACAAGCTTTAGTTGTTACAACATTAGGTACACAACGTGATGCACAAATTATTGATGCAATTGAAGGAGAACGTAAAGAGCCATTTATTTTTCACTATAATTTTCCTCCTTTTTGTGTAAATGAAACAGGGCGTGTTGGTACTCCTAAACGACGCGAAATTGGACATGGACGTTTAGCGAAGAGAGGAATATTAGGGGTGATGCCTAATATGGAAGAATTTCCATACACTATCCGAATAGTTTCTGAGATAACTGAATCGAATGGTTCAAGCTCAATGGCTTCGGTATGTGGTAGTAGCTTAGCGTTGATGGATGCAGGAGTGGAATTGAGCGCACCTGTTGCAGGAATTGCAATGGGCCTTATTAAAGATGGAGAAAAATTTGTTGTTTTGTCGGACATCATGGGTGATGAAGACCATTTGGGAGATATGGATTTCAAGGTTGCGGGTTCACAGGATGGTATTACAGCGCTTCAGATGGATATAAAAATAGATGGGATTACAAAAGAAATCATGGAAACTGCACTGCATCAAGCTAAGGAAGGGCGATTGCATATTTTAGAAAAAATGAATGAGAAATTATCTAGTCATAAAACTGAAATGTCAGAATATGCACCGCGTATAACTACAATTAAAATACACCCTGATAAGATTAGGGATGTTATCGGAAAGGGGGGAGCAACAATTAGAGCTATAACAGAAGAAACGGGTGCAACAATCGATATTAGTGACGATGGGATTGTAAATATAGCTGCAACGGATAAGGCAGCCGGCGATGCAGCAATGAAACGCGTTGAAGAAATTACAGCAGATATTGAAGTAGGAAAAATTTACGAGGGACGTGTTGCTAAACTTATGGACTTTGGTGCATTCGTTAATATTCTTCCAGGAAAGGATGGTTTAGTTCATATTTCACAAATTTCAGAAGAAAGAGTTGAGAATGTTAGCGATAAACTTAATGAAGGGGATACGGTGAAAGTTAAAGTATTAGAAGTAGATAAACAAGGCCGCGTCAGACTTAGCATGAAAGCTGTTAACGAATAACTTTAATAAATCTCTAATT
>NZJM01000039.1 GCA_002692205.1 Legionellales bacterium | reverse complement strand
TCCTGTCTATCCCGCAGCAATTGACAAAACGAACCCTGCTTATTCAAGCGGGTGTTTGTGGTCATAAAAAATAATAAAAAGTAAAGTGAAGGGACTTGAAATATAGTCCCTTTTCTTTTTCCAATCTTAACAACAGGGATTTTAAATCCGGTCAGGCAGGCCAACTTAATATCATTAATAATAATGATTTTAATACTTGAATGAAGGGCTTAAAACAAGCCCTTCATTGATAAAAATAAAATTAATTATTTTTAGATGGATCGTTTTTTGATGCTTCTATAGAATCCATTAAGTCTGCTTCGAAAGTAACGTTGCATTTTTTTTGTACAGCCATTGATTGAATTGCTTCATACTCACCTTTCATTCTAGCATATTCAGCTGCTTCAGGTGAATCACCTTTTAAAAAAAATAAAGCTGGCCAAAATAATACCATCCCAACAGCCATCGAAGTCCTATCAGCCTTTGCTCTCTTTTCGACACTATAGTAAAGAGAATTAACTCTTCTTTCTATATTATCTCTTTCCATGGTAATTTGATCGCAATCATAGTTAGAATATTTCATTGGAGATACATAGCTTGCACTTATGTCAGAAGCTGAAGATGCACAACTTGCTAATAAAATGCTAATTGCTACGAAATTTAGTAATTTGATTTTCATATTTTTATTCTCTCTTTTTAATTAAAACAAATAACATTTAAAAATCGATATTTATCATATAAAATTCAATATCAAATTGAATTATTTAAAAAAGTGGGGATCTTTATAAAAAATTGCTCTCCTCTATTTTTTCAAAGCATTTAAGAAAGTTTAAATTTGTACCTTCAAAATTTTTTTTGGCATGAAAAAATAAATAGTAAGTGAAAAAAATATTTTTAAATTATGCTGAATTATAGAATAAAAATTTTAATCTATACTAAGGTAAAATAAAAATCTAATGAAAAAAATTTTTCAAATTGGTGCTGGTTTAGTTGGAAAAACAATGGCACTAGATTTATCAAAAAATTTTGAATTACATCTGGCAGATTCAAATCTTGACTTACTTCATTCTATTAAATCAGAATCAAACAATATCAAAATAAAACAGCTAGATGTTAACGATCAAAACAGTTTAAGTAATTGGATAAAAGATGCTGATATTGTTCTACTAGCAGTACCGGGATTTCTGGGATTCAACGCTCTTAAAACAATCATTGAAAATGGTAAAGATGTTGTAGATATCTCTTTTGCGCCAGAGAATGTTTTAAAGCTAAATGACCTCGCTATTCAAAATAATGTTATTGCAGTTGTGGATGCAGGAGTTGCACCGGGAATACCTAATTTTCTCTTAGGATACTGGAACTCAAAGATAACAGTGAACTCTTTTGATTATGTTGTGGGAGGACTTCCTCAAAATCCTGTACCACCTTATAACTATAAAGCACCTTTTTCTCCAATTGATGTAATTGAGGAATATATACGTCCTGCAAGAATGATCATAGATTCTAAAATAATTACTAAACCTGCGTTATCAGAAATTGAAATTCTTGATATTCTAGATGTCGGTCAACTTGAAGCATTTAATACTGATGGTCTGCGATCATTGTTATCAACAATGTCTCATATCCCTAATATGAAAGAAAAAACCTTACGTTATCCTGGCCATGCTAAACAAATGCAACGCATGTCATCAGAAGGTTTTTTTAATAAAAATAATATTCAGGAAACTGCTAAAAATCTATTTGATAGTTGGAAACTAGAGGAAGGTGAGGAAGAATTTACAGTGCTTGATATAAATATTTTTGGAGAAGAAAAAAATATACATTACCATCTTTATGATGTTTATGACAAAAAAACAAAATCATCATCTATGTCAAGAACAACCGGCTATACAGCTACTGCAACAGTAAATATGCTGGCTAAAAATATTTGGAACCATCAAGGGGTTTCTCCTCCAGAAATTGTGGGATCAAATAAAGAGTGTATTGATTTTCTTGTTACATTCTTGAATGAAAGAAATATATCGCTAACTCTTTTGTAATATTTTAATAATTATATCTTTAAATATTGATACCAAACAGTTATTTATTGTACATTAGCTAATGTTCAAAAAAATACTACTACCATTGGTTTTATTTTCACTAATCATCAACTGCGGTGGTGGCGGTGGTGGTGGAGATGATTCTGGAGGCGGAGATGGTGGAGGTGGAACTGGACCAGTAAATGATCCTCCTGTAGCAAGCTTTATTGGAGCACCGTTAAGCGGTAACGCTCCCTTAACTGTTTCTTTTTCATCAACCTCTTCAAATACATCAACAAATACTTGGGATTTTAATAATGATGGAACTAATGATGCTACCGGATCTCAGGTTTCATACACATATAATGAAGTTGGTTCATTTTCAGTCAAATTAGAATCTTCAGGCGCCGGAGGTACAGACACTTTAATACGTGAAAATTATATTAATGTAAATTCCTCTCCTCCAACAGTATCATTTTCAGGCGAACCTACATCTGGAACAAAAGACTTGAGAGTTCAATTTACAAATAGCTCACAAAATTATAATACATTGATATGGGATTTTGGCGATGGGAACTCTAGTACAGATACTAATCCTGTACATATATATACTACAGCTGGATCTTATGATGTTTCTCTTTCAGCTACAGGAAATGGTGGAACTGAAACTAGCTCATCAACAGGCTATATTACTGTAAGTGAAATTCAAACTCCTGCATTTATTATTGATAGCAAATACACTTCTGGAACATCTGGAAGTTCTGTTTCTGTTGATTGGAATATTTTAGGTGCAACTGACGTTGCAGCTGCGCAAGCAAAAATAGTTTATGATCCAGCTGCAGTAACTATTGGGAATGTAACTACTGGAGATTTCTTAGAAGGAAATAATGTTCCATTATTAGTTACTACACCGAGTGATCCATCTACTGCCAATGGAGAATTAATAATTTATACATCCTCTCTATCAAGCGATAAACCATCAGCAGATGGAGATGGAACGCTAGCAACAATTAGCTTTACTGTCAATGCAAGTGCTGGAGAATTAGTTGCTATTTCTTTTGGTACTACAGGCGATCAACAAACGCTTGATGTAGATGGAAATGATATTACATTGAATCAAACAGTTAATGGTTACATTATAGTCGAGTAAAAAATGAAAAATAATACAAAAATAATTTTAAGCCTTTTTATTATAAGCATTGCTCTATTTCAACCAATTGAGAATTTTTATTTTGAGCAGGTTCGTTTAAATCAAGAAAATTATATAAGAAATTATATAGACGATAATAATTATGATTATAAAGAAGTAAAAAAACTACCAAAAAAATTAAGGCCAGACTTGAAGTATAATCATGAATTTTTAATGATGAGAGATATTAATCTTAATACAATTCCAACTGATAGAGTTTTAAGTGCTATAGAAGAAAAGGATTCAAAATTATTAAGTAGATCATATTTTGATAGAAAGTCAGAAATTAATTGGACAGAAAAAGGTCCAAATGCTCAAGGAGGGAGAACTAGAGCGCTAATGCTTGATGGTAACTATTCATCTAATAATAGAGTTTGGGCTGCAGGAGTAAGTGGCGGATTATGGTATAATGATGATATTTCTTCATCATCTAACACTTGGACAAAAGTATCAGACTTTTGGGATAATTTAGAAATTACAACTATTGCTTCAGACCCTAATAACTCTGATATCATTTATGTTGGAAGTGGAGAAAAAGTAGGTTCTGCAGGTATTGGTTTAGGGATGTGGAAAACTACTGATGGCGGAAGTAATTGGTCACAGCTCTCTTCTACAGTTGATTATAGATTTATGGGAGATATGATTGTAAGAAATGAATCTGGTCAAAGCGTTATATATATAGGTACAGGAAGATCAGCACATGAAGGGCAATATCAAGGTATCAATGGACTTTGGAGATCTACGGATGGTGGATCAACATGGAATGAGGTTCTAGGTGAAATTTCTGCAAATAGTAATCATGAAGTAACAGATATTGAACTTGATGCTGATAATAGATTATGGGTTGGAACAAGAACAAATACATTTGGAGATGGTGGTGGACAAATTTTCTTTTCTGATGATGGATTAAATTGGACAACTTCTAATACAGATGCTTTAGGTGTATTTGATAGAGTATTTATTGAAACATATCCTGGTGATTCAAATATATTGTATGCAATGATGGAGAATGGATCTACTGGATATATTTCATGGATAGGAAAAAGTATAGACAGAGGTCAAAGCTGGTCTCAGATTACAATTCCATTAAATGATGATGGAAATCCACTTGGAGACTACCAGGGTAGCATGAGCTATTGGGGATCACTAGGGATTGATCCAAATAATCCCGATATAATTTATGCTGGAGCATTTCAATTATTTAAATCTATTGATAGTGGAACTTCTTGGAATCAAATTGCTGAATGGTATACAGGTTCAAATTTACCCTATGTGCATGCAGACCAACATAATATTATTCCTTTAAACAGTGATGAAATTTTATTCTCAAATGATGGCGGAGTTTTTCTTACAACTGATGGCGGCAATACCTTTTCTCATAGAAATAGCGGTTTAAATACTACACAATTTTATGCCATAGCCATTCATCCTTCTAATCAAGATTTCATTTTGGGAGGAACTCAAGATAATGGTAGCTGGTTAATAACAGGTGGAAATGAAACTGAAGTAACTGGAGGAGATGGAGGTTATACTCATATTGATAAATTAGATAGTAATTATCAGTTTACAGCTTATGTCTATAACCGCGTATATAGAAGTACTAATGGCGGTGCAAGCTTTAACCTTTGGTATGATATCGGACAAAGTGCAGGGTATTTTATTAATCCAAGTACAATTGATCCTGTTAATAAGGCATTTTATGCAACATATGATGAAAATACAATCTTACGACAAAAAGACTATACCATTCTATCAGCTCATGACTTTATTAATATATCCCTAGGTACAAGGGCTTCAGCTTATAAAGTATCTCCTCATAATTCTGGAGTTTTATTTGTTGGAACTGCTGCTGGGAGAATTTTTAAAATAACAGATGCACATTTAGATAGCTATTCATATGAAGAGATAAGTCCAAGCGATACTAACGGATATATTTCTTCAATTGATATTGGAGCTGATGATAATCAGATTTTAATCACTCAATCAAACTATGGAATTGAATCAGTTTATGAGACAATGAGTGGCGGAGGTGCTAATGGATGGTCAAAAGTTGAAGGTGATTTGCCAGATATGCCAATTAGATGGGGGTTATATAATAGAGCTAATTTCAATCAAGTTGTAGTTGCAACTGAGGTTGGTATTTGGGTCACAGATGATATTTCGGTAGACGAGCCTGTATGGAACCCTTCTAATGATGGCCTAGCTAATGTTAGGGTTGATATGCTTGACATGAATGCTCAAGGACATATTGCTGCTGGTACGCATGGAAGAGGTATGTTTTCTTCGCCCGGCTTCAGCTCTACTGCTCCTTTAAATGCAGCATTTTCTCTTGATAAGACTTCAGGAACAGCTCCATTGACTGTTAATCTTTTGGATCGATCAACAGGAAATCCAACATCTTGGCAATGGGACTTTGGTGATGGTAATTCTAGTAGTTCCCAAAATCCAAATCATACTTACGTAAATACAGGTAGTTATTCAATTTCATTAACAGTGTCAGATGGTTCAACATCTGACTCAATCACTAAAACGAATACAATTTTTGTGACTTCTGTTCAAGATACTTTATACAGTGAAGGTTTTGAAGATTGCTGGGATCAAAATCCAGACAATGGAAGAAATAACTATCTATGGTATTCTACAGATGCAAATGGTGATTCAGAAGGCGCGGGTTGCTACTCTTCTTCTTATAATAATCAATCAACTGGTTTTTTAAGTTATGAAGAAGATCAGGGAATTGGATTTGGTGCAGCAGCAGCAGATAATGTTTCATGGGATGATTGGTTACATAGTCCAGAAATATGGTTAAGACCTGGTGTGGATAACTATTTAAAATTTTATGCTAAAAATTTAAATACTAATTACGAAGAAAGCTTTGATGTTATGCTTGCCACAAATGCTGGGCTGAATATTTCTGATTATACTGTAACGCTAGGGAATGAAACAGACGTTGATGGAATATGGAAAGAATATACATATGATCTATCTCAATGGGCTGGTACCAAAATTCGATTTGCAGTTCATCACAAGTCTCAACAAAAATATTATGAATTTTATGATTATTTTGTCGTAACTGCTGGTCAAGTCAGCACTGCTGGCTCTCCGCAAACACCGACAGGAATTGAAATTGAACCAACATTAAGTTTTTCTGACACTGATGGCGATGGCGTTGATGACGCTTGGGTTGCTAGCGAAAGTTCTTTTAGTTTATTTTGGAATCCGGGTGGAGAAAGCGATATAGCTAAATATAATGTTTATGCTAGTCAAACTGAAGGTTTTACACCAGATTCATCAACTCTTTTGGGTGAAGGTACAATAAGTGATATAAATATTAATATTCCAACGCAAATTTACATTGATTCAAATGGAGATGGAGATAATGATCAGGAAACAGTTGGAAATGCTAACTATAGTAATATACGCTCATTTGGTTCGGTTTCATTTGTTCATGATAATTTGAATCAAGGCGAAGAATGGTTCTACAGAGTTAGTGCTATTGATAGCGATGGAAATGAAACAATATCAAGTGAATTTAGTCAAATTCTTGACTCTGAAGGACCAACTGCAGGAACTGTTGATATAAATGATATTTATGAAAATTCTTATCTAAGGAGCACATCTGAAATTACAGTTACTGTAAATGGGTGGTCTGATAATTCAAATATAGCTAATTATTACATGGGAATTGGATCAAGTAGTGATAATAATTCAGCTGATGTTGTTTCATATGAATCTGTAACTGACGATTTTACATTATCAGATTTGACTCTAAATGATTATTCAACTTTCTACTTAAAATTATATGCTACAGATGATGGTGATAATCAATCTTCAGTCATTATCAAGGAATTCACTACATATTCTGCAATGCTTGGAGACAGTGACAATGATTGGGATGTTGATATCAATGATTTAAATGCTCTTAGTAATGCATGGCCAAGTGTTGATATTGGTCCTGCTAGCGGATCAAGTCCATACCCTATCCCCTCATTAGATGGAACAGCGGATATTAATGACATTAGCGTATTTTCAAGAAATTGGTTATGGACTAAAGCCCAAGGTAAATCTGTTAATGAATCTAAGAAAATGATTCCGATTGAATTTGATGCTGAAGTTATTGATAACCAAATTATGATTGAATTACCAGAAGGAATAACTGCTGGTAGATTTGAGTTAAGTAACCAGAATAATATATATTCATTCAAAGCTTCAAGCAAAGCAGGTTATATTATTCTTGAAAATACTGATAACGAAAATCAGTATTATGAATTTGAATTTGGCAACCTTTCATCGAATGATAATAAACTTACTATTACTGTAGAGGGTTCCCCAATTACAAATAGCATTGAATTCAATTATCAATTATTCTCAGAAGACGGATTAGCTGGAAATGGTATGATGCAACTTAGCAATCCTGATGAATTTAAATTGTACCAAAATTATCCAAATCCATTTAGCAATCAAACTACTATCAAATATGATATCCCATCATTAATTGTGAATATAGTAGATATAGAAATTTATATCTATAACACACTAGGTAAACTTGTTAGAATAATTGATGAGGGCAATAAATCAGTAGGACAATATACAACTACCTGGGATGGTAAAAATGATGATGGCGAAAAAGTCAGTAGCGGAGTATACTTCTATCAATTAAGAGCTAAAGTTGATGGTCAAAGTGATTATAATAAAACTATGAAAATGGTTATTATAAAATAACTTATTAAAAGATATAAAAATTTTACTTTATAAAGCTAATGGATATACTGCTGAATTTATCTATATCAAACTAATTTTGTTTGATATAAATCGTGTAATGTCAGAAGTCCAAGACAATTATTATCACTATCAACTATAGGTAAAACAGAAATTTGAGAGGTTCTATCTTCCATAACTTTCATAGCATCTAAAATTGAAATTGATCGGTTGACTGCTATAGGGTTATAGTTAATAAAGTTTTTTATTGGTTGAGATAAATCATTTGATTTAACAATTGATTTTCTTATATCACCCTCTGTTACTATGCCTAATAACTTATTGTTATCTAATAATAATGCTGCTCCTAATGGTTTTTCTGTCATCTTAGTAGCGCAATGACTAATTGATTCATCTTCATAAATTTGTGCAACATCATTTATATGATGCATTACACTTTCTACATTTAATGATAGCTGCTTTCCTAGTTCGCCTCCAGGATGATTTCTAGCAAAATCTTTTTTATTAAATCCTCTTTGTACCATTAAAACTGAAGCCAGCGCATCTCCTATCGCTAAAGCAACTAATGAACTTGTTGTAGGAACTACTCCTAATGGATCAATTTCCTTATCAATAGTTCCATTTAAAATAACATCAGAATTTTTTGCAATACTTGAATCGAGATTGCCAACAATTGATATTAATGGAGATTTAAATTCCTGTAAAACTGGAATTAACCTAACAAGCTCTTCAGTATTTCCGCTCTTAGAAATCAAAATAGTTGGATCTCCAGGACTATAGATACCTAAATCTCCATGAATTGCTTCAGCTGCATGCATATATACGCTCTGTGTACCAGTACTGCATAAAGTAGCAACTATTTTTTGGCCAATAAGACCTGACTTACCTAATCCGCAAACCACAACTTTACCTGGATGATTCATAATTAATTCAGATGCTTTCATAATATCATCATCAATATTTTTTGAAACTTCTAATAATTGAGAAGAAACACTCTCTAAAATTGATTTTGATAATCCATTTATTTTTGATTTATCCATACAATTGATAATATAAATAGTTTTTCTGGAATTGTGACTTATAAATTTGTAGTATTTGCGATGAATATTTTTATTACAGGTGCTAGTAGTGGTATTGGCGAATATGTAGCATATGAATATAGTAAAAGAGGTGCAACTATTGCATTGTGTGCTAGACGTAAGGAAAAATTAGAAAATATTGCTCAAAAATGTGGATCTCTCGGTGCAAAAATATATACCTATTCCGTTGATGTCACAGATCAACATTCAACTAAAGAGTCAATTGAAGATTTTTTAAGTAAAGTTCCTACAATTGATTTGGTTTTTGCTAATGCTGGCTTAGGGTTGCTTGATTTTGTAGAAAAAGGAGATCCTACTGGAATGAATGATGTGATTAATACCAATGTTATTGGTGTTAATAATACTGTTGTACCTTTTATTCCCAAAATGCTTGAACAATATAGTGGACATATAGCTGTTGTTGGATCAGTAGCTAGCTTTGTTGCTTGGCCCGGTTCAGGAGCATATGCAGGCTCAAAATGGGCTGTAAGAGCTTTAACAGGGGCTTTAAGAAATTCTTTACCAAAACAAATATCGGTTACCTTAATTTGCCCAGGGTTTGTCAAAAGTGAAATGACAGATGATGTTGAATTTAAACCTTTCTTAATTGGTACGGAAAAAGCAGCAAAAAAAATAGTTCGTGCATTAGATAAAAAAAGAAAGGTATTCATTTTTCCATGGCAATGGAATTTAGTTGTTGCGTTTAGAAAATTAATCTACCTAATAATGGGAAGAGAATTTCAAAAAAAACACGATAATTACAGATTAAAAAATCAATCTAACTAATTAGTTTAAAAGCTAAATAAAAAAATATCAGTCCAGGCAAGAATAGTATAAAATTAATTGCTTCTCCAAAAATAAAGTAAGAATTAAAAATAGCAATTGGAATAATTGCATTATTCATAATGGCTAGTTTTTCTGTGCTCACTTTAGTTGCACCGATATTCCACATTAAAAATCCTATTCCGGAAGATAAAATTCCTAGAAAAAGTAAAGCAAATAAATTGCTTTGGGTTAAAATCGCAGATTTAGATGAACCTAAAAAGTAGAAAATTGATGTTATTAAAGTAGCTCCAAAAAATAATTGCGAAAAATTATGGACGATATCTTTGTCTTTGTTTTTATCATTCCATTTTTTAAATAATATTTGACCAGTTGCAAAAAATATATTTGCACACTGAATAAGTACAAAACCCAACATATAATCTTCAAGATTTAAAGAATTGAACCTCATTAAATAAGAACCAATGACGACCAATAAAATAGCATATATTCCATTTCTGTTGAATGACTTATCATTTAAATACTTACTAGCTAAAGCAACATAAATTGGTGTTGTAATTGTGAAAGTAGCAATAAGGTAGGCTGGCAAGTATTGATACGATTCAATATAAAAAATATACATTAAACCAAACTGTAAAGCACCAATGCCTATTAACTTTAAATCGAAACTAAATTTTTTAATATTATAAATTGTTACTGAACTAAAAAATGTTAATGCAATTAGATTTCTAGTAAAGCTAATAAATGAAGAGTCGATTCCTGCTAAGCCATATTTTATTATTCCAAACGAAAAAGACCATAAAATTGATATGGCTATTAGGTAAGCCAATTTATAATCCTAGATCATCTATTATTTTAGCCAGCTTATAGTCTTTATCAGTTAATTGGCCAGCATCATGAGTAGTAAGAGAAATAGTTACTCTACAATATCCGATATTAATATCTGGATGATGATTTTCAATTTCTGCTATATTTGCAACAGTATTC
>NZJM01000038.1 GCA_002692205.1 Legionellales bacterium | reverse complement strand
GTTTTGCTAGCATGGATGAAATAATGTTCACCTCATCAGCATTTGTTAATGCACAAAATACATCTGCTCCATCTATATTTTCTTCATTTAGTAGCTCTTCATCTGTTGCATCACCATGCAGAACAATTGTATTATTTAGTTTTTCTGCTGCATATGCGGCTTTCTTTTGATCTAATTCCAATAGTTTTATGTTGTATTCATTTTCTAATGTACTAGCTAACCTAAAACCAATATTACCACCACCTGATATCATAATATTTTTCAGAGGCTTATCTTGTATACGAATATGTTGTAATAATTTGTTCATTGATTTTTGTGAGCTAATAAAAAAAATCTCATCATCAGCTTTTATTATTGTGTCACCATTTGGAATTATTGGTTTACCATCGCTATATATAATTGCTATTTTATACTCGATGTTTTTAAGCTTTTCTTTTAGATCTCTAAGCGAGCATCCTTCTAATACGCCACTATAAGATGCTCGTATGACAACCATTTGAGCTTTCCCATCAGCAAAGTCTAGTACTTGAAGGGCTCCAGGATGTTTAATTAGTTTTTGAATTTGCTCTGTAACTAGCCTATCTGGACTAATTAGGACATCTACAGGCAAAGCTTCCTGTGCGAATAATGGGTGATTTTTAAGATATTCAATTTCTCGAATTCTTGCGATTTTTGTTGGAGTATGAAAGAGTGTATATGCTACTTGGCAGGCAATCATATTTACCTCATCGCAATTTGTAACCGCCAATATCATTTCAGCATCTTTGGCGCCGGCTTTTTCTAGCACAGAAGGGTGCGATGCAACTCCGGTAACCGTTCTCAAATCAAATCGTTCACTAATTGTTTGTAAAGCAGAAGGATTAATATCAACTATAGTTATATCATTATCTTCCTTAACAAGATTAGAGGCCACAGATGTCCCTACCTGACCGGCTCCTAGGATTATGATTTTCATTTTAGATTAATTCCTAGCATTTTAAGTTTTCTGTATAGGTGTGTTCTCTCAATGCCAATTTGATTTGCTAATTTACTAACATTACCATTTGCTTTTTCTAATTGATACATAAGATAAGCTTTTTCAAAGTTTTCTCTAGCATCACGTAAGGGAAGATCTAGATTAAGAATTTCCATATTATCCTTCTCTTCAGCAGTTTTACTATCTCCAAGGTACGTTTCAATTTCTTCAGTATTAATCATTTCTTCTGAACCAAGGATTAATAAACGTTGGACAAGATTTTTTAATTCGCTTTCATTTCCTGGCCATTTATAACTTCTTAATATATTTTGTGAAGACACACTAAATTTTCTATATCGTAGTGATTCTAATTCAACGAAGTAGTTAACATAATACTCAAGCATTTCAGGAATATCTTCATAATGGTCACGAAGTGGCGGGAGATTTATTGGTAGGACATTTAATAAATAATATAGCTCATCGAGGAATTTTTTTTCATTTACAAGATAATTAATATCGTGACGAGTAGCAACAATGACTCGCATTTCCATTTTTATTGATTCTGAACTACCAGTACGAGTATACTTTTTTGTTTTTAATGCAGTAAATAAAAGTGATTGTAAAGAAGCATTGAGTTCCCCGATATCACTTATAAATAGTGTACCCCCCAAAGCTTTATCAAAAAAACCTTCTTCAATTTGATTTTTTGTTTCAATGCCAAGTATTTTATTTTCAGCATTTTTTTTATTTAATGTCGAAACATTCATGATGATGAATGGTTTATCAGAATCAGAACTTAAGGAATGAATATATCTAGCATACATCTCTTTATTTATACCAGATTCTCCTTGTATCAAAACATTTGCATCGTGATTTGCTATTCGTGATATTTTTGTTTTTAAAGAATTAATTAATTTACTTTTACCAATAGGCTCAAGTTTTGAAGTTGAAATTTTACTTAATATTAAATTTTCATTTTTAAGTGATGTTGATTCTAATGCATGCCTGATTATTAATAATAATTTTGCAGTCGAAAGTGGTTTTTCAATAAAATCATATGCACCAGAGCGTGTTGCCTCAACAGCAGTTTCAACATTACCATGACCAGACATCATTATTATTGGAACTTCTTGCCCGAAAGTAGTTTTCCATTCTTTCAAAAGAGTGATACCGTCAATATCAGGCATCCATATATCAAGCAAAATTAGATTAGGCTTATTTATCTCGATGAGTTTTCTAGCTTTTATTGCATTTTCAGCTACATCTACGGTGAATCCTTCGTCTTCGAGAATCTCTTGAACAAGATTTCGTATCTCAGGCTCATCGTCAACAACAATAATGTGTCGTTTGCTCATTTTTATCTATATCTTTTTTTAAAAATAAATTAATTAACTGGTAGTCTTATTACAGCAGATGCCCCGCTTTTAGTATTATTATTTTCAAGCCAGAAAGCGCCAGAGTGCTCATCGATTATTTTTTTCACTATAGCCAATCCTAGACCAGTACCTTTTTCCTTTGTTGTTATATAAGGTTCAAGTAAATTATTTTCAACGCTTGGGTCTATCCCGGGCCCGCTATCAACTATTCGTATTTCAATTTCATCATTATCCTTAATATTTATAGTTTTAGCACTTACTTTTAGTGAATTATTTCCACTCATTTCGTTCGCATCTACTGCATTTGTTAGAAGGTTATTTAAAACACGCCTAAGTTTTTTTTCATCACCATGAATTTTTGGAAGGTTAGTCTCTATTTCCATTTCAATTTTATTCTCAGAATTCATATTACTAAATAAATCCACACCTTCTTGTATTAGAACTAATATTTCAATTTTTTCTCCTTTAAATTTTTCTAACTGAGCATAATCAGAGAAATCATTTACCATTCCTTTCATTGTTTCAACTTGGTTTATTATCGTATTCGTCATTCTATCAAGCATTTCTACATTATTTTCATCCAAGTTTTCTAAGTATTTGCTTCTTAATCTCTCCGCTGCTAGTTGAATTGGGGTTAGTGGATTTTTAATTTCATGCGCTAGACGTCGAGCAATCTCACTCCATGCTGCATCACGTTGGCCCTTAATCAACGCGGTAATTTCATCAAAGACTACTATATACTTACTTATAGTATTATCTGTATTTGTTAGCACTGATCCGTTAAGTATTAGAATTTGATCTCCTGTTTTTTTTGATAAAGTAATTTGCTCCCTCCAATCATTTATTTTTTCCTTTGTATTAATTGATATACATTCGAAAAAATTAATTAACATCGGAAATTCATTCATTAAATCTTTTAAATTTTTTTGTTTCAAAATATCAACTTCAAGCTGTAATATTAGAGCAGCACTAATATTTGATTTTTCTATTTCTTGTTCATTATTTAAAACTATAACCCCGGAGGATAATCTAGAAAGAATAGTTTCAAGATAAATTTGTTGAGACTCTGCATCTCTTTGACTTTTTTTGGCATTATCTCTTGCTTGAGATATCTTGTTAGTCATTTCATTAAATGATGAAACAAGAAATCCCAATTCATCATTGCTTGGAACAGGTAGTTTTGTATTGTAGTCACCTTTAGCAATTGCACGAGTACCCTGAGCTAGATCCTTTATCGGGGCCGATAGAGTGCTAGCTGAATAAAATGCTGCCCAAACTGCACTAAAAATACTGAAGAGCAAAACTAAAGTTAGGATTATTATGAAGCTAAATTTCAGCTGCTCTCTCAGGTATGATAATTCTTTATATTCAATAAAGGATGTTTGTACATTTGCTGCAAGTTGATTCATCCTTTCCGAAATGGGAAATAGTGCTTGTATAATCTTTTCTCTATCGTTAATACCAAGAATTGGAACATTAACGACTGATCTTATTAATAAGCCTTTATTTTTAATTAAATCTAAACCTATGTAGCTATTATTTGAAACCAGTTGTAGCAATATTGTTTCTTCTGGGGTGTTTGGGACAAGACTTTTTGTATCATTTGAGCTTGAGACAACGATAACTCCTTCACGATTTAGTAAGGTCAATTCATTTGCATTAATCCTTTCTCTAATTTGATCTATATAAAATGGCAATTCATTTTCATTAATTTCACTCATTTCTTCAGCAATTTTTTCAGTTGTATTCAAAAGCTCCCGCATGCGAACATCTAATGCAAGACGGCTTAATTCAAGTGAATCATCTAGAGCTTTTTCAACTTTTAAATCAAACCAACTATCGATCCCACGATGCAAGAAATCTAAAGAAAAATAATAGACTATTAATACCGGTGTAACAGAGAGTAAAGAAAAGAGAAAAACAATTCTCACAGTCATTCTAGCTCCTATGACACGATTTTTAAGTTGGCGAATTAATCGTTTTAGATTCAGAATAATTAGGATGCTGAGAGTAATTAGTCCTAGCGCGTTAAATAAAAGCAAGGATAAATAAAAGCGATCAAATAAATCTGAATTTTGTAGAGTTTTACTCATCATAAAAAGTGATGAGAGCATAAAAATAAATAAACAGAGGCCTATAAAAGTTATTAATTTTTTCCCCCTTTTAATTTTCATATTTCCCACTCATGCCAGTTACTTGAAATATTCCAGTCTGAAGAAAAGTATGCTCGAGGTCTCATAGGACTTGGTAGTGAATCAATATCAATATAAAATCTGATTCTTGCCATATAATCTATATTTTCATTCAATTTGTTTTTATTTAATAGTTCCATTTTATTTATTTTACTAATAAAATTTAATGTACTTTCTAAATTTTTGTAATAACTTATTGTACCAGTCACTAGATTCGTTACTAAATAAATATCAGTTAATGGTTTGTGTTCGAGTTTGTAGCTTATTTTTTTTTTCAGTACATTTTTTTTAAATAGCCACTTAAGTTTAGTTCTTAATTCAAAATCAGCATGCATCTCAAATGAAATACCTTGTAGTAGAGCTTTACGAGCTTCTTTTGTGAAAAAAATTTCAGAGTTGACATCAAGATATAAAATATTTTTATCGCTGTAGATTTCAGTTGATTTAATGTTAATATTTTCAGCAAAACATAGTTCACTCAAAACCAACATTGCTATTATTATGTTGATCAGCTTATTTATTTTCATTTTCATTTTCATTTTTCCATTTTTTCAAGACATGCATAGAAAAACCCATCCATATTATCTTGCCCTGGTAATATCTGTCGACCATAATTAGTCTCTAGCCCCCATTTCGAAATTATTGGTTTAATTCTACACTCAGGGTGTTTTTCTAAAAATTTTTTTATTAAATTACAGTTTTCATTTTTAAGTATAGAGCATGTCACATAGAGAAGAAGACCATTATTTTTTAATAAACCCCATAGTACCTCTATAATTTCCATTTGCAGTTTATTTATTTTACTTATTTCGCTTGATGTTTTTAATAATTTTATATCAGGGTTTCTACGAATAACTCCGGTTGCCGAGCAAGGTGCATCCAATAAGATTCTGTCAAATTTTTCGCCATCCCACCATTTACTAGTGTGTAACACATTGTTAACTTTTATTATTCCTTGTAATTGTAATCGTTTGAAAGTTGAATATAATTTTTCAGCACGTTTTTTTTCTTTTTCTACCGCAATAAAATTTTTTAATGTGCACTCACTCTCAAGTATATGAGCACTTTTCCCTCCTGGAGCTGCGCACGCATCGAGAATATTTTGGTTAGACTTTAAATCTAGGAGCTCTACTGCAAGCTGAGCTGATAGGTCTTGTATAGAAACTTCTCCACTATCAAAGCCTGGTAATTTTTCAATATTTACCGGATTTTCAAGTAGAATACCATTGTTACAATACTTAGCTATATCAGCAGCGATCCCAGCTTTTTTTAATTTTATAAGATATTCGCTTCTATTATTTTTATTTTGATTTACTCTTAGGTACATTGGCGGATGAACATTATTTGCGGCAATTATTTTTTCCCAGTCGTCTGGCCAATCATGTTCAATCATATCAATCAGCCATTTAGGATGCGAAAACTCTACTATTTTATTTTTTTTCGATAAACAATCTAGATTTTTTGATTCTCTTATATAACTTCTTAATACAGCATTAACTAGGCCTTTTGCCCAGGTCATTTGCATTTCTTCACATGTAGAAACTGTTTCTGATACGACGGCATGATTAGGTATACGCATGAATTTCAATTGATATAAACCAATAATTATTAGATATTTAAGCAAGCTATCCTTTTTCTTTATAGGCTTATCGATCAATTGATTTTGAATATATTCAAGTTGAATATACCATCTAAAAGTTCCATATAATATTTCCTTTATTAATCCCCTATCTTTTTTTATTTTTAAAAATAATTTGTTATTATTTATCGCAGATTTTAGAGGTATTTTTTTTTCTAGCACCTCTTCTATGATTTGAATTGTAATTAGACGTGATGACATGATTGGTTTTTTCTAATAAATTAAATTAATTCTTTATAAAATTAGAGTAACCATTTAAAAAATCTTTAGCCGAGATTATCTTTTTCCCAGGTAATTGTAACTTAGTAATTGAAAGAATATCTTTTCCAGCCATTATATCGAGTGTCGTTTTGCTATTTATAATAGTACCAGGCGTAAAGTTTTCTTTTGTAGTTTTAACCTTTGCTTCCCATATTCTAAGAGCTATATTTTTAATTTTTGTATAAGCCACGGGAGCTGGATTATAAGCGCGAATTTTTCTCTCTAAGTCTTTTGCATTTTTATTCCAATCTATTTCAGCCTCTTCCTTAGTAATTTTATTTGCATAAGTAGTTTTTGAATTATCCTGTTTTTTGGCACTCAATTTTCCATTTATAATTTTATTAACAATAGAATTAATATTATCGGCACTAATTTTTGCTAATCTATCATACAAGCTACCACTCGTTTCCTTATCATTTATTTTGCAGCTAATTTGATTTAGAATGGGGCCAGCATCCATCTCTTTTTCCATTTGCATAATTGATATTCCAGTTTTTTTATCCCCTGCCTCAATCGCTCGTTGTATTGGTGCAGCACCACGCCATCTTGGTAACAAAGAAGCATGTATGTTTATGCAACCTAATTTAGGCTGTACTAAAAGTTTAGGAGTCAACAATAAACCATAAGCAACAACTAGTAATAAATCATAATTTGCTAATGAGTAAGATTCTAGTTCTCGGGAGTTTTCTGGTTGAAAAATTTTTATATTATTTTTAAGCGCGCATATTTTTACTTCGTTTTGTTTTATGTTACGCCCTCTACCTGAACGTTGGTCAGGTTTTGTAAAAATAATTCCAATATCATACTGATTAGAATGGATTAGCGATTCAAGTACTATTCGAGCAAGTTCTGGAGTCCCCGCAAACGCGAGCTTTATTTTTGAGTGATTCACAGTATTTTATTGAGAGATTCATTTTCTTCTGGTATCGATTTATAATTTTTTGAGCGCTGCAATTCAGTTTTCTGTTTATCTATTTTTTTTCTCAAACGGTTACGTTTAAGCGGCGATAAATAGTCAATAAATAACTTACCATCCAAGTGATCGATTTCATGTTGTACACATATTGCTAATAAGCCGTCTGCTTTTGTTGTTATGGTTTTTTTATCAAGAGTCTCGTAGCAAAATTCTATATTTTTTGCTCGTTCGACAGTATCAAAATAGTCAGGTACAGATAAACAACCCTCCTGCGTATTTTCTTTCCCCTCAAATTTTAATATCTTAGGATTAATAAGGATCAATGGCTCATCTTTATTTTCAGATAAATCTATAACAACAATTCTCTTCTGGATGTTTACCTGAGTTGCTGCCAGCCCAATACCTCCTTCCAGGTACATTGTATCAAGCATATTATGAGCTATATCATTAATTTGAGAGTCAATTTTCCTTATTGGGGTTGCTTTCAAACGCAGTCTTTCGTCTGGAAAATGTAAAACATCGAATGCCGTCATGGTAATTTTTTCTCCCAAAAAAATCTTTTAACTGACTGATAGTATATAGGAAAATCAATTTTCTTCGATTATATAGTCAATCAAAATGTTTATCCTACTGACATTTTACTCAGCTTTTTGATAGTCTACACACGATAGATTATGTAGGGCAGTAAAGATGCTTAATAAGATTCTAATTTCATTCGTAATTTTGCTATTATTTTCTACTACATATGCAGTAGAAATAGAGCTCAATCCTGAGCATCCAGAAAAATATACCGTTATAAAAGGCGATACTTTGTGGGACATATCCTCAAGGTTTCTTACCAAGCCATGGTTATGGCAGGAAATATGGCAAAAAAACCCCCAAATTAAAAATCCACACCTGATATATCCCGGCGACACGATTTCTCTCAGTTATGAAGACGGTAGACCAATATTGAATCTCGAGCGAGCTGGACAACTTGTATCAGGCAGAAATGTGAAATTATCCCCTACTATACGTAGTTCAGAAAATATTGAGGCAATTCCAGCAATTCCTCTTGATGCTATACAGCAATTTTTAAAATGGCCATTGATATTAGATGATGACCAGATGGATGGTTGGCCATATGTTGTGTCTAGTTACGAAGGCCATTTAATAGCTTCCATCAATAACAAGATATATATTCGCGGTATTTCTGAAGACACAGACATGAAACAATATTCAATTTATAGAAAAGGTCCTGCATATATAAATGTAAAAAAAGACAAAAACGAAGAAGATGAGGTACTTGGGTACGAGGCAATATATGTTGGCCAAGCAAGTATTGAAAGAAAGGGTGATCCAGCTTCAGCCATAATTACATCGGTTAAGCGAGAGGTAATGATAGGTGACAGGCTGATTCCAAATTCAGAACAAGATTTTACTCCAGAATTTATTCCAAGCTCAGTTTCTAATAATATTGAAGGGAATATTTTATCTGTTTTGGATGGGGTTTCACAAATAGGGCAATATCAGATCGTCGTACTTAATCTTGGTGAAAATAGCGGCTTAGAACCAGGTAATGTTCTTGGTATATTTAAAAGCAACCTTACTGTAAAAGATTCTATAGGGCCAAATAGAAGAAAAACTCAAGAAGAAATAGATAATGATAAAATAGTTTTTGAGCATGCAGATAAACATTGGGTTGATCGGGAATTTGGTAAATTATTTAATGCAATAAGAGATGGTATAAGAAATTTTGATGAAAATAATCCAAATATAGCAAATAAAAAGACAAAATCAGAAATAGTAAACTTGCCAGATGAGAATGTTGGCGTGTTAATGGTGTTTAGGACTTTCGAAAAGATTAGCTACGCTTTAGTTATGGAAATCAGTGGCCCAGTGCATGTTAAGGATGTTGTAAGAAATTTGTAAAAAACTATTTATTATTAATAAAATAATTAGGATTAATCTTTATGAAAGAATCAGTTTTGGATGTGCTTATATATTTATTTGATCATTATGTTGAGCAAGACCTTGAGATAATCCCAAATCAAAAAGATCTAAAGGCTCAATTAAATCAAGCAGGATTCGCAGATATACAAATAGATAAGGCAATTGATTGGTTGGAAGGTCTCGCGATAAAAAAAGACGAACTTGATGTTGGAGCCATTTGCTCAAGATCTATAAGAGTTTTTAACAATATAGAGAATGAAAAGTTAGATGTTGAATGCAAAGGTTTTTTAATTTTTCTTGAACAAGCCGGGGTTCTCGACTCTGAAGACCGCGAACTAGTTATTGATAGGGTAATGGCGCTTGAAACTGAGCGCATAGAATTACAGCAACTCAAATGGGTTGTGCTAATGGTATTATTTAATAGACCGGGAAAGGAAGCAGCTTTTGCTTGGATGGAAGATATCGTCTTAGATGAAGTTAGCTCTGTTGTTCATTAATTACCTATAACCTATTAAATTAATTGCGGCGAACATGTTCCATTTTTCTTTTTTAATTAACATTTGTAGCAAAAAAATATGACAAATTCTTTAGTAGTTGTCGAATCTCCATCAAAATCTAAAACACTTGAAACTTACCTAGGTAAGAGTTTTAAAGTATTGGCTTCATATGGCCATGTAAGAGATCTTTTGCCAAAAAAAGGTGCAGTAGATCCCGATAATAACTTTGCGATGATATACGAAACAATTGAAAGAAATGAAAAAGCAGTAAATGCAATTAAAAAAGCTCTTAAAAAAGCTGATACATTATATCTCGCTACTGATCCAGACAGGGAGGGAGAGGCAATCTCTTGGCATTTGTATGAATTATTAAAAGAAAAAGGCTGTCTAGAAAATAAGGAAGTTCATAGAGTTGCATTTTACGAGGTAACCAAAAGCGCCGTTCAGGATGCAATAAAAAATCCAAGAGAACTATCATCAAATTTAATTGATGCACAGCATGCAAGACGTGCTCTTGATTATCTAGTTGGTTTTAATTTGTCACCTTTACTATGGAAGAAAATACAAAAAGGGTTATCTGCTGGGCGCGTTCAATCACCCGCTTTAAGAATGATTGTTGAACGTGAACGAGATATCGAGGATTTTAAGGCTAGAGAATATTGGACAGTGGAGTCAGATTTAGAATTTAATGACTCTGATTTTTTAGGCAGATTGACAGAATTTAATAATGAAAAAATTAAAAAATTTAGTATAGAGAATGCACAACAAGCATCTACAATTAAGTCTACTCTTGAAGATGCATCCACAAGTGAATTATTGATTAAAACAGTTACAAAAAAACAGAGAAAACGACAACCCACAGCTCCTTTCATAACATCAACATTGCAACAAGAAGCAATAAGAAAACTAGGTTTTACAGCTCAATGGACAATGAGAGTAGCACAACAACTGTATGAGGGTATTGATGTAGGTGACGGTACAATCGGCTTGATAACATATATGAGAACAGATTCTGTTAATTTAGCCAAGGAGGCTTTGACTGAAATACGCTCTTTTATTTCATCTCGTTATGGCGAGAAATCACTACCCGAAGAGCCAAGGGTTTTTAAAACGAAATCTAAGAATGCTCAGGAAGCTCATGAAGCTGTAAGACCTACTTCAGTTACGAGAGTCCCAAATGAAATAAAAGACAGTTTAACAAATGAACAATTTAGGCTTTATGAGTTGATATGGAAGAGAACGATGGCAAGTCAAATGACTCATGCAACAATTGATTCTGTCGCAGTTGATATATCATGTGGTGAAGGTAATATATTTAGAGCCAATGGTTCTTCAATTGATGATCCTGGTTTTATGCAAGTGTATCTTGAAGGTGTTGATGACACAGATAATAAAGAAGACGATGAAAAAATGTTACCTCAATTAAAAGAGGGTGATAAGGTAAAATTAAAGCAAATAAGAAATGAGCAACATTTCACAGAACCACCCCCACGATATTCCGAAGCATCATTAGTTAAATCATTAGAGGAATATGGTATTGGAAGACCTTCAACTTATGCCAATATAATCTCAACATTAAGAAACAGAGAATATGTTGAAGTAGAAAGCAAGCGTTTTCATCCGACTGATGTTGGCAAATTAGTTAATAATTTTTTAACTGCACATTTTAGTGATTATGTTGATTATGAATTTACGGCAAAACTAGAAGATGATTTGGACGCAATTTCTAGGGGAGAAAAAGATTGGGTACCTTTAATGAAGAGTTTTTGGACATCATTTAATACTCAAGTGCAAGAAAAAGAAGTGACGGTTACTCGAGAAGAAGCTATTCAAGCAAGAGTTCTTGGTAAGCACCCCAAATCCGGTTTAGAAGTTTCAGTAAGAATTGGACGTTACGGACCATATGCTCAAATTGGCACTAAAGATGATGAAGATAAACCAAAATTTGCAGGCTTACGTCGCGAAATTAAAGATCCTGATAGTGGAGAAGTAATACAGCCAGCTCAAAAATTAGATCAAATAACACTCGAAGAAGCACTAGAGCTTTTTAAATTACCTAGACTTTTGGGTGAGACTAGCGATGGAGAAGAAGTAGCTGCCAGTGTGGGACGTTTTGGGCCTTACATAAGGTATGCAAGTAAGTTTGTGTCCTTAAAAAGAGAAGACGATCCATACACAGTAACCCTTGAGCGAGCACTTGAATTAGTTGCCGAAAAGAAAAAAGCTGATGCTGAAAAACAAATAAAGATATTCGAAGAAGAGGGTATATCGATCTTAAATGGACGTTACGGTCCTTATGTCACCAATGGCAAAAAAAATGCGAAGGTTCCAAAGGATGTGGAGCCGAGTAGTTTGAGTCTTGAGGAATCAGTTGCTCTTTTGGAGGCTGCGCCTGCAAGAGGAGCACGCGGCAGAAAAAAGAAAACTACCTCGAAAAAGAAAACTACCTCGAAAAAGAAAACTACCTCGAAAAAGAAAACTACCTCGAAATAACTAAAGATATAGATTTG
>NZJM01000037.1 GCA_002692205.1 Legionellales bacterium | reverse complement strand
GAGCGAAGAAACTCTACAACTTTTGATCTAATCTTAAATATTTCTCGTGTTTGCTCATTCATAATTAAATCGACATATCGCTGTCGATAACGAAGCTCTTGATCTGTTAGGCCATGATATTTTTCTGGTAGCGGCTGCAATGACTTAGTTAAGAGTTCAATTGAATTGACATGGATACTTAATTCGCCTTTATTAGTTTTCATAACAGTACCGATTGCGCCAACAATGTCACCAATGTCCCATTTTTTAAACCCTTCGTTATAAATACCGTCCGACAAGTCATCGCGTCTAACATATAGTTGAATTTTTCCAGTCATATCTTGAATATGCGCAAAAGAAGCTTTACCCATAATTCTTCTACTCATCATTCGTCCAGCAATCGAAACCTTAATAGATGCATTTTCAAGTTCTTCTTTTGATTTGCTCTCATATTCAGCATGCAGATCAGAAGATAATGAGTCACGTTTGAATTTATTACTATAGGCATTACCAGTTTTTCTCATTTCTTTTAGATCCTGGCGACGTTGTGCAATTAAATCATTTTCGTTATCTATAGTCATAAGATAGTTATATTCTCAAAAAAAATAATGGTGATAAGGACGCTATATTCTACGATATAAAGCTTATAGTCCACTTTTTAGACTTGCTTCGATGAATAGATCTAGATCGCCATCTAATACAGCCTGTGTATTTCCTGTTTCTACTGATGTTCTCAAATCTTTTATACGTGATTGATCAAGCACATACGATCTTATCTGGCTACCCCACCCTATATCAGCTTTTGAATCCTCTAATGCTTGTTTCTCTGAGTTAAGTTTTTGCATTTCAAATTCATACAATTTAGCTCTCAACTGTTTCATAGCATTATCTTTATTCTTGTGTTGAGAGCGGTCACTTTGACACTGGGCTACAATACCGCTTGGTATATGAGTTAATCTCACTGCTGAATCTGTTTTGTTGACATGTTGCCCTCCCGCACCACTTGCACGGTAGGTGTCTATGCGAATATCAGCTGGATTTATTTCGATTTCAATACTGTCATCAATCTCTGGAGATACAAAAACTGAGGCAAAAGAAGTATGACGTCGATTGCCAGAATCAAAAGGAGATTTTCTAACTAAGCGGTGAACGCCAGTTTCAGTACGCAACCATCCAAAGGCATATTCTCCACTACATTGAATCGTCGCGCTTTTTATTCCAGCAACTTCTCCAGGAGATACCTCCAACAATTCCGTTTTATAATTATGTTTTTCGCCCCATCGTAAATACATACGTAATAACATATCCGCCCAGTCCTGAGCTTCGGTCCCACCAGAACCAGACTGGATATCAATAAATGCATTATTGATATCCATTTCACCAGAGAACATTCTTCTAAATTCGAGCTTTTCTAATTGCACCTCACTTGCATTAAGATCAACAACAACTGCTTCGATAGTTCCCGCGTCATCCTCCTCTTCTGCTAGTTTTAATAGTTCTTTTGACTCAGAAAGTAACGCTTCCAAAGAGTTTATTGTATTAACGATATTTTCAAGATTGGCACGTTCTTTACCAAGTTCCTGTGCAAGCTCGGGATTACTCCATACGTCTGGCTGTTCAAGCTCTCTTAAAACTTCTACTAAACGCTCTGATCTTTCGTCGTATTCAAAGATACCTCCTAAGCAAATCAACACGTGCTTTCATATCGGAGATTCTTATTAGAAGTGGATTAATTTCGAGCATTTTATTTTAAACCTAAATAGTTTGTCGGGACTTATTTGTATTCAGCAACAATCACATAATATCAAAAATTAATGCAGTTCGATATGCTCTATGAATAACTGTATTTGGCTGCTCCCATGAAAATCATTTATTCCTAATCGATATGTAGAAATAATTTTTTCTAAATCGGGAGACCAATCCTCATCGGTTGTATTAAATGCAATAGCATCGACTACACTATTACCAGCTGACTGTAATTTAAGTTTGAGATGATTATTGCCGACGATATGCTTGCCCAATATCTTAAAGCTACCAACAAATATAGGTTCTGGGAATGATTGTCCCCAAGGACCAGCCTCTTGTATAGCTTGTGCTAATGATAAGGTAAAATCATCGTCTGATAACTCACCATCTGTTAAACAAATATTTTTCACATCTTTAATGGAAATATTTTGTTTGATTCTCTCATTGAATACCTCTGAAAACTCATTAAATTTAGACTCTTTAATGGTTAGGCCAGCGGCCATGGCATGCCCGCCAAAAGTAATTATTAAATCAGGATATAGCCTTGAAATTTCATCAAATACATCTTTGATATGAAGTCCGGTAACTGAACGAGCTGAGCCTTTTAAGACTCCCGAGCTATCTTTCGCAAAAATAACTGCTGGTTGATTAAATTTTTCTTTAATTTTTGAGGCAATTATTCCTACTACGCCTTGATGCCAATCATGATTATAAATACAAATACCATGAGAAATTTGTGTTGAAAAATTTTCAAGATATTTTTCCAATACTGATAATGCTTGCACTTCCATGCTATCTTGAATTTTTCGACGCTCTATATTAATTTTGTTTAGTCTCTCAGCAATTTCAACTGCTTGCTGATCGTTATCCGTAAGTAAACATTCAATACCTAATGACATATCAGTTAAGCGCCCGGCCGCATTTAATCTTGGTGCGACAGCAAACGCAAGATCTGAAGTCGTTAATCTATTTAATTTCCTTCCAGTTTGATTAAGTAAAGCTGCGATACCCGCTTTTGATTTATTTTTTCTCATGAGTTTTAATCCGTGAGCCACCATGATTCGATTATTTTTATCAAGTGAGACAAGATCGGCAACAGTGCCTAGAGCTACTAAATCTAAAAAATTTGCTAGATTAGGAAATTCAATACTATTAATCTTAAACCAATCACATTCTTTTAACTTTGAACGTAATGCTAATAAAATGTAAAAAATTACCCCGACACCAGCTAAATTTTTACTTGGAAATTTGTCACCAACGAGTTGTGGATTTACAATCACATTTGCATTCGGTAATTCGTCACCTGGTAAATGATGGTCTGTGATCAAGACACTAATGTCATGATTTCTAGCATATTTAACACCCTCAATACTTGATATACCATTATCAACAGTAATAATTAAATCGGGATCATAATCTAATGCAACGTCTACAATTTCACGAGAAAGACCGTAACCATGTTCGAATCGATTGGGAACAACATAGGTAACATCCTCTGCGCCCATTGCTATCAAGCCACGTATCGCTAAAGCACAGCTAGTAGCTCCATCCGCATCAAAATCAGCTACGATTAATATTCTTTTTTTCTGTTCAAGTACTTCCTTCAACAAAATTACCGCATCATTAATGCCGCTAAGTTTTTGAAATGGAATTAATGAACTAAGAGAATAATTCAAATCTTCAATACATTTTATATTCCTCGATGCATATACACGTTTTAAAATAGGATGCATAGAATCTGGAAGATTGACTCCATCGGATACTTCTCTTTGAACTATTTTTTTATCTAACACAAGAATTTATTTTAAGAAATGAAATTTTTCTTTTGTCTCCAAAACTTATAATGACTATTTTTATCAAGACTAATTGAATTTATGTCTGTTTCTATTCTAATCTGATCTATATCTTTTCTTTTCAAAGCATCAAATATAGGTAAAAACCAATTCATTTCATAACGTACAAGCATTTCATCCCATTCATCAAAATTATGAAAATTTCTAAATCTATCAAATTCGCTTATAACTATAAGATCAGTAAAATCTGATTTTTTATTATCAAGTTCTTCAAATTTTTCAGGCAATTTACTAAATGGAGTTGATGACATTGCTGATAATCCTTCTGATAAAATCTCGTCACCGAAAACTGTCGACCAATTTCTTTCTAATGAACTAGGAAGCTTGCCGTAACCCCAAAACCAAATACTATTTATAGGCAGTTTATTCTCTTGCTCACGTTTTGTATTAATTTCTAGGTCGTGCAAAGTCATTTGGATATCATTAATTAATTGATCTATATTGATTCTATTATTTCCTTTTGGCATGAAAGGAAGAATATCATTACCAACAACTGAGTCGATTGGAGTTGTTCTTAACTCTATGTCTTCATTTAATTTAACATACCAGCGTGACGGGCATGGAACCTCTATTGTAATATTATAGATTTCTAATAATTTATTAATCCTCGTGGCAAATTCAAGGGCATCGTGTTGCGTTAATGTAAATTGACTGCTATCAGATAATTTAAGTCTGTTCCCATCTGTGTTGACATAAACTGGATCAACCCTAACCCAAATTCCCTCAGGGTATAGATCGCTATCAATTAAGCGAGATATTGATGCAATAGGTAAATCATTACAATCATCATATATTAAATCGAATAATTCACACAATGAGTAACTAAACGAACTTCGTTTAACTGACTTATATTGCCCCTTCTTTAAAAACCAATTTAGCGCAGGCACATTAGGAAAATCATCTGGGAAGGAAATGCCAGAACCAAATAAACCGGGTATGAATACAGTCAAACTTCGCATTAGTGAATATCCTAATTAAGTAGAAATATCACAACCTATTAACCTTGTGAAGAGATAACTAATCATCTCGCTAATATAATATTTACATATTATCTAATATAGCTGATTTAACTTTTTCTAGTGTAGCTTCAACTTGAACAACAGGAGCTGTACTTTGCTTAATTGCGGTATCTGGATCTTTTAAACCGTGCCCTGTCAAAGTACAAACAATAAGACTATTTTCAGGTATTTTTCCTGATTCTACATCTTTTAATACACCGGCTAATGATATAGCGGATGCGGGCTCACAAAATATACCTTCTCTCTCTGCAAGCATTTTTTGTGCAGCCAAAATTTCCTCATCATTACATTCGTCAAACCACCCGCCAGATTCTTCATCTACAATCCATGCATAATCCCATGACTGAGGGTGACCAATTCTAATTGCAGTAGCGATCGTTTCTGGTTTATCTACCATATTACCCCGAATAAAAGGGGCTGAACCACTTGCTTGATACCCAACCATCTTAGGACGAACCCCCGGAGAGCTACCATCTATATAACTACAATCCCCTTTGCAATACGCGCATGCTTTTGTTACTTGTTTACTATCTGTTGCGGCACACTCACTATATCCTATCCAGTGTGCAGTGATATTCCCAGCATTGCCTACTGGTAAATAATGAAAGTCGGGGGGTTTTCCTAACTCCTCAATGATTTCAAAAGCAGCTGTTTTTTGTCCCTGTAAACGGAACGGATTAATTGAATTAACGATAGTCACGGGAGCTTTGTCAGCAACTTCTTTTACAAGTCGCATTCCATCATCAAAATTTCCTTTAATCTGGATAACAACTGCTCCTCCTACCATAGCTTGTACTAGCTTACCCTGAGCAATTTTACCATCTGGTATTAATACAAATGCAGTGATACCAGCACGTGCTGCATACGCTGCTGCAGAAGCCGATGTATTGCCAGTGGATGCACAAATGATTGCTTTGGCATCACTTTCAATGGCTTTAGTTACAGCCATAGTCATACCACGATCTTTAAAAGATCCTGTCGGATTTAAACCTTCATACTTAACATAAATATCGACATGCTTATCAAGTGTTGACATTATATTACGAATTTTTATTAAAGGGGTGTTACCTTCACCAAGACTAATAACTTTAGTTTTATTATTAATAGGAAGCCGGTGACGATAGTTATCTATTAATCCTGTATAACGTTTTCTTGAATTCATTTTATTAACCTAACTAAAAGTTTCCATGCGTATACGCATTACTTTTCCACTGATTGCATCCAATTGCTCAACTTTTGAAATAGCTTTATTCATTTCCTTTTCTTTTATACATTGTGTTAGAAAAATCACAGGAATGAAACTCTCATTATTTGCAGGCTCTTTCTGTAAAATAGCTTCAATACTAATATTTGAGTCGCCAAATATCTTTGTTATGTCTGCCACGACACCTGGTTTGTCTACTGCGTGCATACGAAGATAATAAGCAGTTTCAATTTCTTCAATCGGTAAGATATTAATATCTGAAAGCACATCAGGATGAAATCCTAAATGTGGTGTACGATCTTTAGGATCAACTTTCAGTAAACGGACTACATCAACGACATCAGCAATAACAGCCGATGCAGTTGGTTCAGCCCCCGCCCCAGCGCCATAATACAGTGTAGGACCGACAGCATCACTTTTAACGAGCACTGCATTCATAACACCATCCACATTAGCAATTAAACGTCGCTCGGGAATGAGTGTGGGGTGTACGCGTTGCTCAATTCCGCTCTTAACTTTTCGAGAGATGCCAATATGTTTAATGCGATAACCTAGTTCTTCCGCATATAAAATATCCTTGTGTTCAATTTTACTTATGCCTTCAGTATATGTACTTTCAAACTGTAGAGGTATACCAAATGCAATCGAACTGAGTATTGTTAATTTATGTGCAGCATCAATACCTTCAACATCAAAAGTTGGATCAGCTTCTGCGTATCCAAGTGACTGTGCCTCTTTGAGTACATCCTCAAAATCACGGCCTTTGTCTCGCATTTCAGTTAAAATAAAATTTCCAGTACCATTAATAATTCCAGCAATCCATTCGATTTGATTTGCCGCAAGCCCCTCTCGAACGGCTTTAATGATTGGTATACCGCCTGCGACGGCCGCTTCGAAAGCTATGGTTACACCTTGTTTTTGTGCAGCTTGAAAAATTTCATTTCCATGTAGAGCAATAAGAGCTTTATTAGCTGTGATAACGTGCTTTCCATTTTCAATAGCTTTCATAACTAATTCTTTTGCTGGTGAGTAACCGCCAATTAGTTCAATAATAATCTGGATATCAGGATTATTAACAACTGAATAAGGGTCTTCAGTAATCATTCCTATTTGATCCAAACCAGCAATTGAATTAGCTTTGTATTCTTTTGCTGCAGCCATCGTTATTTCAACACGATGTCCAATACGTCTTGTAATTTCATCGGTATTACGAGTTAATACGCTAACTGTTCCACCACCAACAGTCCCGAGGCCAAGTAATCCAATCTTTATGGGTTGCATAATTTTGTTTCTCACTAATAATTATTTAGCAATATTAGTTTTTGGATTTTCTTCTCTTAGCATTGAACGAATTGCACGTAATGCTTGTCTTGTACGATGTTCATTTTCAATTAAAGCAAAACGAACAAAGTTATCTCCGTAACTACCAAAGCCTATTCCAGGTGATACAGCTACTTTTGATTCTATTAGCACCTTTTTAGAAAATTCGAGTGACCCCATTGACTTATATTGCTCTGGTATCGGAGCCCAAACAAACATGGTGCCTTTCGGTTTGTCAATATTCCAGCCCATTGAGTTTAATCCATCGCATAAAACATCGCGTCTTCCACAATACATGCTACAAATTTCTTCGACACATTTTTGGTCGTCTTCTAAAGCAGTAATTGCAGCAATTTGAATAGGGGTGAATGTACCATAATCTAAATATGACTTAATTCGAGAAAGCGCATTAACTAAAGTGGGATTTCCAGCCATAAATCCAACTCGCCAACCTGGCATATTGTAACTTTTAGACATTGAAAAAAATTCAACTGCAATATCTTTCGCTCCCGATACCTGTAGTATAGACGGAGCTTTATACCCATCAAACACAATATCAGCATAAGCTAAATCTTGAACAACCCAGATCTTATGCTCTCTCGCAATCTCAATAATTTTAGTAAAAAAACCTATATCTACACACTCTGTCGTGGGATTACTTGGAAAATTTATTAATAGAACTTTAGGTTTCGGCCAAGAATCACGAATTGATTTTTGAAGCTCCTCAAAGAAATCAATATCGGGGCCAATTGGTATATGTCTAACATCTGCCCCTGCAATAACAAAACCAAATGGATGAATAGGATAGGCTGGATTTGGGACAAGTACAGCATCGCCATGATCAACTACTGCCATAGCTAAATGTGCCAGCCCCTCTTTGGAGCCAAGAGTAACAATTGCTTCAGATTCTGGATCCAAATCTACGTCATAACGTGATTTGTACCAATTACAAATAGCCTGACGCAATCGGGGAATTCCTTTTGAAATCGAATAACCATGCGTATCCTCGCGTTTTGATGCCTCTACCAATTTTTCAACGATATGCTTTGGGGTTGGTTGATCAGGATTTCCCATGCCAAAATCAATGATATCCTCACCACGGTGGCGTGCGCCCATCTTCAATTCATTTACGATATTGAATACGTATGGCGGTAACCGATTAATTCTTGTAAATTCTTCGTTCAATTTATCACTCTAATAGCCTGAAAAAAATCAGATTATACGGTATTGCTAATAAACGATACAGGGCTCTTTCAGCTACCTGATTTATAGGACTTCAGTATAATACCCGCATGACCTATGTTGCCGCTATACAGATGGTATCGACTGATGCCGTTAGTACAAACCTAGAAATTACGGAAAGACTGATTAGAGAGGCTGTTAACAAAAAAGCCAAATTAGTTACTCTTCCCGAAAATTTTCCATTAATGGGTAAGTGTGATGAAGATCGATTGGCAATAGTTGAATCTTTCAATAATGGTCCATTACAATTATTTCTTAGTGAACAATCAAAAAAATATAAAATCTGGTTACTCGGAGGAACAATTCCGCTTGCTAGTAGCGATCCAAAAAAAGTTTTTGCAGCAAGTCTACTTTTCGATCCTAATGGAAAATGTATATCTCGATATGACAAAATTCATCTATTTGATGTCTTACTTGAGGGATCTGATGAGGAATCCTACCGTGAATCAAAAACCTTCCAAGCAGGAGATAATGTTGTTGTAGCACAAACTGAGGTAGGAAATATTGGTCTTTCTGTTTGTTATGACCTGAGATTTCCTGAGATGTACCGTAGAATGCACCAAGATAATGTTCAAATAATAACAGCTCCATCAGCATTTACGGCCACAACAGGAAAAGCTCACTGGGAGATTTTATTAAGAACTCGCGCAATTGAGAACTTGTGTTATCTTATTGCCTCTAATCAAAGTGGCACTCATTCGAATGGTCGTGAAACCTGGGGGCATAGTATGATCATAAACCCTTGGGGTGAAATACTTGCGGAAGTAAAAGAAGAGATAGGAGTAGCAATTGCAAAAATTGATATTGAAAAACAAAACAGCCTTAGAGAAAGATTTCCGACTTTAATACATAGAAAACTGGACTACAACTTAAATGGATAAAGCGCTAGATACCACTAAAAATATTTTGCTCGATAAAAAAGGGCTTGGCATTAATGACATTGAAAATACATTGGGTCAATTAATGTCACCGTCTATTGACCAAGCTGATCTTTATTTTCAATCAGCACATGCTGAGTCATGGGTTCTCGAAGATCAAATCGTAAGAGAAGGCTCGCATAGTATCAACCAAGGAGTCGGTATTAGAGCAATTAGTGGTGAAAAAACTGGTTTCGCTTATTCAGATGAAATTGTATTACCTGCGCTAACGCAAGCAGCAACAGCGGCACGCTCCATTGCGCAACATGGAGGAAATGGTGAGCAAAAGATATTAACTAGAAAAAATTCACCAGCACTATACAGTAATAAAGACCCACTTGATTCAATTCCAGCTGAGGATAAAGTAAAATTTCTTAAAGATTTAGATCTAATAGCGCGAAAAAAAGATCCTAGAATCAGGCAAGTCTTAATCGGTCTCACCGGATCGCAATCAACCATTTTAATTGCAAATAGCGATGGTGTTTTATGTGGTGATATCAGGCCACTTGTTCGTTTGAACATAAATATTATTGTTGAAGAAAATGGCCGTATTGAGAAAGGTGGTTCTGGAGGCGGAGGTCGCTTTGGTTATGAATATTTTTTGAATAACGGAATGGCTGAGTCATATATTGATGAGGCTTTGGAACAAGCATTAATTAATCTGAGAGCTGATGCGACACCAGCTGGGTCAATGCCAGTAGTATTGGGCCCTGGTTGGCCAGGCATTCTGCTTCATGAAGCTATAGGTCATGGTCTCGAGGGAGATTTTAATAGAAAAGAAACGTCTGCTTTCTCAGGTCGTATTGGCGAACGTGTTGCAGCTGAAAATATCACTGTTGTTGATGATGGCACAATTAAAAACAGGCGTGGCTCGTTAAATATTGATGATGAAGGTACACCAACCTCATCGACAACATTAATTGAGCGTGGAATATTAAAGGGTTATATGCAAGATAAACATAATGCAAGATTGATGGGTGTCCAATCAACTGGGAATGGTCGTCGCGAATCCTATGCACACCTACCCATGCCAAGAATGACAAATACTTATATGTTAGGTGGTGAATGCGATCCAGAAGAAATCATTGCTTCTGTCGATAAGGGTTTATATGCAGTACAGTTTGGCGGCGGCCAAGTTGATATTACAAATGGTAAATTCGTTTTTAACGCCAGTCAGGCATATAAAATTGAAAATGGTAGAGTCACAACACCGGTTAAAGGTGCAACAATTATCGGTAATGGGCCTGATGTTCTAACACGAGTTTCTATGGTAGGTGATGATATGGCTCTGGATTCTGGGATTGGGACATGCGGTAAAGATGGCCAATCTGTACCTGTTGGGGTTGGGCAACCCACAATTAAAATTGATGAGATTACAGTTGGGGGAACTTCTCTATAAAACGAAATGAAGTGACGCTGAAAATATTTTTCTTGTTTTTTTTATTATTATGT
>NZJM01000036.1 GCA_002692205.1 Legionellales bacterium | reverse complement strand
GCACTTGAAATATAATAAAATGGATTTAGTAGAGTACTCGGCACGAAATCTGTTGAATCGCGAACGGTATTCGGTCCAAAAAATGGGATATATAGATATGAACCTTCATCAACTCCCCAAACTGCTAATGTCTGACCAAAGTCTTCATTATTTTCAGCAAATCCCATAGTTGTTGCGACATCAAATAAGCCACCAATTCCTAGCGTTGTATTACTAACAAAACGCATAGCATCTGAAAATCCTTGTTCTACTTTTCCTTGCAAAAGGCTATTTAGAATTACATTTAAATACGCTAAATTATCAAAGAAATTTGTTATGCTCGTTCTTATAAAATTTGGTGTTACGTCAACATACGTTTCAGCGATTGGTTTAATTAAAGCTTTATCTATGGATTCATTGATATCAAAGAAAACACGATTTGCCGGTTCCAGCGTATCTTCTTCGATAAGATTATTAGTTGTTTTGGTTGTGGCACAGCCAACCAAAATGCTGAGCATCCCGAAAAAAGCTAATCGCCTGAATATTTGGTAGTAACTAAAAGAATTCATGAAATCCTCAAAATATTTTTATTAGCACTCATACCCCAGGATAAATATTGACATACCTTTGCATGGGAGACAATTTTTTTAAGTTCAAATATACTTAATTTTCCTTCAAATTGAGGATTTTTTGTTCTAACTTAGTAATTAACGCTTCAAATCCATCTTTTTTGATAATTGAGGTATATTCTGCTCTTTTTAGGGCAAGGTCATTAATACCTTTGGCAATGACACTAATTATTCTCCATTGTTCATCGTTTTTTTGAACAATATAATTAAACGAAATCGGTTTATCTCCTGGTTTTATGAGTTCAGTTTTTACTAAGTACCTATTTTCTTTCAATTGTTCAATAGATATATTTTTAAAAATTTGATTATCGTACTTATTGAATCGACTGATATAAGTTGAAATTGTTAATTCATTAAATAGATCGATGAACATACTTTTTTTATCATTATCAATTGATTTCCAGTATCTACTTAGAACGACTTTTGAAATTAATGGTATATTAAAATTTCCATCGATTACGGGTTTTAATAAATCGTAGCGTTCACTAGAGTTTGTTGAATCTGCAACAACCATGATATTGATTAAAGTTTCGTGCAATTGATTTATTGGTTGTTTTATTTTTTGAACTTGATCTTGATCTGCAAAACTCATACAGCTAAATATCAATAAGCACAAAAAAACCATACCTATTGATATAGACTTTCGATATTTTATATTAAATCCAATATTAAATAGTTTTTCCATTTAGACTATTCTTTTTAATATTTGTAATAACGTTTTTTCCATAAAGCACCTTTTTTAAAATAATAATTAAAGCCCGAATGTAATGTAAATAGCATATAAAGTATACCCACAAAAGATAATGATAATGCATAAATAGGATTCATAGAATAGTATTTTAAGGTGGGTAAATAACATATGACTTGTATGAAAATCATTATAAGCCCCATTAGCATTAATGACTCTTTTTGTGAGATTGCTACCAAAGGCACAAGAAATAATATGCCCATAACTAGGCTGCAAATAAAAAGTAATATTGGAGAATGTCGGAGTTGGGTGTAAGCAGTTCTTGTGATTAATTGAGATATTTCGGAAAGCTTGTTGTATTCGCGAATGCTAATCACTGAATTAGTCAATCCAATCCATGTTTTGTATCCATTCTGTTTAACTTTTTTAGCTAACGTGCAGTCATCAATTAGTGCGTTCTTAATTGACCCAAATCCACCTATTTCATTAAGAATTTTTGTTTCTAAAAGTATGCATCCACCAGCTGCTGCAGCTATTTTTGAATTAGTTGAATTTGAAAGACTGAACGGATAGAGAAACTTAAAAAAGAAGATATATGCAGGCATTAGTAGTTTTTCCCAGAATGATACCATTCTTGGGTGCGCCATTAGGGACAGTAAATTTATATTTTTTTTCTTTGCCTCTAACAGTATTTTTTTTATCAAATTAGGCTTTAAAACAATATCTGCATCGAGTAAAACAAGAAACCGAGTCTCAACATGTTTTCGACCTTGTTCTAATGCCCATAATTTACCACTCCATCCAGCGGGTAATTTACTCCCTGGCAGAATCAACAGACTATCCAGCCCCACTTTTTTTGCATTTTTAACTGTGTTGTCGGTTGATTCATCATCGACAAGAATAACTTTGATCGTTTTACTTTGATTTTTAAGAGATGATAATGTTTTCTTTATTGTTAATTCTTCATTTCTTGCTGGAATAAGTACCGTGACATCACTTATACAACCCTTAACAGTCTCAGCATCGAGAGACTCCTTGACTCCATATGGTCGGTAGGGCAATAGGATTACAATAATCCATATTAATAAACCCAGCGCTGTAGCCAGGAAAAAAAAATCCATTAAGCAACTTGCTTATTATTGCAGCTTGATGAAGCTTTCTTTTTTACTATTAATTCTGATTGAGGAGCCTCGTCGCTCTTATACAATATTGGCAACTCAGGAGCCATTTTTCCAGATGTTTTAGGCCCTTTTAGAAATATAGATAATGCTTTTAGCGGGTGTTTGAATGTATCATTAACTGCTGATGCTTCATAGCCACAATGCACCATACAATTTGCACATTTTGGATTTTTTCCAAATCCGTAATTTTCCCATTTAGTATCTTCGATTAATGAAGAAAATGAAGGGGCATAACCTTCACCAACTAATAGGTAACAAGGCTTTTGCCAACCAAACACATTTCGTGTCGGATTACCCCATGGTGTACATTGATAAGTTTGATTTCCTGCTAGGAAGTCAAGATAGAGTGAAGATTGGTTAAAGCGCCACTTTTTTTTAGTATTTAGTTTAAAAATATTTCGAAATAGCTGTTTGCTCTCTTGTTTCTTCAAGAAGACATCTTGTTTAGGCGCTTTTTCATAACTATATCCTGGTGAGATCGTAACACCCTCGACACCTAATTGCATACACATGTCTAGAAAATCAGCTACTTCATCAGCACTTTCGCCTTGGAATAAAGTACAGTTTATATTGACACGAAAGCCTTTATTACGAGCCATTTTGATAGCCGTAATGCACTTATCAAAAACTCCGGTTTGACAAACCGAAGCATCATGTCTTGTTTTGTTGCCGTCTAGATGAATTGAAAAAGTTAAGTACGGAGACGGTTGATACTTGTCTATATATTTTTTGAGTAGTACTGCATTTGTACATAGGTATATAAACTTTTTTCTTTTTATAAAACCTTTTACAATTTTATCCATCTCTTTATGAATTAGTGGTTCACCCCCAGCAATCGATATAATTGGGGCGCCACACTCATCAATTGCCTGCATGCAGTCATCATAGCTAAGACGCTTATCTAAAATTTCTTTTGGGTAGTCTATTTTTCCACATCCAGCACATGCTAGATTGCAGCGAAAAAGAGGTTCCAGCATTAGAACTAATGGATATTTTTCAATACCCCGTATCTTTTTACCAATGATGTACTTACCGACTTTATATTGTTGAAGAAGAGGAACACCCATTAAATCAACCTCAAATAATTTTTTAATGTTACTAGTCTTAGTGGATAATTTGCTTCCACCTAAGATTAAGTGATGCTTGGTTGATTGTACACTACTGAAAGATATAAAGATTTAATATTTCATCCATTTTTCTTTGTATTGATATTTTAATCGATTTTCTTGCATGACCGTTAAGCACTATTCATAATAGTTTTTTTTGCTGGAACATCATCAATCGCATGACAACAAAGACAAATACACCACTTTTGGATAGGATTAACTGCCCAGCAGACCTCAGAAAGTTAGAAGAATCGCAACTAAATCAATTGGTTGAAGAAATTCGTTTATTTCTATTACATTCTGTCAGTAAAAGTGGAGGACATTTTGCAGCAAGCTTAGGGGCCGCTGAATTAACAATAGCTTTACATTATTTATATAATACACCAGAAGATCGACTGGTTTGGGATGTTGGCCACCAGGCCTATATACACAAAATTTTAACAGGAAGAAAAGAGCTTCTTAGTACAATACGACAGTGGAATGGATTAGCTCCGTTCCCAAAGCGAGATGAAAGTGAGTATGATACTTTTGGCGTTGGGCATTCAAGTACATCAATTAGTGCAGCCCTGGGTATGGCGACGGCCGCTGCTAGACTTGGTATAGACAGGAAGTGTGTAGCAATCATTGGCGATGGCGGCCTGACTGCTGGAATGGCATTTGAAGCATTAAATCATGCAGGTGCACAGCATAGTAATTTGTTGGTTATTTTAAATGATAACAATATGTCAATTTCACCAAACGTCGGAGCTCTCTCAAATCGTTTTGCACAACTTATATCAGGTAAATTTTATTCGAATGTTAGAAAAAGTGGCAAAAAGGTTCTCTCTAATATCCCTGCCGCATTAGAAATTGCAAAGCGAGCCGAAGAACATGTTAAAGGTTTAATTGTACCCGGCACATTGTTTGAAGAATTCGGTTTTAATTATATCGGACCAGTTGATGGACATGATTTACCTGCTTTAATAAGCACACTAAGAAACCTACAAAAACTAGAGGGACCGCAGTTTTTACATGTAATTACAAAAAAAGGTAAGGGGTATGCTCTTGCTGAAAACGATCCCGTTAAATATCACGGCGTTACCCCGTTTGACCCAAAAAAAGGACTTGTCTCTTCTGCTAAATCTACTTCGTCGCCAAGCTACAGCAAGGTGTTTGGTGATTGGGCGTGTGATATGGCTCAGCAGGACCATAAGTTTGCTGCGATAACACCTGCAATGAGAGAAGGCTCGGGTCTAGTAGAATTTGAACAACAACACCCAGATAAATATTTTGATGTTGCAATAGCAGAGCAGCATAGTGTAACTGTTGCAGCGGGTATGGCATGTGAAGGACTAAAACCAGTCGTTGCCATTTACTCAACATTTTTGCAACGTGCATACGATCAACTAATACATGATGTCTGCGTGCAAAATTTACCAATCCTTTTTGCTATAGACCGCGCGGGGTGTGTTGGTGCAGATGGTCCAACGCATAATGGCGCATATGATTTGACTTTTTTGCGTTGCTTACCAAACATGGTGCTCATGACACCATCAGATGAAAATGAGTGTCGACAGATGCTATATACAGGCTATAAGCTCAATCAACCAGCTGCTGTTCGCTATCCGCGAGGTATGGGCCCTGGTGTCAAACCTATAAAAGAAATGACCTCGATACCAATCGGTAAATCAGAAGTTAGGTGTATCGGAAAAAATATAGCCATACTAGCTTTTGGGACTATGGTTGAGTCATGTGAGAAGATTGGAGAACGACTCAATGCTACTGTTGTGAATATGCGTTTTGTTAAACCAATCGATGAAAATATTATTCTAGATGTTTGTAGTCAACATGATTTAATTATTACGGTAGAGGAAAATGTTATTCAAGGTGGTGCAGGTTCGGCTGTTAATGAAGTTATCGCGGCACATAGCATTGAAAAGAGAATTATAAATTATGGTCTACCGGATAGGCTTATACAGCATGGAACAAGAGATGATATGTTAGAGGATGCAGGTTTGGACTATGAGGGTATTTTTAACTTTATTATGGAACAAATTAACGACCCAGCACGAAAGGAAGAAAAAATCAGCTAGTTTTTGAAATCATACTACAATTTTTTTTATTGCTGATAAAAACCTTTTAATATCATCTTCAAAAATATCTCCCATGCATGATATTCTAAAGAAAGATTTTTTAAGGCCACCTTGTCCTGCGTAAATAATAAAACCATCTTTTTTTAATTCATCATGTAATTTTTGATAACTTATTTCTTTAGGAAGATAGAATGAATTTAGAACACAGGACGATTCATTTCTTTTGAGGCATGGTTTAATTTTCAAATTTTCAAATTCTGTTCTAACTAAACCTATAAGGTTCTGATATTTTTTTTGGCGATTTTTCCATCCACCCTGTTCAAATAATTCTTCAAGCGCTTCATGCAACGCATAAAAAGTTTGAATTGATTGAGTAAAGGGTGTTTTATTATTATCCTGAGCATCCAAATAATCGATAAAGTTTAAGTATAGTGTTCTTGCAGGTGTTGCTGACATTGACGAGACAGCATCTCTATTAGCAATAACGAACGATGCTCCAGGAACACCATGCAGGCATTTATTAGCAGTTGATGCGCAAGCCGTAATATTCCATTCATTAAATTTTAATTCTTCTGCACCAAAGCTACTAACAGCATCAACTAGTAACGATATATCTCCATGTTTTTTGCATACGCTTGCTATTTTTTCGATATTATTCAGGCGACCAGTGGTGGTTTCATGGTGCACAATAGCAACATGGGAAATTTCATCATGATATTGCAATTCATTATTTAAATTATCTAGATTGATTTCTTCACCCCATTCATGATGCAAAACTATATGATTAATATCGTGAATCTTTGCAATTTTAGTCATGCGTTCACCATAAACACCATTTTCAATAATTAATAATTTCCCATGCATTGGAATTAGACTCGTTATCATTGATTCCATTGCGGATGTGCCCGAACCCGTGAATATTACTGCAGCCCATTTCTCAGCTGAGAGCTTATATACATCTAAAAGCTTGCTGCGAATTTTGTTTTGAAGTTCAACAAACTCACTTTCACGGTGACATAGATCAGGTTTAAGCAAGGATTCTCTAACGCGCTTAGTTAGTAGAACTGGACCCGGATTAAGTAGGATATTCATTTTAAAAACTAGTATTGATATGCTGCATCATTCGTCTTAATACCTGATTTGGCCCAATATTTGGCCTAGGAAGATTTTCTATTGTACCAGAACTAATTTTTAGATGACCAAAGATCGGGCCTTCATTTTTATTTAGTGAAAATAATTTATCGATTAATTCAATTTTATTGCCACTGAGAGATGTACCGTATCCACATGCTTTAGCAATCATTGCAAAGTTTATATTTTTTGAAACAGTCGATTGCGCACCAGTTGAATCATGAACCTCATTATCAAGTAGTATGTGAATGAAATTATCACCAGCATATGATCCAATAGTTGCAAAATTTCCCATTCGCATTAATCCCGCACCATCTCCATCAATTACAATTATTTTTAAATCTGGTCGGGCGAGAGCTAGACCCAGACCAAAAGAAGAAGCACATCCCATTGAGCCAACCATATATATATGATTATCTCGGTCATCTATAGAGTATAATTCACGTCCGGTATACCCAGTAGTAGCAATTAAAATAGTTTTTTCTTTAGATGAATTTTTAATTATACGATTTAAGGCCGTATTTCTATTAACATGCATTTCATTTTCATCAAATAGATAATCAATTTTATTTTCACGTTCTGATATATTATTAAATATTTTATTGTTTAATTTTTGTGGTGCTACCGTTCCTTTTCTCATAATAAATGCATACGGACGATTTTCTCTCGACATATATTTCTCAGCACGCCTAAGTGCTGGCTCTATTTCTTGTTTTTCACTTGGAAATATTTCAGATGGTATTTGCATAATATCAAATAAATCTTTTGTTATTTGGCCCATCAGTTCATGTTGTGGTTCATCTTTAATACCAGGCTGGCCACGATGAGTTACTATAATTAGAAATGGAATTTTAAAAATATAGGATAAT
>NZJM01000035.1 GCA_002692205.1 Legionellales bacterium | reverse complement strand
AGAATAATCATCGGTAGATGGTGCTCTGACTGATCATGTTTAACACCTTTAGAATTCTTAAAGCCTAATCTTGGACCAATGATCAAGGCTGCAGCTAATGCTCCAATTCCAGAATTGATGTGCACAACTGTGCCGCCAGCAAAGTCCAAAGCTCCCATTTCAAACAACCATCCGCCTGATGCCCAAACCCAATGTGCTACCGGAGCATAGACTATGGTTAACCATAGGACCACGAATAAAGCATACGAAGAAAATTTCATTCTCTCTGCAAACGCACCTGTAATCAATGCAGGTGTAATAATTGCGAACATGCATTGGAAAATCATGAATAATTTATCTTCTGCGCTATCTACGCCAGACAACGCCAAGTGATCCAAGCCTCCCACAAAACCCGCTATAGAAGTTCCAAATGCTATGCTGTAGCCCCATAAAACCCAGACTATAGTGCACAAGCCCATGGCTACGAAACTATGCATTATAGTCGTAACCGCATTCTTGCGGCTCACCATACCGCCATAGAAAAACCCTAGTCCGGGTGTCATCAATAGAACTAGAGCAGAACAAGTTAATATCCATGCTAAATCAGCATTCATATTATTCCTCCTTAAAAAACAATTTCAAAGGGAGGATAAACGGCTTAGATTACAACCTCATTACAACTGTATTACAAGTTTGTAACATATATATTAAATTTATATTACATAGTATTAATAAAAACCCAGCATAATTAGGAAAATATTTTGTTATGTTTATATCTCTGATAAACTAGTTTTAATACATTTTGGAGTAAATTATGACAACCATAGACGATTTGCAAAACGATTATACTGATCTTGAATTTGAAATAGATATAAAGTCAGAAGAACATATACGCACAGATGTATTACTCACTTTTCAATACGACTATCCGAAGAGCAATGCCAGCGTGGAACTAGACACCGATGAATTCACTGCGGTATGTCCATGGACAGGTTTACCTGATTTAGGTACTTTGGAGATCTCCTACGTTCCTTCTGAGTCGCTAATTGAGCTTAAATCCCTTAAGTATTATTTGCTGTCGTATAGAGACGTGGGCATCGTCCAAGAGCACGCCGCTAATAGGATTCTCAATGATCTAGTAGAGTTGACCAATCCCAAATCAATGAATCTTACATTGACTTACAAAATACGCGGGGGAATTAATACTGCTGTTAAAGCTAGTTTTCCTATGAAGAGCTAATTGAAACAATCAAAGATCCAGACTCATATGTATCTGTTCCTTATTTTCATTGTCTGAAGCAAGCCTTATTCCTATCCACCAGTGCTTTCCCTGTCCTCTACGTTTTCTTTCAAACCCAAATTCTCTCAATCCTATACCAAAGCCTCGTTGAGATAGTGCGGTCATACCGACATCAGATGCCCATTTTTCGTATGAGTTAAACAATGAACCTGCTAACGACATGGATGAATTGCTAATCTCACATGCCTCCATAATGAAGTCCTTAAGATGCTCGTACTGCACAGATCTCTTCCGGGACTTTAGGCGTAATTCATTAGCAGTGTATTTAGAAGAACTGTCAGATTTATGTTCATTAGCCCTAACAACAACCAATGCATTTTGCAGCACCGATACAAACCCTTGAATTCCTCCAAATTGCTCCCAATCTATTGCTGTTCCATCTATATTTCTTGCATCAAAACGCCTATATGGATTATATGCTTCGTAAACATTGTGAAACTCTGGAGGGCACTCCCAAACAGGGTTCATAGGGTCTGTTATGAACGATTTCCCTAGTAGAGAAATGATCACCCTAACATAGCGCGTATTTGGGTCTTCTTCTGTTACAGGATGGGTAGCAAATATGCTCCCAAAGATCGCATCTACCTCAATAGCGGTAAATGCAAATGTGGATTTGAAATGATTCCTTACCGCAGGCCTAATTGCACCGTACCCATAATCTGGATTATCTTCCCGCATATTAGCTTGATCAAACGGATTCCTGTTCCTTGGCAGGAACGAAAACTTATCAAGCACGAGTCTCCCGTTATTGGCCGTCTCTAGTATGGATAAAGACAGATAAAAATTTCGTAGTAAAGCTTCTATTCTATCTGATAACTTCATATTGATATATCGGCACCTATAAAGTTTCTTTGTTACTCGTCTAAATTCATTATCACTTTAATTATATTATCTTCTCTTTGTTCATACATATCATATGCGTTTTGCACGTCAGAAAATCCGGTTCGATGAGTGATAAGAGGACCTGGATCACACCAGCCGCGCTCTCTAAGAGACACAATGTCTTGTATCTGGCCTATAGGATCTAAGCTACGAGCTCCAGTAGTAGGTATAATAGTTGGCTGTAAATTCATCAGTGTATTGTGCTCCACTGGTACCAAAGCATCACTTTGTATGCCAAATACAATTACAGTTCCAAACTGCCGCACGTTATTAAAAGCAAAGTTAAGAGTATCTGGATATCCAGCTGCTTCAACAGTAATATCAGCCCCTTGTCCATCTGTTAGTTCTTTAATAGCTTCACTCAAATCTTCTTTGTCTGGATTGATAGTGTGAGTAGCACCAAACGTCTTAGATTTTTCCAATCTATAATCTAGAGGATCAACAACAATAACTTTACGAGCGCCCATCTTAGACACCAACATCGTAAAACTCAGTCCAATGCTGCCTTGACCAAATATAACCACATTCTTGCTTAAAACAGATCCCATTTTTCTACATGCGTATAGGACTGTACCTGATGGTTGACACATCAACCATTCGTCTATTGGACCTTGTTCTGGAAGCATAATCATTCTCCCAGGATCAGAAACTACATACTCTTGTAGACCACCTGTCCCTGGTCTAGCTATTACTATCACTCTTTGACCTTCTTGAATTTGGTCAGTTCTGCTCTCAACGACTGTCCCTGCTAATTCATGACAAGGCAAACCTGGATCCATTGGATATGCAGATTCGTCTTTTATTGGTCCATAATGATGCCTTATATCACTACCGCATACAGAAACTCTTTCTAATTTCACCAAACATTCCCCATCCACGGCTTGAGGCTGTTCAATATCAATAAATTCAAAATGTTTAGGTGCCGTCAATCTAGCTGCTTTCATAATTCACTCCAAAACTGTTGAATTAGTGCATAATACATTCAAACTATAATAAATGTCTATTTCAAGGGGTTTGACACCTTCAACAGAGAAATGTAGCCTTTAAAAAAATCGGGGTTAAAACCATATGGAAAACCACACAACTAACATACTGTGTCATAAAAATAATTGGGTTACCACAATAACCATTAACAGACCTAGATACCATAACTCTATAACAGCAGATATGTGGGAAAACCTTACACGCACACTCTTGAAATTAGATGAAGACCCCGATACGAGATGCATCATAATAGCAGGTGCAGGAGATAAAGCATTTTCCGCAGGTGCAGATATACACGAATTCCAGACTCAACGAATCAACTCCACAACTGGGAAAATCTACAATCATAAGGTAGATACGTTACTTAGTACCATCAGAAACCTACAAACACCAATAATTGCAATGATCAATGGTATTGCAGCAGGAGGTGGATGTGAAATATCGGTGGCATGTGATTTGAGAATCGCATCAACAGACTGCAAAATTGGTATACCCGTGGCACGGCTAGGGATTACAATAGGACACACGGAAATGAAAAGTCTGGTCGAATTAGTAGGTAGAAGTACAGCCTTATACATATTACTCAGTGCAAAATTACTGGATTCAAGCGAAGCTCTAAGGGTAGGGTTAGTAAATCAAGTCGTGGCTAAAGAAAATCTACAAAGCGTCACACAAGAACTAGCACAACAAATTTCAAATTTAGCACCACTATCCCACTCAGTTAACAAAATGACTCTTAATCAAATTTACGAAATTCCTGATTTGAAAAATCTTAATGATGAACAAAGAGCACTACCTTTAAACCAATTCGACACTGATGACTACCACGAGGGGTTCAATGCTTTCTTGGAAAAAAGAAGTCCTCAATTTAAAGGCAAATAACTTACAGCGTGATCGATTGTGTCTGATAAAAAAACCAAAATACGGGCTGATGTTTTAATGGTACAAACTAACCTAGCGGAAACTCGCCAGAAAGCTCAAGCTATGATTATGCAAGGCTCCGCATATGATCCTTCAGGCAAAATTCTGAAACCAGGAACTTTATTGGATCCAGATCACAAGCTTAACGTCAAAGAACAATTACCCTACGTTAGTAGAGGAGGCTTAAAAATTTCTCATGCATTAGAGCATTTCAACATCGATCTAAGTGGATTAACAGTCCTAGATGTTGGGGCTTCAACCGGAGGATTCACAGACTGCGCGCTACAAAATAATGCTAAGCACGTATTTGCCGTAGATGTAGGTCATAGTCAAATACATTACAGCCTTGCACAAAACGACCAAGTGACTGTGATTGAGAAAACTAATGCACGATATCCATTTGAACTACCTAGTAAAGTCGACTTTATATGCATAGATGTATCATTCATATCTACTAGGCTGATCATTCCCTCGGTCATTTCTCACTTGAGTAATCAGGGAAGCTTATTATCACTGATAAAACCTCAATTTGAAGCAGGTAGGGATTCAGTCGGCAAAGGTGGAATAATAAAAGATCCCAATATTCATAATCAAGTCATGAATGGCTTCACCTCTTGGTGTGAAATAGAAGGATTCAAATTACTTGGCACCTGTGAATCTCCTATCCTAGGCAGGAATGGCAATAAAGAATTCTTTGGACTACTGACAAATTAATATCTACAGAGGAGAGTAAAAATATGGACATAGAAAATATAGCTAAAACTTTAATAGATTCTAATCAAACAGTATCTGTGGCAGAAGCATGTACGTGTGGGCTTCTTGGTAGCAAACTGGGATCTGTTTCCGGTAGTTCTAAATATTTTCCAGGTGGAGTTGTCGCCTACACAGGTGGACTCAAAGAAAGTATTTTAGGGGTACCAAAAAACATCGCAGAGGAATATGGGACGGTAAGTGAAGAAATGGCCATAGCCATGGCAGAAGGGATTTTGAACCTCGCAAACACTGACTATGCTATTTCCACAACTGGCGTTACAGGGCCAAATGCAGGTCGTTCTGGACATCCTATAGGCACATTTTGGATAGGATTTGCCTCCAAACAAGGGAAAAGAATAGCAAAACAAGTACAAATTAATTCCGACAGAAACGGAAACAAAGATGGCGCTTCAGACGCCGCACTATCCTTACTAAGTGAAAATATTATTGCGGATATCTAGGAGAACGACATGCAAATAACTGAACATGTATATAGCACACATATTGAAGAAGATCCTAATACCTTTGGAGCTATGCACCCAGGAGGTACTCAGATCTATTTTGTAGGGGATCCTACAAAAGAAATGGTGATGATAGATTCCGGTGAAAATTACCGACACTGGACACAACAAATCATTAAATATCATGCAGAATTAGGCAGTCCCGTTATCAGCACTATTTTTATCACGCATGGTCATGGCGATCATATCGGTGGCCTCGATAGATTACAGGAATATTTTGGCTGTGCTGTTAGATGTCACCCCAAACTCGCACCTTTTTTGGCTCACAAACTTGATTCGTCTCCTGACGAACCTACAGTGCAAAAACTTAAATCTAATGAAATTATACAAATTTCAGGAGGAACAACGCTAAAAGCCATTTTCACGCCTGGGCATGAAGAAGACCATGTCGTGTATCATTTGAAACAAGACAGAGTGCTTTTTAGTGGAGACACCATACTTGGGAACTCTACTGGAAGTGTAAGAAATCTTAATCAATATATAAGTTCATTAAGGAAAATGTTAACCCTCAAACCTGAAATTATTTGCCCAGGGCATGGTAATACTGTCTTTAACGCGACAAACCGTATCCAGTTTTATTTGCATCACAGATTGCAACGTGAAAGCCAAATCCTAACAGCCGTTAAAGAAGGATCTGTTACGGTAGGCCAGATCGTTGACACAGTTTATCCCAGAAACTTACGCAAAAATCTGCGTGCCGCAGCGGCAAGAAATGTAGAAACTCATTTAAGTAAACTAGTGGAGGAAAATATTATTCACAAAACTGACTCCACGTACTCACCAATTTAAATTTGCAATCAAACAAAAATAAGGCATCATATGTTTTACAGAAATAGCACACGAAGACCATTTTTACCTATAGGCTGCAGTGCGCTTATCATTATAATCGGAGCTATATTAGCACTAACGCCTATAATCGAGATCATTGCACAAATATTAGGTTACATTCTTATAATTATCGGTATAATTTTACTAACATTTAATCTAGTTAAGAAAATATTTCTATAACTATCAAAAGGATCTAATTTTTGTTCTGGATATTAATTGCATGTTTTTCTGCATGCTTAATGGGAATCGTTAATGTTTTCGATAAAATAATTCCCACAAAATATAGCACCAACTACAAAACCTACCCCCTAAGCATCGGCTTAATAGGGCTTCCTATCACTCTAGTATTACTGATAGCAGTACTACCTTTCAGTCATACTAACTTAACAGGAATATCACTGATAATATTATCTGGTTGCTTGTTTGGACTACATGCCACAATAATTCTTAGAGCTATATACACCACTGAAGCTTCTAGGATTTTCCCTGTTGTACATACCCATCCACTATTCACTGCGTTCCTAGCTTTTTTTCTTCTTGATGAATTGCTCTCATCTTTTCAATGGGCAGCAATTATAGTAATCATAACCGGAGTGATAATAATCTCAATCAATCCCAAACAACAAATCGCTGGCACGAAGGTCCTGTTAAAAGCCTTACTGCCAATATTAGTCAGTGCTGCGATCTTGGGCACCTCAAATGCTCTACTCAAACCAGCTCTGGATAACTCGTCCGTATTAGTTACTCATGCTATAAGATTGATTGTACTATTTGCTATACTCATAGCTTTCAACCTGAATAAATCCACCGTTGCAGATGTCTCTAATTGGTGGAATAACAAAAAATCAGCCCTAGGACTAGTAACAACAAATGAGCTGATAGCTCAATTGGCTTTAATATCCTCAGTTTGGGCCATATCTTTAGGACCGGTATCTTTGGTATCTGCCATACTTAGTGCTTCAGGACTTGTCACTGTTGCCACAGTATTGATTCTGGGAAAATACATGAACTCTATCGTAAATGAAGACATCACCATATCAACTGTCAGTTTTAAGATTCTAGGCACTTTATTTATTATCACCGGCGTTATAGTGATAACTATAGTGGGGTCTAGTTACAACTAGTCCCTTTCAAGCAACTCTATACGGACATTCTCTGGTCCTCTAATAAACGCAATTTTTACACCAGGTCTAATCTCATGTGGTTCAACTACAATTTCTCCGCCTTTAGCACGTAATTCTTCAACTGCACCGTAAACATCATCCACTTTAAATCCAAAATGGTCTAGTCCTAAATATGGGGTGCCGGGACTGTTAGGCAAATCCAAATCTTCAGGAACAGCTGCTATAAATATAGCTAGTCCATTTATATCTAGGTCTATCCTATTTTGTCCATCGGATTGCACAGATTCTAAAACCTCCGCATCAAACATTTTATGAAAATATTCTGCCATCCCTTTGGGATCTTTACTTCTAATATGGATATGGTCATACGAAAATGTAGCTTTCATAACTACCCTCCTTTATATAATCGTTGCTAATATTCATCCCATTTGAATTGACTCAGAAATTATGATGGTGATAACATCAGCCTCAAAGTTAATATAGCATCTTTGGCACACATGTTT
>NZJM01000034.1 GCA_002692205.1 Legionellales bacterium | reverse complement strand
TTGTTTATTTAATTCTTGTACCTTTAATGATTTTTTTCTTTCTAAAAGATAAAAAAATATTAATCGAATGGACAGCAAACTTTCTGCCTAAAGATAGACACTTAGTGAATGAAGTATGGGTTGAGATGGATGCTCAAATTGGTAATTATATTAGAGGAAAATTTAATGAGATTTTAATTGTTGGCAGTGTTTCTTATATTGCTTTTGTTATTTTAGGATTGAATTATGCTTTTTTATTGGCAATGATTGTGGGACTATCAGTCTTAATTCCGTATATAGGGGCAGCTATTGTAACATTACCTATTGCTTTAGTCGGATATTTCCAATGGGGCTTAACATCTGATTATAATTTTGCTTGGTTAATGATTAGCTATTTTGTCATTCAGTTTCTTGACGGTAATGTTTTAGTACCCATATTATTTTCTGAAGCGGTTAACTTGCATCCACTCGCAATTATTGTCGCAATACTTGTCTTTGGTGGATTATGGGGCTTTTGGGGCGTATTTTTTGCCATACCGCTAGCAACATTAGTAAAAGCACTGATAAATGTATGGCCTATTCACGATGAGATTCAAAAGCAAGCTGAGGTAAAGTGACTTTATTTAATGTTTAGTTAAAGTCGAATTTTATAAGCTCATTCTATATCTTATAGGTTCTTCAACACATTTAACACGTCATCCACATGATCTTTTACTCTAACCTTTCGCCATTCATGACGTAGTATTCCTTTTTCATCAATTAGAAATGTTGATCTTTCGATACCAAAGACTATCTTACCGTACATATTTTTTTCTTTAATTACATCAAATATTTTACAAAGTTTTTCATCTTTATCAGATAATAAGTCGAAAGGAAATTTTTGATTTTTTTTAAATTTCTCATGCGAAGCAATAGTATCTCTGGACACACCAAGTATAATCGTATTCCGCGATGAAAACTTTCTTATGTTATCACGAAAATCCTGACCTTCTATAGTGCATCCAGGCGTTGCGTCTCTTGGATAAAAATATATGATAATATTTTTACCCCTGAGCGAAGAGATCTTTAGTGTTTTATCCCCAGTAGACAATACATTGAATTCTGGTACTTTCTTTCCTACTTTAATTTTATTCATAGAATATATTCAATTTTAAAATATTATTTTAAAGGTTCCATAATTATATCAAGGTTAAATTGGTCACAAAATTCTGTAAATTCACTTCTTACTCCAGCAATGGATGAGTCTAGAGAAATGTACACGATTGTATGTAGCTCAAACATATTTGTTGTTGTTTCTGAATGTTTGTAGGAATTAGATGACATACTTTTTATTACAAGACTGTTAGTTAACATTAAATCAATAATATCAAATATAATATTAGTCTCATCGGGCCCTATAATATCTATTGCGTAGACGACATAGTTATTTTTTATTTTTTCAACATCAGTTCTTTTTTTCTGAATAGTTATATTTTCTTCATTTTCTAGTTTATTCAAATTATCTTCGATTTTAGCAATTGCCTCCCAAGGGCCCGAAAATAAGTATATTGCAGATAAAAATTGCCCCATGACTCGTAATTGGCACTCGCTGACTTCACATTTGCTTGATTTCACTAATTTAGAAAATTTTTGTATATTTTCATTGCTGTTTTCAGCTAGAGCATTAACAATGAGATTATTTTGCATTTTATTCTGTTGAGTATAATTTATGTTATTTTCTTATTTGTAGCGAGTTTTTGGTATAATAGATATAACAGGCTGTTGGTGTCATTATTAATTAAATAATTCATTCTTGTAATGACCTAGCAACATTGAGTACCATAACACGCTTTTTTAAATTACACATAATGATTATTTGAAAATGTTTACTGGAAGTATTGTAGCAATTGTCACTCCGATGCAAAAAGGAGTAGCCCCAAGTACTGAGCTAGATTTCAAAGGCTTAGAGCAATTGATAGATTTCCATATAGAAAATGGGACTACAGGTATTGTGGCTGTTGGCACCACGGGCGAATCAGCCACTTTAACCGAAGAAGAGCATTGCGCTGTAATTGATATGGCAGTCAAAATTACCAAAGGGCGTGTCCCCGTAATTGCAGGCACAGGGGCAAATTCTACAATCGAAGCTATTGCACTGACAAAATGCGCAAAAGAAGTTGGAGCAGATGCCTGTTTGCTAGTTACTCCATATTATAATAAGCCAACTCAGCAAGGGTTGTATGAACATTATAAAGTTATTGCAGAATCCGTTGATATACCGCAGATTTTATACAATGTTCCTGGAAGAACAGCTTGTGATATGTTGCCGGAAACTATTATTAAGTTATCGTCAATTACTAATATTATTGGTGTTAAAGAAGCAACGGCTGATTTAAAAAGAGTAAAGGAAATACGTGAGCGCACCAGCAAAGATTTCCTTTTGTTGAGTGGCGACGATGAAACAACAAAGGATTTTATTTTAAATGGTGGCGATGGGGTGATATCCGTAACTGCAAATGTAGCTCCAAAAAAGATGAGTGAAATGTGTTCATTAGCATTAGAAGGAAAAGTTGACGAAGCGAATAAAATAGATAATATTCTTATCGGTTTACATAAGGAGCTATTTGTTGAGTCAAATCCAATTCCAGTTAAATGGGTTCTACACAAATTAGGCTTGATACAATCCGGGATAAGGTTGCCAATGACATGGCTAGAGAAGAAATATGAGCCATCATTACTTAAGGCTATGAAGCAAGCAGGTATCGATTAATATATGAAAAAAACTATTCGAAATTTAATTTTTTTTAATTTTATTATTATTCTTTTTGGATGTGAAAGTCTCCCAAGTTTTGATGATGTGTTACCCGATAAACGTACCACTTATAAAAAAAGTAGAGATTTGCCAGAGCTTGAAGTACCTCCCGATTTGACTGTAACAAAGGGTGATTATGCTTCAGAGATTCCAAACGACGCTGAATCAACATCATTGAATGAGTTTGAAAGACAGCGCTCAATTAAAAATAGCAATGATATGATTTTAGGGTCAGGAAATTTTGAAGATGAAAAATGGATTGCACTAGCTGGGTCTGCTGGGAAAATTTGGCCAAAATTAAAAGAATTTTGGGATGAAATAGGATATACATTTTATTTAGATGATGCTGAATTAGGAGTTCTGGAAACTGATTGGAAGGAGGTTGATAGTATAAAACAAAAATTTAAAATACTAACTGAGCCCTCAGAGGACGGAGGGACGATATTATTCTTATCAAGTGAGAGACAGGAGCTCTCGGAGGGTGAGTGGCTAGATATACAGCCAGATGAATCCGCAGAGAAAGATATTATTAATAAGTTAAGCCAACATTTCGATATTAATCTAGCCCCTAAAAGAGTGACTTCTGAAAAGAATCCCGCATCCTCTATAACACCTGATAAAGAATCAGCTATTGAGATAACACAAATTCTCAGCACTCAAGAAGGAGTAAGATATCTAGAAATAGCGTTAAGCTTCGATTTGGTGTGGATAAATACAAAGCAGGCAATTGAGAGGGCAGGTTATTATTATGAAAGTAGCGATAAAGCTAAAGGAATCCACGTTTTTCGTTATTTAGAGACGGGTCAAGATGATGAAGAAAAAAGTTTATTTTCTAGATTAAAATTTTGGGGCGATGACGAAGAAGAATTACTTTATACATTAAGTGTTAGGAGTGCAGGTGAAAAGACTGAAATATTTTTATTAAAAAAAGATGGAGATTTTGAAGTTGGGAAAAATCTAAGTGATATATTTAAAGAATTACAGATTTTTTATAATAGTTTAAAGGAATAATTTTTTTATTTTTTGTTGTATCTTATTAATCTTCTGCGTTTATTAATTTGTCTTTTCGATAGAATATTCTTTTTTCCTTTGAACGGATTGTCACTATTTTTTAATTCTATTAGTACTGGCGTACCTAATAGGTTCATTTTTTTTCTTAATATTTTTGATAAGTATTTTTTGTAGCTTTCGGGAACACCTTTTGTTTGATTACCATGAATAATCAAACGTATTGGATTAGTGCTACCAAGGTGCATATACCTTAATTTAATTCGTCTACCATTAATAATTTTAGGCGGATGTTTGAGTACTGCATTTTGTAGCATTTCTGTTAAACGAGATGTTGTAAAATCAGTGTTTTTAGATTTGTTAATAGCTGCAATTTTTTTAAACAAACTATTTATACCAATTCCATCCAGAGCAGATATGTAGTGATATTGAGCGTAATCAATAAAACTAAATTTTCGGGATAGTTCCGATTTAATTCTATCTTTTTCTATATCGTCGATTTCATCCATTTTATTGATAGCAATAATTATAGATTTACCACTATCCTGAATCATTCCTAATAATGTTCCATCTTGTTCTGTTACTCCTTCTTTACCATCGATAAGTAAAATAATAATATTTGCTGATTCAATTGCTTCAAATGACTTAAGTACGCTAAATTTTTCAACACTGTCATTAACCTTATTTTTTCTACGTACACCTGCAGTATCAATCAGAATAAAATTTTTTCCATTTCTTTCAATTTTAATTTCAATACTATCTCTTGTGGTACCAGGCCGGTCAAAAGTTAGCAGTCTTTCTTCACCAATAATTTTATTGATCAATGTTGATTTGCCCACATTTGGCTTTCCTAGTATTGAAATCGTAGTGCTTTCCTTAACCTCTATGATGTTTTCAGTTTGCGACGGTAGCTGGCCAAGAATGGCTTTTAACAATTGATTAACTCCATCACCTCTTTTTGAAGATATCGGTAGTATTGTTTCTAAACCCAATTTATAGAAATCATTTATCACATTATTTGATAAGTTACCTTCAAGTTTATTAATAACTAAAAATATTGGTTTATCTAATTTACGTAATTCCTTGGCTAGAATTTCATCTGTATTAGTCAGACCGGTACGTCCATCAACCACCCAGACCAAAAGAGATGCATCACTAGCAGCCACCATTGTTTGTTTTGTCATTAACCCTGCTATTTCTTTGCTTTCCTCATTTATTTCACCTATTCCACCAGTGTCAATAACTAAGAATGAACGTGAATTATGATGAACAAGGCCATATTGACGATCACGGGTGATACCCGGTCTATCTGCGACTAAAGCATTACGAGTAGACGTTAGATTATTAAAAAGAGTTGATTTTCCAACGTTAGGGCGACCTACGATGGCGACAATTGATTTCATAACTTACTTATTACTTATTTTGAGATTGATTTAGAATAAATATTATATTTCTATTTATTCTACCTCTTCCTCGCTGTCATCACTAAAAATATTTATGAATCTTTCAAAAAAAGAGCTTTCATCTTCAGATTCAACAATATTTTCTTCACTTTTTTCTTTAACATTTTCTTTAGGTTTCACGAGCTTTCTTGATCTTTCATAAGCATTTCTTTTTTTGGTAGATTCTTCTTTTATTTCTTTTTTTATTGTCTCTTTATATTGAAACTTTTTTTCAGTATTCTGATAAGTGTATGCTGTTAATTTTCCCGAACTTGAATAGACAAATAGCATATCATTCGAACTTTGAGGCTGAGTAAATATCGGCTCATCCCCGATTTGGACTCTCGCAGTTACTTCACCAGTTTCCTTATCAAGCCAATGAATATAACTCTCAAAGTCTGCAACAACGACTTTGTCATCAAGGCTTGCTGGCCCAGTTATTTGACGATATTTTAAACTCTCTTGTTTCCATGTCGTAGAGCCAGTAAATCTATCTAACGCCCAAATAACCCCATTTTCATCGGTAACGAAAAGATTTTTATTATCAGCGCTTAATTCAGAATGAGATGATATCTCTCTTTGCCATAATATTTGGCCTGTTTCTAATGCAAGCGCAGTAACATTTGCTTGAAATGTTGATACATATATATTCTTTTCAACAATGAGAGGCTGGGCATCAATATCAACCATTCGTTGTAGTTCATTTTTTCCTCTAGAGATAGCGACTTTCGTTTCCCATACTAATTTGCCACTTTTTAACTCGATTACTGCTACTCTTCCTCCATCAAGTCCGATAATTACAAATCCATCTGCAATTTCAGGTGTACTGGTACCTCGCAATGATAACGCTGGTACACTCCGATCATAAATCCAAAGGCGGGCTCCAGTGAGCGCATCTAAGGCAAAAGTTTTTCCATCTATTGTTCTCACTACAACTACGCCATCAGCTTCTCTTGGTGAGGAGAGTATTTCACTTGATATCTTTGAACGCCATTTTTCGTCACCAGTTTCCTTTGAGAATCCAACTATTTCTCCTTCACTTGTTCCAACTAAAACCAATGTATCACCAACACCCGTTCCACCAGTTATTGGTAGTTGTGTTTTTTTACGCCATATATACTTGCCGGTGTTTTTAGCAAGAGCGGCAACAATACCATTAGGATCAGCAATGAATACTTTTTCATCTAAAATATTGGGAGTTATTTTTGTATATTGATCTTTTGCGCCTTTCCCAATTTTTTCTGACCACACATTATTTAAAATAGCTGTTTCAAAAAATGAACCTAATTGAGAGGGCGACTCAGTATTATCTTTTCCTCCGATATATTCTGATACTACCTGCTTAGCACCGCAGCCAGTGAGAATTAAAATGATTGAAAATAAAAATAAGATACGAGATTTTACGAACAAGTTAACTTCTTCCTAAATCATCTAGTTTCATTTGTAGTATAGATTGGCTGTCTTCAGTATTTAATGAGTTGATAAGAGCGTTCTGGTAAGCCCGTGCAGCTTCTTTGAAATTGCCTTGTTTGACTAAAATATCACCACGTAATTCTTCATAATGAGACTTAAATTGACCAGGCTCAACACCTGTTATGAGTTTTTTTGCTTTATCTAATTTATTATTTGCAATCAGTACTCTAACAAGACGCATCGTAACCACATGCTCAAAATCATTATTTTTATTATCTAGTATAGATTGAAGATGCTTTTCCGCATTTTCAAAGTTATTAGATTCACTCTCTAATTTAGCTAGCATTAATTTTGAAAATATTGCATAGGTGCTGGAATTATAATTTCTAATTATATCATCAGATAGAGCACGCATATTCTCAGTATCATTTTCTCTAGATGCTAGAAGTAATTGCTCATATAAGATGGAGGCAGCTTGAGCTTGTGTTGCATTATGAGTCTCATATGCACGCCAACCAAAGATAGCCGTAACGCCAATAACAACACCAATAATTAATGATTTGCCATTTTCGGACCACCATTTTTTTATAGCCTCGACTTGTTCTTCTTCAGTTTTATATACGTCCAATTTATCTCTCCGTTATATTTTTTAATATCTTTAATTATTAGCGGGCGCATATTATAGCGCGGGTTTTATTAAATTATGTATAAAGAATTTTAATTTTATTAAATTTATTTGATAAGTAATGCTTTACTTAGAAAATTCGAGATTTCATCCCATTTAATTGTAATTTGAGGCTCATCATTTCTTAAGTATTTAATAGTTAACTGTTTCTTTTTTAATTCATCTTCACCGAGAATCAATGCTATTTCCGCACCCGATTTATCTGCCCGTTTAAATTGGTTTTTAAGACTTACTTCGCCACAATTAGTTTCTATTTTTATACCAGGTAGCTTGTCGCGAATCTCTTCCGCTATTAATAGACCATATTTTTTTGTATTATTCCCTGAGAGCAACAAATAAAGATGCGGCATAGTTTTACTCATTATATTGTCAAAATTTACTAGCTCAATAAGACGTTCCAGACCTATTGCGAATCCAATTGCGGGGGTCTTTTTAGCACCATGAATTTCAATTAAATTATCATAGCGCCCCCCAGCACAAATGGTATCTTGAGCTCCTAATTCTGTAGTTTTCCATTCATAGACCGTTTTCCCATAATAATCTAATCCTCTAACGAGTTTTGAATTTACAACATATTTTACTTTTGAATGATCGAGGATTTCTTTTAACTCAGCAAAATGCTCAGCAGATTCAGAATCTAGATATTCAATTATTGGTGGCGCATTTTTTATTAAGGATTGCATAGCTGGATTTTTTGAATCTAAAATACGTAATGGATTTTTTTCGATTCTTATTAAACTATCCTCATCTAGTTCACTCTTTTTTGATGAAAAATAATCAACTAAAATTTTCTTATAATTACCCCGGGATTCAGAAGAACCCAATGTGTTTATTTCAAGATTAATATTTTTTATGTTTAAGTTTTTCCATATACGACAGCATGTTATTATTTGTTCGGCATCAATATCAGGCCCTTTGAAACCAAAAGCTTCGACGCCTAATTGATGAAACTGTCTTTGTCTTCCTTTTTGTGGTTTTTCATATCTGAACATTGGCCCCATATACCAAAGTTTTTGTGTTTTATTGTGGAAAAACCCATGCTCTATACCTGCACGAACACAGCTTGCTGTTCCCTCTGGCCTTAAAGTTAGACTAGAATTATTTTTGTCGTCGAAACTATACATTTCTTTAGAAACGATATCGGTATTGTCACCAATTGCTCGTTCAAAGAGTTCAGTTTTTTCAAGAATTGGAAGTCTTATTTCCTTATAGTTATATTGATAGAGCACTTCCTTAATTGATTTTTCAAGAAATTGCCAGCTTGGTGTTTCATGCATCAGAATATCATGCATGCCACGAATAGCTTGAAGTTTATCCATAGAACTCACCAATTATTTTTTTCTACTAATTTCTATAAAAATCTTAATTAAATTTTATTATTCTGGCAGTGTAAAACGAGCTAGTCCAAATTTAATGTATGGTTTAATATCAATTTCACTTCCATTGAATTGGACAGATACTTCATGTGCTGCGCCTAGAAAAACAGTCAACGGAGATTTACCATTAATAACATAACTTTTTCCTTCGAGAGCTAAATCATAAAATACTTTATTACCATCTTTATCCTCTATTTCAGTCCAGCAATCCCCTGTTAAACTCAAAACCATCGTGTCGGTACTTTCTTGAATATTATACGCAGGACTTTCATCGTTCTCCGCAGTTAGACTATTTTGATCATCATTTTTAACGTTTTTATCTAATGCTTTTTTAGGCTTGGCATACGCTTCATTAGAATAATTTTCTACAGGAGCGCTGATTGGCCATTGCCAGTGATTATCATGAACTATAATCGTATATGATGTGTCAACACCATTAATATTATTCTTATTTATATTCATGGTAGTAATTTCTATATTTCCCGAGGAAGTTTTCCCGAACTCTCCCTTTTGGTACCAAACAAGTAGAGCAAGAACTATGAATAGGCCAATAACATATGAAAATAACTTAACAGGATTACTTGGTGCGCTAGTTTGAATTCTGGGTTTTACGTCTGGTGTTATTTCAATTATTTTTTCAGCATATTGTTGATTATACAAACTTATAACTTTGTCACCGTCTACCCCAATAAATTTTGCGTAAGCTCGTAAATAACCTTTTAAATAAGTTTCAACATTAAAAATCTCGTAATTGTTATTTTCTAATGACTCTATCAGGTTTGGTTGAAGATTAAGTTTTTCAGAGACCTCATCTATAGAGATTCCAACTTCTTCCCTTTTTTTGCGCAATATTTCGCCTGGAGTCTCTGTGTACTCACTTGCTATTTTTTCGCCAGTTTCTGTATTTGATGTCATATCTACCTTTTGTGATTTTAATCTTTAGTTTAATTTAATATGCGAAAAATATTAAAATATTCTTAATTTTCTTTGATTATAAGCCATACTTCATTGATTTTTTGTAGCAATAATTCTTTTTTCATCCGGTCTTTGTATGTATCTGATTGATATTTTTGCATGAAGCTCACTTTTGCATAATTTTCTCCCCTCATATCAATTTTGAGACCAGATAGAGTCACTTTTATATAGCCTGGGGCAAGCAAACGATTAGCTCTTTCCCTCTCCCATTTTTTGTTACTCAATCCTTTTGATGGAATAAATTCATCTGCATAGCTTGCTAAATAGCCATCTACATCTTGGCTAGACCAAGCATTAATCCATTTATTAATTGATATTTGTATCGCATCTTTATCCGAACTTGTATCCGTTGATTCAGTTCTTTTTGGGTTTACATTATCCGAACTTGTATCCGTTGATTCAGTTCTTTTTGGGTTTACATTTAGATTGGTTTTTTTGGTTATTAAATCTTTATTTTCAAGATTATTTTTTTCTACTACTTCTTTCTTTTTAACAGTTGATGTATTTTTGAGACTTGCGACTTCGTCTGAATCAGGAAAAGAATTTTTTAGCAATAGATCATAGCTAGAAGCTGCATCTTGATCGCCAAGATTATTTTCTATTTTTATTCCAAGTAAAAGCGTTTTAGCATTATGAGGAGCTATTTCCTCATAACGTTGGAGATAAGCTCTTGCCGACAAATATTCTTTCTCATTAAAGTTTATTTCACTCATTTTTATTAGTGCTTGTGTAATCGTAGGATTGAGTTGCAATGCTTCACGAAAGTATTCTTTTGAATTTTCTATTTGCCCATTTTGATATAAACATTGCCCAGCATTTGTTAAAGCAGTTTCGGGAGATTCATATAATGGATTTTTTGCAGCTTTTAAGAATACTTTTTCTGCTTCATCCAATCTATTTTGAGTGCACAGAAAATTTCCATAATTATTAAGTGATGATGAATCTAAATTATTAATAGATATAGCTTTTTTAAAATTTTTCTCAGCTTTATTATAATCACCGAGACCTTGATATAGTAAGCCAAGTACATTATAAGTTGGTCCATAATTAGGATCTGCACTTAGTGATCTTTTTATTTTTTCTAATGCTTTGTTGTAATCACCTTCCTTTAAATAAGCAATACCGAGGTTTAGATTTGTTAAAGCTACTTCATTTGTTGTTTGAGATTCGCGTATTTCAGATGGGCGAATATTTTCGTTGTACATATCATCATTCATACACGCAGTTAGCATAAAAGGTATCATCATAAATAGAAAAGTAATTTTTTTTGATTTATCCATTAATTTAACTCCATACTATTTTTTTGATGTTTAGTTGATTTTGCAACAAAATTTCCAACAAGTTGACCGCACGCAGCATCAATGTCATCACCACGCGTTTTTCTTGTTATTGTGAATATACCTGATTTAATTAGTACGTCCCTAAAAGCATTAATAGTAGCTGTGTCTGAGCTAGAAAAATACGTACCTGGAAATTTATTAAAAGGAATAAGGTTGACTTTAGATGGTATGCCATGGAGGCATTTAACAAGATTATGAGCATCTTTTAAGCTATCATTTATATCTTTTAGCATTACATACTCAATTGTAATTGGTTCATCATCTTTTCCTTCTGTATAGCGCTTACATGAAGATAATAAATCAGCTATTGGATATGAGCGATTAATTGGAACAATAGTACTACGAAGTTCATCATTACTTGCATGTAATGATATAGCCAGACTTACTTTATTATCTTCCTTAAGGCGATCGATGCCAGGTATGATTCCCGATGTACTAACAGTAACACGTCTTTTTGATAATCCAAAAGCGTGATCATTCGTTAATAAATTTATTGTTTTTATAACATTGTTATAATTTAGTAATGGTTCTCCCATTCCCATAAAAACGATATTCGTAATAATACGTTTACCACTTTTAAAATGCCCTAACATTTTATTAGCGACCCAAACTTGGCCAATAATTTCACTCGTTGTTAGATTTCTATTAAAACCTTGTTTCGCAGTTGAGCAAAATTTACAATCTAATGCACAACCCACTTGTGTAGATATGCAAAGTGTTCCTCTATCGTTTTCTGGTATGAATACAGTTTCAATTGAATTTTTTTCATCAACTTTGATTAGCCACTTTTTTGTACCATCCTCTGATTTTTTTTCGGATATAATTTCAGGAAGCTTAATCAAAGTATTTTCTTTTAAAAAAGAACGCAAGCTAGTACTGAAATTCGTCATTAACTCTATATCAATTACACCTCTTTGATAAATCCATTTAAGTAGCTGCTGCGCACGGAAAGATTTTTCATCTAGTTTTTCAAAATAAGATTCTAATGTCTTAAGATCAAAATCAAGTAGGTTGGGTTTTTGTTGTGTATTCATCTTGTTCTTTTATTGATTTCGGTACTAGCAAAGAAAAAATTAATTTCTCTTTCAGCGCTTTCTATACTGTCTGAACCATGTATTGCATTTTCATAGGTTCCATTAACAAGTTTATGGTTGCCATATAATTTTCTAATTGTTCCATCTTTTGCTTCACTAGGTGAAGTTGCTCCCATAATGCTGCGTAAAATTGTTGTCGCATTGTTACCCTCAAAAATTTTAACAATGATCGGACCAGACGTCATATATTCGACTAAAGGGCTATAGAATGGTTGGCCTAGATGTTCGCTATAAAATTTTTCAGCTTTTTCTGTCGTTAAATGTATCATTTTGCTTGCTATAATACGAAGATGGTTATCTTCTATTTGAGCTAATATTTTGCCCGTGTGGTTTTTAGCAACAGCATCCGGCTTTATTATCGCCAATGTTCTTTCAATTGCCACCTATCTCCTCCCAAATATACTATCTACAGATTTTAGTATGAATTATACGACCTCAAGTGTTTTAGGTGAAATTCTCAATTTGAGTATTTTCTTTATAAAATGCCATATTTAAAACATTCCTGTTTCAAGTTTAGCTGCTTCTGACATCATGTCGTAGTTCCATGGTGGTTCAAAAGTGACGCTTACATTCGCTCTTGTTACGTTTGGTAAAGCTAATATTTTAAGACGTATATCATCTGCAAGGTAATCTCCCATACCGCAGCCTGGAGAAGTAAGTGTCATTACTATGTCTACTTGGCTACCATCAGCCCCTAGTGGTGTGATATCGCATTGATATATCAGACCCAATTCAACTATATTTATGGGAATTTCTGGGTCGTAGCAAGTTTTCAGTTGTTCCCATACTAATTCCTCATCAACTGTTCCATCGCCAGTGATCTCTTTTTGCGACTCTAAATCAATACTATTCTTAGCTTCAAAGCCCAATGCGTCAGCATTTTTTGCGTCTATTCGTGCGAGATTTCCGTTAACATTTACTGTGTAACTTCCGCCGAGAGCTTGAGTTATTAACACTGTTGTTCCTTCGGATAACGTCAGTGGCGTTCCAACGGGGATTAAAACAGCTTCACAATCACGATTTAGAATTACTGGTTTATTTTCATTCATCAATTATTATCCTATTCAGTACTCACCGTTTTCTTGTCACCCATTATTGCAGAGTGCAGTGTATGCCAACATAATGTTGCACATTTTACTCTTCCAGGAAAATCCTTAACACCAGCTAGTACAGCTAATTTTCCCAGACTTTCTTCATCAACAGCATTATCATTTGTAATTAATTCATGGAAGTTATTAAAAAGTATTTCCGCATTGTTAATAGACTTTCCTTTCATTGCATCTGTCATTAGTGACGCGGATGCAACAGAGATAGCACAACCAGTTCCGTCAAAAGCAATATTTGAAATTATTTGACCTTCAGTCTTTATATATAGCTTGAGTCTGTCTCCACAAAGTGGATTGAAGCCTTCCATGATATTATCTGCATCATCGATTGCACCAAAATTACGAGGATTGCGATTATGATCGACAATAATTTCTTGATAGAGATCTTTTATATCAAACATTAGTTAAAAACTTTATTACATTTATCAATTGCTTTAATTAACGCATCAACTTCAGCGTGAGTATTATAAAATGAAAAAGAAGCTCTACTTGTCGCGGGTATTTTAAAATGCTCCATGACTGGCATAGCGCAATGATGACCTGTTCTTATTGCAACCCCTTCATTATTGAGTATTGTTCCAACATCATGAGGGTGTATATTGTCGAGGGTGAAAGATAGTATGCTTGTTTTATTTTTTGCTGTTCCGACAAATTTTAGCGCTTTTATTTCAGATGCTTTTTTATTAGCATAATCAAGCAATTCATTCTCATGAAGCGCGATATTTTCAAGACCAATTTTATTCACATATTCAATCGCAGCTCCAAGACCAATTACTCCTGATATGTTAGGTGTGCCTGCCTCGAACTTATAGGGAAGCTCATTGTATTGAGTTTCCTTCATACTAACCATTTTAATCATATCTCCGCCCCCTTGGTAAGGCGGCATTTTCTCTAGCAAATCTTCTTTTCCATAAAGCACTCCAATTCCAGTAGGGGCAAATAGTTTATGTCCAGAAAAAACATAGAAATCACAATCAAGCTTTTTAACATCAATTGGCGTATGCGATGTTGCCTGCGCCCCATCAACCAAAACCTTTGCCCCATATTCATGCGCTAAACTAATGATATTTTCTACTGAATTAATTGTTCCCAAAGCATTTGATATATGACCGACAGCAACTATTTTCGTCTTTTCGTTCAATAGTTTTTTATATTCTGATTCCACTAATTCCCCATTATCATTTATAGGAATATATCTTAGCTTTGCACCAGTTTGCTGACTTAGTAATTGCCAAGGAACAATGTTTGCATGGTGTTCTAGTTCCGTAATAATAATCTCATCTTCTTTATCAAGAGTATTACGGCCAAAACTTTGCGCAACTAAATTAATTGCCTCAGTTGCACCACGAACAAAAACAATTTCTTTAGTTGAATTAGCATTAATGAATTTTTTAATTTTTAGGCGTACCGATTCATATGCATCGGTAGCATTTTCACTTAACGTATGTACACCTCGATGAATATTTGAGTTGTACTCGCTGTAGTATTTCTCTATCGTATCAATAACACTTTTTGGCTTTTGTGTTGTTGCAGCATTATCAAGATACACCAAAGGTTTTCCATTGATCTCTTGATGAAGAATAGGAAAATCTTCTCTAATTTTTTCTACATCAAACATTTCAGTATGATTTTTAATTGCTGTATTATTTTTTTTATTCATTAAACATACTCACGTATAAGTGACGAATCTGGTAATCTGCTAATAACTAATTGTTCTAATTTATTCTTAATTTCCTTAAAATTAATTTCATTTAAAACTTCATCCGCAAAAGCATAAGTTAGAAGACTCCGAGCAGTTTGTTCATCAACAGCTCGTGAGCGAAGATAAAACAACATATCATCATCAAGTTGTCCTACCGTTGCACCATGGGTACATTTCACATCATCAGCATAAATTTCGAGCTCTGGTTTTGTATCAATCTCGGAATCATCAGACAATAAAAGGTTTGCATTGTTTTGGTACGCCTCAATTTTTTGTGCTTTCGGATGAACAACCACCTTTCCGTTAAACACTCCACGACTTTTACCATTCAATACACCACGATAATTTTGATGACTATGGGTATGTGGTTTGAGATGATTGACGTGTGTATGATTGTCGACATGCTGAGCGTTATCTGTCATATATAGACCATTCATTATAATTTCTGCACCCTCACCATTTAGGTTTGCATTAATATTATTTCGAACCAAAGCACCACCAATCGATACAGAATGTGATTCAAATCGACTATCTTTACTCAGAGATGTATTTAAGCTACCGATATGAAATGCATTAAAACTCTCTTGCTGTATTTTGTAGTGTTTCAGCATAGCGCCTTGTGATAAAAAGGTTTCAGTAACGCTATTCGTAAAATAATTAGAATCACCGTTACCAACATAGTTCTCAATTATTGTTGCATTTGAGTTCTCCCCCATAAGAATCAAGTTTCTTGGGTGTGTCGCAAAGGCATTGGACCCATCCATTGAGATATAATTAATATTTATAGGTCTTTCTATATCAATATCTTTTGGGATATTGATATATATCCCATCTTGAATAAATGCAGTATTAAGCGCTGTAAAAGAACTTGAATCTTGATCAATATGTTGTGTTAAATGTTCTTTTAATAGGTTTTCATCATTAACTAATGCATTCGCCATATTTTTTATTATGACTTTGTCTGAAATGTTTTTTATATCTGAGTATTCTTCAGAATAAGCACCATTGATAAAAACAAGGTTTATACATTCTAAGTCTTTAAAAATAATTTCATTAACTTCATTGTCGCGGGCTACTATATTGGTATTGCTGATATTGGAGAATACATTCTTGGTAATAGGCTTTGTGTCAGTATATTTCCAATCTTCATTTTTTGTATTTGGAAAGCCCGATTCTTTAAAAAAATTAAATGCTGATTTACGATGCTTAGAAAACCAGTCATTTTTTCTAATACTTTGAAGCTCCGTAAAATCGGCTGCATAATTATCAATTATATCTTTCATTTTCTTATTAATGAATCCAGTCATAGCCCTTTTCTTCAAGTTCTATAGCAAGTTCAGGACCGCCAGATTTAATAATTTTTCCTTTACTTAGAACATGAACATAATCAGGTTTGATATAATTAAGTAAACGCTGATAGTGTGTTACGAGAATGAAAGCACGTTCTTTATTTCTTAAACTATTAACACCCTCAGCAACAATCTTTAACGCATCAATATCAAGTCCGGAGTCAGTTTCATCGAGGATTGCGAGCTTTGGTTCAAGGATTGCCATTTGAAATACTTCATTACGTTTTTTTTCACCACCAGAGAAGCCTTCATTAACCGATCTGGTTAGTAAGTCTTCGTTCATCTGTACAAGTTTCATTTTTTCCTTAACTAGACTCATGAATTCCATCGCGTCTAACTCAGGCTCAGATTTATGTTTTCTAATTGCATTTAAGGCAGCCTTTAGCAAATAGATATTATTTACGCCTGGAATCTCAACTGGATACTGAAAGGCAAGAAAGACTCCCTTTCGTGCACGTTCTTCTGGTGATAACTCAAGTAAATTTTTATCTTCATACGTAACACTACCTTGAGTAACTTGATACCCATCTTTTCCAGCTAGTATATTAGCAAGCGTACTTTTTCCAGAACCATTTGGCCCCATAATTGCGTGTACTTCACCTGCGTTGACACTCAAGTTTAATCCTTCAAGTATTTTTTTATTTTCAACAGCGGTGTATAAATCTTTTATATTTAACATTATCTTTTGCCTAAATTTATTTAACCAACAGCACCCTCTAAAGTGACGCCTAATAATTTTTGTGCCTCAACAGCAAATTCCATTGGCAGCTCTTTGAATACTTCTTTGCAAAATCCATTAACAATCATGTTTATTGCATCTTCTTCGGCAATACCGCGCTGGAGACAATAGAATAACTGGTCATCACTTATTTTTGATGTCGTGGCTTCATGCTCGACTTTTGCATTTGAATTTTTAGTTTCAATGTAAGGGAAAGTATGGGCCCCACATTGGTCACCCATTAATAAAGAATCGCATTGAGAGTAGTTTCTAGCACCATTTGCATTTTTACTAATTTTAACTAAGCCACGATATACATTTTGTGCATGTCTCGCTGAGATGCCCTTTGAAATAATAGTACTACTTGTATTATTCCCGATATGAATCATTTTGGTTCCAGTATCGGCTTGTTGATAATTATTTGTTACTGCAACTGAATAGAATTCGCCAATCGAATTATTGCCTTTCAGAAGACAGCTCGGATATTTCCATGTAATTGCTGACCCAGTCTCAACCTGAGTCCATGAAATTTTTGAATTATCCCCTCTACAATCGCCCCGTTTGGTTACAAAGTTATAGATACCACCGACACCATTTTCATCACCTGGGTACCAGTTTTGTACGGTGGAGTATTTGATTTCCGCATCTTTTAATGCAACCAATTCGACGACAGCGGCGTGTAGTTGATTCTCATCTCTCATTGGTGCTGTACATCCCTCAAGGTAACTGACATGGCTTTCTTCATCAGCGATGATTAGTGTGCGTTCAAATTGACCAGTATTAGAGGCATTAATTCTAAAGTAGGTAGATAATTCCATTGGGCAGCGGACACCTTTTGGGATATAACAAAAGGAACCATCTGTAAAAACTGCTGAATTCAGTGCAGCGAAAAAGTTATCAGCAGCAGGAACTACCGAACCTAGGTACTGTTTAACTAGATCAGGATGTTCTTTTACTGCCTCGGAAAAGGAACAAAAAATTACACCAGCATCAGCTAATTTTTGCTTAAATGTTGTCGCAACTGACACACTATCAAATACTGCATCGACAGCAACACCCGATAACATTTTTTGTTCATCCAAAGGGATACCTAATTTTTGATATGTCTCTAAAAGTTTTGGATCAACTTCATCAAGACTTTTTGGCGCATCTTCTTTTGACTTTGGTGCCGAATAGTATGAAATGGCTTGGTAGTCAATATGCTCTATATCAAGTTTTGCCCAAGTTGGGTCTTTCATTTTTAACCATTGACGATAAGCTTTTAGTCGCCAGTCGAGCAACCACTGTGGTTCCTCTTTTTTATTTGAAATAAAAGTAATAATTTCTTCGCTAAGACCGGGCGGGATTGTATCCGCATCAATATCGGTAACGAATCCATGTTCGTATTCTTTCTTAACTAGCTTCTCGAAATTTTCAGTATTTGTTGACATTATTATTTATCCAATTCTTTTTTTAAGCTAAAGCTCTCACCACATCCACATGATTCAGCAACATTTGGATTATTAAATTTGAAATTTGAATTTAATCCATCACGAATGAAATCAAGTTCTGTACCAACTAAATAACGCAAACTATTTTTATCGACTATTATTTTGATTCCTTGGTAATCAATCGTTTTATCATCCTCTGTAACTGACTT
>NZJM01000033.1 GCA_002692205.1 Legionellales bacterium | reverse complement strand
TATATATGCAAATGAAGCTTTATTTTTATCGGGTATAAATCCAAAACATAAAGCTAATAAAATATCGAAAATACGCTATATAAAATTAGTCTCATCTATAAAAATTATATTAGAAAAGGCTATTGAAAAAGGTGGAACAACATTGCGTGATTTTGTGAATAGTGATGGAAAACCGGGGTATTTTTCTACTGAACTAAATATTTATAATAGAACGGGCCAATCATGTAACGTATGTAAAGGAAAAATAAAAAGAATAAAGCAGAATCAGAGATCGACTTTCTATTGTTCATCGTGTCAAACTTGAATATATATAATTAATATATACTTATTGTTTTTGCTGTACCTTCCCCCCTAGGATCACTTGCCACAAAGTGTGTATTCCTACCTTTCCAAAACATTATTGCTTGCATATTCCCATAGTTTCGATTTATTTCTTTTAATTTGTGACCTTTTGATATTAATTTTATTTTTTCTTGTCTTGATAAACCATTTTTCTCATATTGAACTAAATCGGGCATATATTGATGATGGTATCTAGACACCCTTACCCATGATTCAGGTAACTCCCCTTTCTCAAAATCCAAAATCGCTAATAAAACCATACTAATAATTCTGCTTCCGCCAGGCGTACCCAGAATACCAATACGATCTCTTGATTCAATAAATGTTGGCGTCATGCTTGATAACGGCCGTTTTCCAGGTTTTATAAGATTAGCCTGATGACCAATTAGGCCGTATGTATTTGGGGTGTGGGGTTTAATTGTAAAATCATCCATTTCATTATTGAGTAAAATTCCAGTCCCCTCTACAACAAAACCAGAACCAAACGGTAAATTTATACTTAAAGTAGCAGACACTCTATTACCATTACTATCTAAGACAGAAAAATGTGTTGTATTAGTGCCTTTGTTACTTGTTGGCTCCATACTTCCGAGTTCGATGCTCGGCGTAGCTGAATCAATATCAATTGTTAAGGCTAATCCTTCCGCATAATTTTGATCTAACAATCTATTAGTAGGCACGTTGATAAAATCAGAATCCCCTAGGAACACAGCACGATCTCGATATGCACGTTTCATACTTTCTATCACGATATGTTTTCTTGTAATAGCATCGTACTTATTAAGATCAAATTTCTCTAAAATATTCAAGGCTTGTCCAAGAACAATACCTCCTGATGACGGAAGGGGTGCGGACGTAATTTTAATTCCTTTATAATTTATTACTATTGGCTTTCTTTCTATAATTTTATAGTTTTCTAAATCGTATGTTTCCCATATGCCGCCACTATCTTGAACGCTGTTAACCATATGTTGAGCAAAATTACCGCTATAAAAAACCTCACTCCCGCCTTTAGCAATCATACTTAACGTATTTGCTAGATCGCTTTGAATAATAATATCTCCTACTTGGGGAATTTTATTTTTTTTCAAAAAAATAGCTGAGGAGTTATTATTTTTTCTTATTACATTCTCCCTATACTTTAATAATTTTTTGTAACGAGATGTGACGGAAAATCCATTTTTTGCCTGCTGAATAGCTGGCTTTAAAACATCGTGTAGACTCAAGCGACCGTAATGTTTTACTAGATGGTCAATCCCAGCGACTATTCCTGGAATTCCTGCTGCCATGGGCCCGTTTAATGAGAGTCCCTGAATAATTTCATCATTATTATCCAAGTACATATTCTTTTGACTTCGCATAGGAGCTGTTTCACGACCATCTATAAATACCTGCTGACCGTCTGAACTACGATGCAGCAGCCAAAATCCGCCGCCGCCCAAACCTGATCCATACGGTTCAACAACAGCAAGAGAAGCGGTAATAGCAGCAGCAGCATCAAAAGCATTGCCGCCCTTTTTGAGTATTTCTAGGCCGGTACGTGTTGCTATGTCATGAGCGGTCGCGACTGAAGATTGATTTAAAGCGTCAGCATATAAGCTAACAGAGAAGATATAAAAAAAAATAACGGGGATATATCTTCTGATAAATTTTGTCATAATTTATCTTTTAAAGCCTGTTGCACAACAGGTGGCACAAAAGAGCTAACGTCTCCACCTGATGCCGAAATTTCGCGCACAAGACTTGAAGAAATATTATTAAAACCTTCTTCCGGTGTTAGAAAAATTGTTTCAATATCGCAATATAATTTTTTATTCATATCCGCCATTTTAAGCTCGTAGTCAAAATCTATTAATGTGCGAACACCGCGAACAATAAACTTTGCTGACTCATCGCGTGCTAAATCTGTAACTAAACCATTGAATATTATTGTTCGAATATTTTTTGTATTAGAAAAAACTTCATTTATAAGTATTAGTCTTTCGTTTGCAGTTAATAATAATTCTTCATTTCTTTTTTCAGAAATTGCAATTATGACTTCATCAAATATATTAACTGCACGGTGTGCTATATTAATATGCCCATTGGTTATTGGATTAAATGTTCCTGGAAAAATTGCCTTTGTCATTTTATTTAAATACTCTTCTCTAACTTGGTCAAAACAGATCGAGTCTGTTTTGTTTGTGTTTCTTTACTTATTATAAATTTTGATGGTATTTTTACATCTTTCTCAGATTCAATATAAACCATGCCATTAGGCTTTAATAATGAATATTCAATGATCATTTGGCAACATTTTTCTATATAACCATGTTTAAATGGCGGATCAACGAATATGATATCGAAATTACCAGGTTTTTTTTCAGTTATGTTTAACGCATCGACACACTCTATCATATGAGTATTGCACTCTAGGTTATCTGCGGATTGTCTTAGCGAGTCTGCGATTATTGGATCCGCTTCAACCATCAATACTTCGGAAGCACCGCGGGATAATGCCTCAAATCCAAGTACCCCGGTACCCGCGAACAAGTCAAGGCAGCGAGCACCATTAATACTGCCTTGTAACCAATTGAATAATGTTTCTCTAGTTCTATCCGGGGTCGGCCTCAAACTATCATCATTAACCACATTTAATTTTCTGCCACGCCATTTGCCGCCAATAATTCTAACCTTTCCTAAGCTAGTCAAATCTTATTCGGTTTTTTTAGGGTTTAATGATGAGCCGACTTTCACAACAACAAGTTTATCTGGGTTTATACGTCTTTTAAATGCATCTTTAATGCTATCAACAGTGACAGCTTCGACATTAGAGTTAAACGTATCTAGATAATCAAATGGTAATTTATAATATCCGATTACGACTACATAGTTTAGAATTTTACTATTACTGTCGATTCGTAGCGGATATCCTCCCGTTATATTTTTTTTTGCAGCTACCAGCTCCTCTTCTGTTGGGCCGTCTGTGATGTAGTTTTTTATATTTTCTAACAAAACAGATATCGCTTCGTCAACTTGTTCCGTTTTTGTTTGGAGGCCAGCAACAAAAGGACCCTTGAATAACATTGGAGAAAAATAGCTATATGCACTGTATGATAAACCACGCTTTTCCCTAACTTCGGAAAATAATCTTGATACCATCCCTCCGCCACCCAAAATATGATTACCAACATATAATGGAAAATAATCTGAATCACCTCTTTTAACGCCCGGCTGGCCGACAAGTATATGTGTTTGAGCTGAAGGATATTCAATGAAAATATTCTGCTCTTTAGCCAATTTTTCCACAGCTGGCAGGTCGTCTACTTTGGTTCCGTCTTGAAGCGCGCCTGTTATACCTTCAGCAATACTTTCTGCTGTCTCACGATCAACTGCTCCAACAATTGCAATCATTGCATTATTGGTGGTATAAAATTTCTTGTAAAATGAGACAATGTCACTGCGTTTAATAGCTTTTATACTCGTCTCCGTTCCTTCACTAGGTTTTGAATACGGGTGAGATTGATATAAAGCGGACATAAACGCTTCCCTAGCAAGTGCACCCGGTGACTGTTGTTTTGCTTTTATACCAATTAACATTTGAGATCGAATTCTTTCAATAGCATCATTAGGAAAATCAGGGCTTGATAGAACTTTTTTGAAGTTTGAAATTGCTTTTTCTAATAGCTCTTTTTCGGTTAATGAACGTAAATGTAGCGAAGCAGTATCGTGACCTACATCTGATGAATAAATTGCACCAAGCGACTCGAAACCATTACTTATTGCATCCGCATCCAATCCGTCAGCACCTTCAGCTAACAAACTGTTAGATAACATCGAGATGCCTAATTTTTTACCGTCTCTAGTACTACCTGCGTCAAATATGACTTGTATGTCTATCATGGGTAATTGTGGCGAATTTACATAGTAAACTTCAACGCCTTTACTGGTAGCCCAATGCTCTATTTCTGGGGATGCAAACCCCGAAGAAATATAAAATAAAATAAAAAATGAAATGAATTTAATGTGCACGGCTTCCACCACGATTTGATGACATTGTTCTAGCAGCTTTATTTTCAATTGGCAAAGGATGTAAATCAGCTACAGTCAATCTTTCATCGACCAGGAATTTTTTTGCAACCGATAATACTTGACTACTTGTCACTGCTTTTATTTTATCGACATACTCGTCAGCTAATTGCCAAGATAAACCAATTGTTTCCAGCACACCTATAATCATGGCTTGATAGAAGACTGAGTCTTTTTCATAAACATCAGAGGAAATAACTTGTGCCTTTACGCGTTTTAATTCTTGTTCGCTAACAAGGTTAGTTTGTAAATCCGAAATTTCATTCCTAAAAGCAACCTCTAACTCTTGTATTGATTTTCCATCGGCAGGTGTTCCTGATATGGTAAATAGATTGTCTAATCTTGAGGCAATTTGATAACTTGCGCTTGCGCCTGCGGCAACTTCGGCTCCTCTAATTAATCGGCTTGCAATTCTTGCGCTATTTCCACCATCTAATATCCCAGCTAAAACCTCTAAAGCATATGGCTCCCAATCATAATCTGTTCGTGATGCATCATCACTAAGTTTTATTACGGGTGTTTTATACATCATCATTATGCTGGGAAGTTCTGCTGGTCGTTTTATAGTGATCCGCTTAGTTCCCAACTGTGGGACTTCTTCTTTTTCAGCTAATTTAATAACTTCGCCAGCCGGTAATGGGCCAAAGTGCTCATAAGCTAACGCGTAAACATCATTGGGATCGACGTCTCCAACGACAACAACTGTTGTATTATTTGGGGCATACCATTTATTGTACCAAGAATTTAAATCATCGATTTTCATGTTCTCTAAGTCTTGCATCCAACCTACTACGGGGAAACGATATGGGCTAGTCTGAAAAGCAGCTGCTTTGGCAGCTTCGTATAAATAAGACTGAGGATTATCCTCGGTACGCCAACGTCTTTCTTCTTTTACAACTTCGATTTCTTTCAAGAATTCTTCATTTAAAAGTTTTAAATTACGCATCCTATCGGCTTCCAATTCAAAACTTATAGCCAATCTTGATTTTTCTAATGTTTGAAAATAGGCTGTGTAGTCTGGCCCAGTAAAAGCGTTGTCTCTTCCACCATTCTCAGAAATTATTCGTGAAAATTCACCGGGGGCGTACTTTTTTGTTCCCTTAAACATCATATGTTCTAATGCATGAGAAATACCAGTTATGCCATCATGCTCATAACTACTACCAACTTTATACCAAACTTGCGTAACAACAATTGGTGCACGGTTGTCTTGCTTAACTAAAAGTTTGAGCCCATTTTTGAGCTCATACTCGTAAACACGTGCAGAAGCATTGCTCGATAGAGTGATTGCCAATGCTAGAACTGAGATTATCGTTTTTAGGTGTGAGCGCTTCATGGTTTCTAATTTTAGTATTAAATTTCCTATTGTCTCGTTATTTTTTTAGAATATATCAATATTATTAAGTTCAATATTGCTGAATAATATAATAATCAAGACTGGCTCATTTTGATGGGTTATAAATAAAAACTGCCGGAAATTTAAGGAAATGAAATGACAACACTTGCTGAAAGGCTTAAATCAACAAGAAATGGTATTTTTGGCGCATTATTTAAAAAAAACATATCCATTGATAATAACATTATTAATGAGCTAGAAGATAGATTTTTGCTTGCTGATACAGGTGTTAAAACAACTGACCTGATCATAAATGCGCTAATTAATGAGATCAAAAATAACCGCGACAGCTCGAGTCCCGAGGAAAAATTAAAAAAAATATTACTCCCGCTACTCATACCCGAAGTTTCCGCTGTTAAAATTACTGAAGATGTAAATAAGCCACATCTTATACTAATTGTTGGCGTTAACGGTGTTGGAAAAACAACTACCATTGGAAAATTAACAAAATATTTAAAATCTAAAAATAAAAGTATTCTCCTAGCTGCTGCTGATACTTTTCGTGCTGCAGCAGCTGATCAATTACAAGTATGGGGTGAACGTAATAATGTGAATGTTATCTCTCGTGATTCTGGTTCGGATCCTGGTGCTGTAATTTATGATGCTCTACAAATCGCACAAGCACAAAATGTTGACGTTTTAATTGCTGATACTGCCGGTCGGCTTCATAATAAAAAGAACCTAATGGAAGAAATAAAAAAGATTAATAAAATTAGTAGTAAATTTGATAAAAAAATTAAACAAGAAACAATATTGATTTTGGATGCCACAACAGGGCAGAATGCGATTGCTCAAGCAAATGAATTCAATCAAGCAATCGGCATTAATGGCATTATTCTAACCAAACTAGATGGAACTGCAAAAGGCGGCATTGTTTTTAACTTGACTTGTGAATCAAAAATACCCATACATTTTCTAGGCATAGGTGAAGACATTGATGATCTATGTCCTTTTAATGCAGAAGATTTTATCGGTGCCATATTAAATAATAACTCATGATACAGTTTACAAATGTTTCGATGATATATCCGGGTGGCAATAAGGCCCTACAAGATATCGATCTTAGCATTGAAAAAGGTGAAATGGTTTATATTAGCGGTCGATCGGGTGCTGGGAAAAGCACATTGTTAAGGTTAATTAATCTAATCGACCGTCACACTAGGGGGCAAATCGTTATAAAGGGACAGAACCTGGAGCGCATTAAAAGTAAGCGTATATCACTATTCAGAAGAAATATTGGCTTTATTTTTCAGGATCATAAATTACTGAATGACCGGACTATATTTGATAATGTCGCTTTGCCGCTAGTTATCGCAGGCAATACTCATCAAGACATAAAAAGAAGGGTGCAGGCTTCGCTAGATAAAGTTGGATTATTATCAAAAATTAATAGTTACCCGATGGAGCTATCCAGTGGCGAACGTCAGCGCATTGGCTTTGCGCGAGCAGTGGTGCACCGTCCCTCAATCCTTTTAGCTGATGAACCAACTGGAAACCTAGACCCAGCGCTTTCATGGGAAATTATGAAGTTGTTTGAACAATTTAATCAAGTTGGTGTGACTGTTATGATTGCAAGCCATGAAATTGATATGATTAGGCATATGCAAAAAAGAATTATTATTTTAAATGAAGGTCGTGTTATTAACGCTAGCTAAAGAATAAATGCTTTTTTAATCACAATAAATCGAAACATATAATTGAATAACTATATTTATATTTGGTTGAGGCGTCATGGCCAAGCTTTTTTTTATAGCCTAGGACAATACACCAAGAACCCCGTCAACAACATCCTAACTACTATGGTTATTGGTATAGCTCTTGCTTTCCCAGCCGGGTTTATTGTTTTTCTTGACAATGTAAGCGCTGTGTCTTCTAGTTTAAATAATACTGTTGAGCTAAATTTATTTTTGGATATGGAAGTTAATGAAAAACAAGCTACGGCACTTAAAGATAGATTAGCTACTCATAATGATATCAAAGAGACAATTCTAATTAAAAATGATGAAGCACTAAGTGAATATAAAAAACTATCAGGCTTTGATAATGTTTTAGACGCACTTGATGAGAATCCTTTTCCTCATTTGATATTAGTCAAGCCAGAATTTAATAATGTTGTTGATACTAAAGTAACGCGGCTTGTAAATGAATTAATTGAAATACCAGAAGTCGAGAATATACAATACGATAGTAAATGGATTAATCGTTTGGTTAAAATAATAGATATTGTAAAACTTGTGGTTTTAATATTGTCCGCACTACTAGTGACCGCGGTTCTACTAATTATAGGAAATACCATACGTTTATCTATCTACAATAATCGCGATGAAATTGAAATAACAAAATTGTTTGGTGGAAGCGATAGTTTCATACAACGACCATTTCTGTATAGCGGTTTCTGGTATGGTGTCTTTGGCAGCTTTGTTGCTTGGTTATTAGTTATAGTCTCGATATCTATTTTAGATGCGCCCATAAAAAAACTATCTGGTCTCTATGAAACTAGTTTCCAGCTTAGTGGTCTTGGTATTGCTAACACCCTCTTTTTATTTGGAATTGGCATATTTTTAGGTCTGATTGGCTCATGGATTTCGGTGAAGAGGCATTTATCCTCAATCGAACCTTAAATACATTATTATTCAATCACTTATAAAGCTATCCTAAATGAACTATCAGTAAAATTAGCACTCATAGTATAAGAGTGCTAAAATAAACCAAACAATATGATAATTTCTGAGTAAAAAGTTATGAAGCAACTAAAAAATATTCAATATTCGGCGCTGACAGCGGGTTCAATAGAGGGTTATATTCATTCTGTTAATCAAGTTCCTTTGCTATCACTAGACGAAGAACAACGTCTTGCACGGTTATTACGGGATAATGATGATATAGATGCTGCACGACAATTAATCATGTCTCACCTACGTTTCGTTGTAAAAATTGCAAGGGGCTACAGTGGGTATGGCTTACAACAAGCAGATCTAATTCAGGAAGGTAACGTGGGTTTAATGAAAGCCGTAAAACGCTTTAATCCTGATGTTGGAGTGAGACTAGTATCATTCGCCGTACATTGGGTGCGCGCAGAAATTCACGAATTTATTCTAAGAAATTGGCGTGTTGTAAAAATCGCGACAACGAAAGCTCAGCGTAAATTATTTTTCAATCTTCGCTCTTCTAAGAAAAGGTTAGGGTGGTTAAATCAAAAAGAAATTAATGAGGTAGCAAAAGATCTTGGGGTAAAGCCTACCGATGTTATTGAAATGGAAAAACGAATGAGTAATTACGATGCTACTTTTGATTCGCCGCTCGATGATGAAAATACTGCTGTGCCTGCTAACTATTTAACCAATAGTGAATGCGGCCCAGAGGAACATATGGAAAATAAACAGAATACTTCTCTTGAACAAAGAAATTTAAATAATGCGCTCTCGCTACTAGATGAGAGAAGTAAAAATATTATTTCGAGCCGATGGCTTAGTGAAAAAAAAGCAACCCTCCATGAGCTTGCTGAAATTCATAACATCTCTGCTGAGAGAGTCAGGCAAATTGAAAATACTGCGATAAAAAAACTGAAAAAATCGATTAATAAATAATTCCTATATAATTAAATCTGCTAGTAATTAATCTATAAATTACTAGCGATCAATGGAATATAGTGGTCAACCAATAAAAAAGCGAATAAAAGCATAAGATAGATAACGGAATAAGAGAATGTTTGCATTGCCAAACGATCATCATGATTAAAATGCATGCGTATCGCATAGTACAAAAAACCAGCACCAAGCAATACTGCGCCAAATAAATAAAATAACCCAGACATGCCGACCAGATATGGCAACAAAGTTACAATAAAAAGTAAAATTGTGTAAAGAAGTATCTGTAATCGGGTGAATTCAACCCCATGAGTTACTGGCAGCATTGGAATATCTGCCGCAGCATAATCATCACGTCGATATATTGCTAATGCCCAAAAATGAGGTGGGGTCCAAACAAAAATAATTAAAAATAGTAATAAAGAATTAGCATCTAATACGCCTGTTACTGCAGTCCAACCCAATACTGGTGGAGCTGCGCCAGCTGCACCCCCTATGACAATATTCTGCGGCGTTGCTCGCTTTAAAAACATAGAATAAATAAATGCATAACCTATCAAGGAAAGAGCTGTTAGCCCCGCAGTAAGCGGATTCACCAAAAAAGCTAGGACCCCCATAGAGATTGTTCCTAAAAACCAGGCAAATATGGCAGCATTCATTACGCTAATTTTTCCCTCTGGAAGGGGGCGACGCATAGTTCTTGCCATAATTGAGTCAATTCGGTGATCAATAATATGATTTATCGTTGCTGCAGAAGCTGCTGCTAAACCAATTCCGATTGTTCCAAAAATTAATGGCTTCCAGGGAACCATGTTAGGTGTTGCTAAAAACATCCCCACAACAGCAGTAAAAACAATCAAAGAAATCACCTTTGGCTTACAAAGTGCTAAGTAATCCTGCCAAACTACCTCTGCTGTATCTGTTATAGATCTATTCTGCATTTTTTTTCAAGTATTTACTAAAAACTACTCTTCCTCGTTAATGGCATGATGAAGCAATGTAACCAAGGATAGCAACAATAAAGCAGCTACTCCATTGTGAGCTACAGCTACCAACAAAGGCAGATGTAACTTTACATTGGCTATACCTAGCGATATTTGGATAAAAAGCAATATTAGTATACTCGCCCCTGTCCATCTTATATATTTTTTGCCGACCAAAATAGACCATAATGCAATACAAGTAATCGCAACTGCAGTAATGATAGCACCAATACGATGAGTCATATGAATTGCAGTTCTTGCTGAGCCATCAAGAGTGCCTCCTTCATAATCAATCCCTAAGCCGCGCCAAAGCACGAAACCTTCTTTAAAATTCATTTCTGGCCACCAAACATTTTTACATTTTGGAAAATCTGGGCAAGCTAATGCTGCATAGTTAGAACTGGTCCAGCCTCCGAGAGATATCTGACAAAACAAAATAATTATTCCTACCGCAACAAAAGGCAACAATTTTTTATTGCCTTCGCTTTTAAAAAACCCAACGGCTGACTGCTGTCGTAACATTTGCCAATATAGCAAACTTAAAATAGTCAGTCCGCCCATGAGATGTAGCATGACAATTACTGGTTTTAATAGAAGTGTGACTGTCCACATACCTAACAAGCCCTGAAGTAGAACAAGAGCTAATAAAGCACTTGAATAAAATCTTATTTTATAAAACTCAGGCTTAACCCATGTAAAAAAACTAAAAATTAATATACAAAATCCTAACAAAGCTGCAAGATAACGATGCAACATTTCCTTCCATGCCTTATCTTTTTCAAAGGGTCTTTCTGGGTATGCTTGATTCATTTCTTCAATTTGATTGGTGCTTCCTTCCGGCACAATTAATTTGCCGTAACACCCTGGCCAATCAGGACAACCCAAACCTGCATCTGATAATCTAACATATGCACCTAGAATAATTACAAGTAGCGCTAAAAAAGCTCCTGTTCGCAGAGAATTAATTAATACTTTATTCACGGGTTAGCCTTAAAGTCATTTAGTTACCCGATACGAGATGCCCTTAATAGTTTTTTTAGATCTTTTAAAATACCTTTTGGGTTAATATCTGCAGGGTAACTTATCATAAGATTCCCTAATGGATCTGATATATAAATACGGCCAGCTTTTATTGGGTTAACAGCATCATCCAAACGAAAATTGTCTAGTAATAAATTTGAGTCTGTTGCGCTATTGCTTATAACCTGCTGACCTGGATAATTAATAAATTGCTCTGTTAATTGAAGAGGATCTTGCTCGGTTAACAATAAAACTTTTTGTATCCTTAGAGAATGCTTCCCGATTCCTAAATGAATCTGTCGCATACGATAAACATTTTCCATACATACATCGCCACATGTCTCCGCCACAAAAATCATGCTCCACTTCCCATGTAACGTATCTTTTTTATCTAAATTATTTGGGTCAATTAACAAGTAATTCTCAAGTAAAACTGGCGGGTCTATTAATTTACCATAATTTGCTGTGCCTCTGGTCTCCAAGAAATTGGTATGATTAAATACAAACCAAGACAAAACGAAAGGTGCTGTAAAAGCAACAACGATGCTACATATAATTGCTTTATTTCTTTTATTAGAGTTTTTTTCATCCATTTATACTACTCCGTCTCTCTTTTGGTATTCATGATTAGATAAATAATAAGCAACGTTACAGCAAATGCAAACCACTGATAAGCATACCCTATGTGTGTATTTTTACCTGAATCACGAGATTTCCATTTTCTAATATATCCATGATCTGATTCTGGCGATAGCCTAACTATCAATGGTGATAAATTAATTTTTATTATGTTACTAACTTCTTCAATATTTAGTCGCTGCATGCGCATGATTGTTTCATTTAATTTTTCAGTATGGTCTTTTATGAGTAAAAGACCTGTACGAGGTTCTTTCTTTACAAGACCAACAATAGTTACAATCCCTTTAGTAACGACCAGGTCGGGTGCTAAAGAACGATTAGCGCCAGATGGAACCCAGCCTCTATTTACTAGAACTACATTTTCGCTATCTTTAACAAGAAATGGGGTGTAAACATAATAACCCGCCGTACTAGCATTAACCTGATTATCCAGCAAAATTTGACGCTCTTCCAAAAACGAGCCTGTCATTTTCACTTTACGCCAGATAAGCTCTGTACTACCAAGGCTTTTAATGTTGTTTTGATCTAAATTAATTGCTTGCTTTGCTTGGCGTTTTTCAAAAAAAGAAAATTCATCATACTTTTGTGCTGCACGATCTAGCTGCCAAAAACCTAACCGCAAAAACAAGATAAAAAATGTTAATGCAAGTAAAGTTGTAATTAGTCTTGGACAAAAAATCCAGTTTCTGATCTTAATTTTCATCGATGGTCAATTCATAGGGTCCTATGCAAATTATAATGTTAAACTCATTGAATTAATTGATAGAGACATACAAAGATGGGTGCTATTCTTTTTAAAATCTATATCCTCGCTTTATTTATTCTAATAGGCATATCCCTTGTATCGGGACTTTTTTTCTTAGCAAAAGACGAGTCTAATTCTAAGAGGCTAGTTACGTCGTTGACTTTTAGAGTAACGCTTTCAATTCTCTTATTCATATCATTGTTGGTTGGTTATAAATTTGGATTAGTATCGCCTCACGGAAGGGGTTTTTAATATCATAAAAATATAAAGGCGCTGCTTTTGCAACGCCTTTAAACTTTTTTTACGTGATCTATATCCAGTAAACAAATACAAATAGGCCTAACCAGACAACATCGACAAAGTGCCAGTACCAAGCAACTGCCTCAAAAGCAAAATGATTGTGATCAGAGAAATGCCCTTTCATTGATCTAATCAGAATAACCGCCAACATCGTAGCGCCCATGGTGACATGAAAACCATGAAATCCAGTCAACATAAAGAAAGTTGAACCGTATACTCCGGATTTCATTGTTAGATCTAGCTCGTGATATGCGTGCCCATATTCGGTTGCTTGCAAATAGACAAAGATAAAACCCAACAACACTGTCGCCGCTAACCACCAACAAAGTGCAGCACGATTTCCTTTCTTTAAAGCCCAATGAGCAAACGTGACTGTTGCGCCGCTAGCTAAGAGAATTGCTGTGTTCCATGCGGGGAGACCCCATGCAGGAATAACTTCTTTAATTGCCATGTATTTCGACTCAACGCCAGCAATTGTCATGTCAGGTGTGGTCAATAACGGCCAAACGGCTTGAAAATCTGGCCATAAGAACTGGTTGGATACATTTTCCTCTAAGCCGAGCCAGGGGATTGATAGAACGCGTGTATAGAATAATGCGCCGAAAAAGGCTGCAAAAAACATGACTTCAGAAAAAATAAACCAAGCCATCCCCCAACGAAAACTAATATCAACTTGTTCATTATATTTTCCTGCAATGCTTTCATCTATAACATCTTTAAACCAGCCATAAAAAAGGTATATTATTGCAGCAACACCGATACCTAGAACGTATTGTCCATTGTTGATGTAACCATTTAACACCATGCCTCCACCAATAAATGCAACAAATAATGCTATGGTTCCCACTATGGGCCAGCGACTTGGTTCTGGTATAAAGTATGTGTCGTTTGAATCAGACATAACTATCCCTCGCCTTAATTAATTTTTTAGCCATTTTCTTTTATTTTTTTTGTACGATCTTGTTTAGTGATTGCCACATTATCCTCGGAAGCTTTGAAAAAAGTATACGACAACGTCATTGTTGTAATTTTTTCTGGTAAATCTGAGCCCACAACATAACGAACAACCATCTCCTTTGTTTCACCGGGGGCTAATTTTTGATTCACAAAACAAAAACACTCTGTTTTATTGAAAAATAAAGATGCTAACTCTGGCGCTACGCTCGGTATAGCTTGCCCCACAACAAAATTATCTGACTCGTTTTTAACAATAAATAGTGCTTCGGCGATTTCACCTGGACGCACCTGTTGTTTAAATTTAGCCGCCTTGAAGGACCATGGTAGGTTTGGGTTAACGTTAGTGTCAAACTCAACAGTCACTAACCTATCTAAATCTACATCTTCTAGCCTCACTTCAGATTTTGAAATTTGACCTGTTTTGCCATTAATCCCAGTTACCTCGCACATAATATTATATATGGGCACCATTAAATAACCAAAACCGAACATAGCAATAGCTATTAAACCTAGCTTTTTTGCAGTTTGTGTTGCTTTATTTTTCATATTTTTTACGTCGCATAAAATAAAAAGAATCCTGCATAGAATGAGATAGCTACCAATCCCAAAATAATAGCTAATCGTATATTTTTTCTTCCAAGCTCTTTTTTTAAAGTCGCCTGATCTTTTTTGCTCATATCAAAAGTTGCATCCATATCACGCTTAAGAGTGTGCTGTTGCATCCGTCACCTTAGGTGGCGTTGTAAAACTATGAAAAGGTGGGGGTGATGATAAGGTCCATTCTAACCCATGGGCACCCTCCCAAACTTGATCCGTCGCCTTTTCTCCTCCACGGACACACTTTATGACAACCCAAACTAGTAGTAATTGGCTAAGGCCAAAAGCGAAACCACCAATACTTATAATATTATTCCAATCGGCAAACTGAACACTATAGTCTGGTATCCGTCGAGGCATGCCTGCTAAACCTATAAAGTGCATAGGGAAAAACAATACATTTACAGAAATTGTTGACAACCAGAAATGTAATTTACCGAGTTTCTCGTCATACATGTTGCCCGTCCATTTTGGGAGCCAAAAATAAATTCCGCCAATTATCCCAAATATGATGCCGGGAACAATTACATAATGAAAATGTGCGACAATGAAATATGTATCATGATATTGAAAATCAACCGGTGTAATTCCCATCATTAAGCCAGAAAAACCGCCAATTGAAAACATGAATAAAACACCAATTGCAAACAGCATCGGGGTTTCAAAAGTCATGGAGCCCCTCCACATCGTCGCCATCCAGTTAAATATTTTTACACCAGTAGGCACAGCAATTGACATTGTTGCGTACATAAAGAACAACTCGCCAGCTAAAGGCATGCCAACTGTAAACATATGATGTGCCCATACGAAAAAGGATAAGAAAGCAATTGACGCTGTTGCATAGACCATAGAGGTGTAACCAAATAGCGGCTTACGAGAAAAAGTTGGAATAATTTGTGAAATTACGCCAAAAGAAGGAAGCACTAAAATATAAACCTCGGGATGGCCAAAAAACCAAAAAATATGCTGAAACATTACGGGATCCCCCCCGCCAGCAGCATCAAAAAATGCGGTTCCAAAATACTTATCCGTCAGCAACATGGTAACACCGCCAGCAAGAACCGGCATCGCGGCGATCAGCAAAAATGCTGTTATTATCCACGTCCACACAAATAAAGGTAATCTCATAAACGTCATGCCGGGAGCCCGCATATTAAAAACAGTCGCGATAATATTAATTGCGCCCATTATTGATGAGATACCCAGAAAATGAACCGCAAACACTAAGTAAGGGAAACCATCACCCAGTTGCAATACAAGAGGGGGATACATTGTCCATCCGCCTGCTGGAGCACCACCTTGCATAAAGAAAGTTGAAAGTAATAACGTAAAAGCAAAAGGCAAGATCCAAAAGCTCATATTATTCATACGTGGTAATGCCATATCAGGAGCCCCGATCATTATTGGGATCATCCAGTTAGCAAGACCAACACCTGCGGGCATCAATGCCCCAAATATCATCACCAGCGCATGCACTGTTACCATAGAATTATAAAACTGCGGATCGACGTATTGTAATCCTGGCTGAAACAACTCGGCTCTAATTACCATCGACATAGCGCCGCCAACAAAAAACATTATTAAAGCAAACACCAGATACATGGTGCCTATATCTTTATGATTTGTGGAAAAAAGCCATCGGCCTATTCCAGTTGGTTTGTGATCATGGTGATCGTCGTGAAGAACTGCTTCGCTCATAATTTTTACCTTTTATATAATTTTGTTATTTTAATAAAATTGTTGTAAGTATAATTAAATCTATTTTTTATCTCATTGCCTTTACATCGGATGGTTGAATAACATCCTTGACAGTGTTACCCCACGAATTTCTCTCATGGGTCATTGCCGCTGATATATCTGCATCATTCAGTATGTCTTTAAAAGCCGGCATCATATTTTTTCCATTAAGAATTAGCATGATCATTTCAGATGCGTCTGGGTTATTCACAATAGCGCTTCCAACTAAGGCTGGGAACAAGCCCTCAACACCCTGGCCTTCCGCCATATGACAAGCAGCACAGTTTGTAGCATAAACATCTTTGCCTTTTTCTAGTAATTCGTCTTTAGTCCATTCCCTATCTGCTCCTGCTGCTGCAGCGAGCTGTATTGCTTTTTGTTCTTCAACCCATACAGCATATTCAGCTTTGGGAACAGCCTCGACAACAATCGGCATGAATCCATGATCTCTTCCACAAAGCTCCGCACATTTACCACGATAGACGCCAGGCTCCTCGATATAAGTCCAGTTGTCATTAATAAAACCTGGAATTGCATCGCGTTTCCAGCCTAAAGCAGGTACCCACCAATCATGTATTACATCTGCTGCGGTTGTAAGTATTCGTATTTTTGTATTAATAGGAAGCACAACACGATTATCAACATCCATTAGGTAATTTTCGACTGTCTCAGGATCTATGCCTGAATTTCTTTGTCGTGCCTCGTTGCTGTCTTGTGATAATGAACTAAAAAAACTAATTCCCTCGTCTAGGTAATCATATTTCCATTTCCATTGATAGCCGGTAACTTTTACTGTCATTTCGGCATCACCTGTCTGCTCCATGAAGACCAATGCCTTGGTTGCAGGAATAGCCATAACAACGAGTATTATTATTGGGATTACTGTCCATGTTATTTCGGCCGACGTACTGTGATGAAATTGTTCTGCTACTGCGCCTTTAGACTTTCTATGATGATATATTGACCAACACATAACAGAGAAAACGACTACGCCGATCGCCGTAACGATGTATAAAATTTGCATGTGTAATCCATAAACCATTTTGCTTGTTGGGGTGACGCCCTTTGTAAGATTAAGCACATTCATATAATCAGCCAATGCCATTTCACTTATGAACATCAGTGAAAAAACACTTATTGCAAACATAATTTGTTTAAATTTATTGACAAACATTACAACTTTCCTCTGTGATTATGATTTTCATTTTTTAAGTATTTTCTTTAATTCTATTGCCAAACGTTGGCGTTCTTGTTCATTTAAAAATTTACCAATCTCAAGTTGTCTTCCGTGAGAACGTAATAATAGTCGGCTTGGATACCAGTTATTCCATGAACGTTCTAATACAACTTGTGCCCATGTTCTATCAATCTCGAAAACTTTTTCTGCAGTATTATGCCCAATTTCTATTCTTATTTTATCGTCCGCAACACAAACAACTTCTTTAATATTGCTTCGCCAAGCACTTATATACAAAACCACACCGAGTGCTGTTAGTTCTAATCCTGCAAATGGCAAGATAAGTGTAAACCCCTGAGAAAAAAAGCCTAATGCAATAATTATTGTTACCGTCGATATCAAAAAATAAATTAACATTATCTGTTGCCAAGGCATGGCTCTATTTGGCATAACCATGATAGTTTTTTCTAAATTATTTTCGTTTGTTAGATTAAAGAGCATCTCTGTCGATAAAACTATTCCATAAAAAATTGTTAATTTTGTTTTCTTCAGCCGACTCAAATGTAAGCTTTTCTAGCCGGACTGTTATAAAAGAAGCGATATATTAACCTAACTTGGCCTCTGTTTTAAATGTTAAATCTGCGAAATAAAAGATGGAGACACCTCTGTCGAAAGTTTGTCTCGATCAAAATTGCTATTATATGGTAAATGTCCTATGTGCGGGCAATTTAAGCGTTTTTTTAAGGTTCTTATCGTTTCCATGGGTGTGTCGTAGGTGCTGTCTAAATGACTGCTCGCCCAACCACAAAGCCGGATACCTTGGGATTTTATCGACTCTGAGGTTAATATTGCATGGTTTATACACCCTAATCTCAACCCTACCACTAAAATAACCGATAAATTGAGTGTTTCAACAAGATCTGAAAAAGCGTATTTGTCGTTTATAGGTACCCGCCAACCACCTATACCCTCCATAATCAAAATATCGAAAGCGGAATTTAAAGTATGAAAATTTTTTATTATTTGGCTAGGGTCGATTATTCTATGTTCGATTTCAGCGGCTATATGAGGTGCTGCGGGTAAGGCAAAAACAAAGGGGTTTACCAGATTATATGAAACTTTGTGACTACAATTTTGCATAATTAATTTTGCGTCCTCATTAATTAATTCGCTATTTATCATCTCTGCTCCGGTGGCAATTGGCTTCATACCACCAACACTATATTCAGCGTTTTTTAAAGCTGTCATTAAGGCAATGGTAAACCATGTCTTGCCAACGCCAGTATCGGTGCCTGTCACAAAAAAATTTTTCATTATATTAAGTTACCGTTTTTTTTAGCTGCTCTTTGACTAGCTCTAATGACACAGATTGTATATTAGTTTTATCTTGAGATTTCCATGCATGGCCATAAATAACCTCATAAGTTGCTGGTAGTTTTTTATTTTCACGATATGTTTCATAATGTTCAAAAACTTTCTTTAGTCTATTTTTTCCTGTTAATGTTTTTCTTCTGCCGCTATTGACATTGTTTGCGCCGATATACTTCAGCTCATACATAAGCTGACGACAATCATCATAAGTTAAAATGATTTTTTCTGTATTCAAAACAGGAGAAGTTAATCTATTACGAACTAATGCGTCGCCAATATCATGCATGTCAACAAAAGCATTCACATGAACAAAGTCATCAACGTAACTCCAACAATCGCGAAGCTCTATCAATGAATCGGGCCCAAAACTCGAGAAAAGAAACATGCCGTCTTGCTTAAGCGTGCGCTCAACCTCATCGAAAACTATATCGAGATCGTTGCACCACTGAATTGTTGATCCACAAAAAATTAAATCAAAATGTTTGTCAATAAAAGGTAATTTGTTTGCATCTGCACAAATAAAATGATCCTTTGAAAAAAAAAGAGGCGATTTTTTTTTCGATGTCTTTAACATCTTCTCGGCTATATCGACCTGGAAAATTTGTGCATTCCTATATCTTTTATGAAAAATTTTTGCTCCATAGCCCGTGCCTGATCCTAAATCAAGAATCTTTGTTGGCTTGATTTTTATTTGGTCGAGAGACTCTATTAATCTATCAGCTGCAATACGTTGTAACACGGAATAGTTATCGTAACTTTCGGATGCTCTATCAAAAGCTGCGCGGACACTGCCAATTTTTTTTGAATATTTTTTTTGACTATTAAATTCTTTCATTCAAAAACTCACTAATTACTTTATACGTCACCTCGGGCTGACTAATGAAGGGGGCATGCCCACAGTTTTTTATGGTTATACACCGCGCTTCGGGCATCAGGCATTCTACTTGTTTAATTATTTCCCTTTTAATAAGAATATCGTTTTCGCCGAAAATAAAAAAGCAGGGTATATTTATAGATGCTAAGATTTTTCTAAAGTCGGTTGTTTCCAATTCATTTAACCAACGAGAGAGAGAGTTTTTATTGCTCTCATGAGCTAAATATCTTCTTACAGCCTTGTTTGTTTTTGATGCTTGCGTATCTCCATGAGCCACCAAGCTAGCAAAATGGTTCAATGAACTTCTTGTATTATTCAAAAGCTTTTTCTTTAATTCTTCCAAATCTTTTGTATCAATTACATTGTGCCACCTATCCTTGTTGATAAAACAAGGTGTGCTTGCAATAAAAATTACTGCCCTTATTTTTGATGACATGCCTAGCAGTCTAAGTGCAATTAACCCGCTAATTGACCAGGCAATAAGTATAGAATCATTATTAATAATTTTACTCAATGCTTCTGAAGCAGACTGAAGAATGGTGCCTTCAGGTTTAACAATAGAGTCGTAAAGACAAGGCGTATAGGTATTTTTAAAAAGATTGAATTTTGGGCTAAATTTTTCCCAAATTAGGTTTGTTACTCCCCATCCATGTAACAAAAAGCAATCCATATTTTTAATTTCTTGCACTTAAAATCTCGCTTATAGTATTTAATAAAAGAGAGATGTTTTCCTTTGTATGTAAAGCTGTGAGACTTATTCGCAATCTTGAGGTTCCCTTGGGAACTGTTGGCGGACGGATAGCAGAAGCCAATATATTTTTTTTATAAAGCGCTCTACTTATCTTAACAGTTTCTTTCGCACATCCAAAAATCATTGGCTGAATATGATTGGGTGAGTTAGTTATGGGCAAGCCAAGATTTATAGCTGATTCTTTGTAGCTTTTAACTAAGTGTTTGATGTGTGCTCTTTTGTTGTCACTTTTTTCTACTAAATCTACAGCTTGTGTAATTGTTGCTGCGAGCGAAGGCAGCAGTGCAGTTGTGTAAATATATGTTCTTGCCTTTTGGATAAAGGCTTCGATAATTGCCTCGCTTCCGGCTATGAACGCACCCGATGCTCCAAATGATTTGCCGAAGGTGCCTATTAATAGGTCAATTTCATTTTCAACATCAAATTCTTCTGCTAGGCCAGCCCCTCTTTTCCCTAGAACGCCTATGCCATGAGCATCATCAACAATTAACAAAGCATTATACTTTCTACACATTTTTGATATTTCAGCTAATGGGGCATAATCTCCGTCCATACTAAAAACGCCGTCTGTCATAATAATCTGTTCCTGTTCTTTATGCTTTTCTAGTATTTTCTCTAGATGGGCCAAATCTTTATGGCGATAACGCACAAGCCTTCCCTTTGAGAGTGCTGCTGCATCAACTAAAGACGCATGGTTTAGTTTGTCTTGAATAATTATTGTATTTTTATTAATTAAGGCGGAAGCAACTGCTAAATTTGCGTGGTACCCCGATGAAAAAACTAAGGCTGCTTGTTTATTAAAAAACGACGATAGTTTTTTTTCCAAAGTGCGATGTGCTTTTACATGCCCAGTCATTAACTGTGAAGAACCGGAGCCAATACCGTGCTTGTTAATAGCATCAATCATGCAGCGCTTTAATTCTTCATTGTTTGCAAAACCTAGATAATCATTGCTACTAAAATTTAAAAACTTTTTCCCGCAAACCGAGATCTGCGCACCTTGTGGCGACGTAATAATTTTTCTTTCTCTAAATAAGCCCTGTTCTTTACGTTTTTTTATTTCTGAATCAATGTTCATAAAAAAATTACACCTTTTTAATCATGGGCTATAATTTTCGCTTGGCTCTATTCCTAATCGTTTTAATAATTCACGATCTTGTTGCAGCTGGGGGTTATTTGTTGTTAAGAGCTTCTCTCCATAAAAAATTGAATTGGCGCCAGCGAGATAAGATAAAGCCTGCATCTCATCAGACATTTCATTTCTCCCGGCAGATAATCTTACATAAGATTTGGGCATCATAATTCTTGCTGAAGCAATGATTCTTATAAAATCTATTGGGTCGATGGTTTCAACATCATTGAGCGGCGTTCCCTCTACCTTAACTAACATGTTGATTGGGACGCTCTCGGGATGTGACGGCATGTTTGCAAGTATTAATAAAAAATCCGCTCTATCATCAATGCTCTCGCCCATTCCTATTATCCCGCCACAACAAACATTGATGCCGGCATCTCTTACATGTTCAAGTGTCTCCAGTCTTTCATCGTAATCTCTAGTAGTAATGATCTTTGTATAATATTCCGGGGAGCTATCAATATTATGGTTGTAGTAATCCAGTCCAGCTGCTTTCAGCTGATCCGCTTGGTCGCGGGACAACATACCAAGAGTCACGCAAGTCTCCATTTTCATCTTTTTTACAGCCTTGACCATTGAAATAACCTTATCTAAATCTCTTTGCTTTGGCTGTCGCCACGCCGCGCCCATACAAAATCGTGTTGCTCCCTTATCTTTAGCGCTTTGTGCCCGTGACTCGACATCTTGAACCGCAGCCAGCTTTTCTGCCTCAACCCCGGTCTGGTATCTTGAGCTTTGTGGACAATAGGCGCAGTCTTCTGGGCATCCGCCGCTCTTTATATTCATCAAAGTGCTAAGTTGCACCTTGTTGGGATCAAAGTTATACCTATGCGTTTGTTGGGCTCTGTGTAATAAATCGTTAAAAGGTTGTTGGAGTAGCGCTAGTGTTTCTTTTTTGGTCCAGTTATGTCTTATTGATGGGCTTTTACGCATTAACATCGGCAATTGGCTCCCTGTAAACTTTTTAGATAACCATAGGTTAACAGTTTAGCCCACGCCTGTGGTTAAAAATTTTGAGGGTGTTTTTTTGCTCCTAGATGTCTATGTTTTCAACGGTGTGTGCGTATTTTTCGATTAAGAGTCTGCGAGGTTCAACATCATCCCCCATCAGATCGCGAAACATTTCATCAGCATCTTTGGCCTCTTTGATTGTCACCAAAGATAAACTTCTATTTTCTATGTCCATCGTTGTTTCATAAAGCTGTTCGGGGTTCATTTCTCCAAGGCCTTTATATCTTTGCAGAGACAAACCATGCTCAACTTCTTTTAATAACCAATCAAAAGCTTCTTTCGGGTTAGTAACCGCTTGCTTACGTTCTCCGCGCTGTATATATGCG
>NZJM01000032.1 GCA_002692205.1 Legionellales bacterium | reverse complement strand
ACCGGATGTTGACGCATCCAGGCTGCACCATCATTCCCGCAGTACTAGCAGAATCAGAAGGACGATCTATCAATGGGAAAGAATTCTTGACAGCTGTTGCTGCTGCATATGAGGTGCATTGCCGTCTCAGTCGTGATACAGTACCTTCTGCTCAAAATCAAGGATTTCGCTCTTCAGCCCTTTTTGGTATTTTTGGTCCAGCAATAGCAAGTGCAAAAATACAGTCTTTATCATCAGATCAGATTGCTAATACATTAGCTCTTGCAGTAAGTTTTGCTTCTGGCAATCTTCAAACCAGTCACGAAGGCACTAAAGAGATGACTTTTCAGGAAGGAATTGCAACACAGAATGGCATGATGGCATCTCGTATTGCGGACCTTGATGTCAATGGAGCAGTGGAGTGCTTTGAAGGACCAGCTGGATTTTTACGAATTTTTACGGGCATTGAAAATGATAAATTGAATGGTAGTTTTGATAATCAGACTAAATTTGACTTGGCTACTATTACAGAAAAATTGGGTACGGAATGGCGATTACATGATGTCACAATGAAAATTTATTCTGGAGCAGGATTTGTCCAACCAGTGATTGATGGTTGTGCGGCACTTGCAATTGAACATGATATAGACCCTGCATCAATTAAAAATATACATATTGAAATGAATGAATGGGAAACAGTCTATCCATCACCTAAATACCCTAGACCAGGATGGGGCGGAACAGATGAATGGAAAAATGCTCATTTTGCTGCATCGGCAATTATTAATAAAGGCTATGAATCGACTGGTAGACGACTTTCATATGGAGACAGATCAACATTTGAAGAATTACCTGAAGTACAACGTCTAACTAAGCTAGTCACTGTAGAAAAAAGTGATAGGCCGCAGTATGGTCCTAAAATTTCAATTTCCTTGAATGATGGTAACAAGCACGCCATTTCAATGACTGGTGATGAATTTAAGTGGGATTTTACTACAGAAAAAAAACGTATTCAAGCAGTTTATTCTGCTTTACCTTTTGACACGAAAATTGCTGATGAAATCACTAATCAAATAGAAAATATAAACACTCTTGATAATATTGATAGATTGATTGAATTATTAATTAGCAGGTAATTATTCAATCACCTTGTCTTTTTTTAACTGATCTATCTCTTCCCATGTATAACCAGCCTGCTCAAGATATATTTCTGTAAAATCTCCTAATTCAGGAGGTGGACCAGCGAGTTCAGTTGGTTTTCCACCAAATTGAATTGGACATCCGACTGTTGTGACCTCGCCATAAAATGGATGATTTAATGTAGTTATATATCCGTTATCCTTTGCATGCTCATCATTCAATATGTCATCGTAATCTTGTACCCGCGCATAAATAACATCTTGCTCATCAAATATCTTACTAATATCTTTATATATATATTTTGCAAATTCAATTTCTAGTTGTGCGTTAATTTCATCAAGACCTGCTCGTCTTGTTTCGTCATCAGGAAATTTATCTGAGAGCTCTGGGATGCCAAGGGCATGACAGAGTCGTTTAAACCGAAACATATCTACTGATCCAATGACAAAATAATCATCTTTGCATTCAAAGACTCGCCAAATTCCATTTTTGCTTGCTACAGGATGCCCAGTTCCACCTCGACCACTCTTAATACCCGTCATTGCGTAAGTTGTTAACTCCCACGTCTGTAAAGCAAGTTGACCTGCATAGAGTGACACATCTACTTGTTCACCTTTGCCTGTTTTTTCTTTTTTTACTAATGCTGCTAAAATTCCTGAGCATAATAAAATTGCTCCTGTTTGATCTGCTATGGATGCTGCAGCCGGAGTAGGTGGATGACCTTCAAACCCAGTCTTGCCCATGATTCCCCCCATTGCTTGCCCCATAATGTCAACTCCTGGCTTGCCTGCATATTTACCTAGAGGACCAAAGCCTGTTGCATTTGCGTATACGATGCCGGGGTTTATCTTCTTTAGTGATTCATAGTCAAGGTCAAATTTATCCATGACTCCTGAACGAAAGTTATTTACTACTATATCAACTGTTTTAACTAATCGATGAATGATTTCTTTGCCACCAGGTTTTTTTAAATCAATCACAACACTACGCTTGCCTCTATTATGGGCAACAAAATAACCTAGAGGGTATGCACCAGGTTCACCTGGAGGGAAAATATGCCTACCACGTTCGCCGCCAGGTGCTTCTATTTTAATAATCTCAGCGCCCATGTCTGCCAATAACGTAGTACCGTATGGACCTTGTTGTGCCCAGGTAAAATCTAAAACCCTTACACCTTCTAATGGTTTTGACATTCATTGCTCCTTAATTTTTGCTTGATAAAAGTCCTGGTCCAAGAATTTTTCTTGGACCAGGATAAAAAATATGTTAAAGCCTCTATCAAAGATTATTTATAAACCTAGATAGAGGCGACACATTACACTAGATAACATGGATCACCTCCCTTTGTTGAATAATTTTTTGATATTTCTACAATAGCAATACATAAGTTTTTTTGCAACTAGACTTTTTTGATAACATGAATGAGGTAAAATCTATTTATGACAAATCAATTAAAAATAATTCTTGGATTTGTTTTAACTGTGATTGGAACCTTGTTTGTGGCTGGGTTCTTGCTGAATTTTTTCTTTTCCGACAATACTATTAATACTAATGGAGGATTCATAAGTATAAATCCGTTTCTAGATGAACAACCAGAGTATCAAGCCTGCCTTGCTGAGGAAATTAACGCAAAAAGACTTGTAGAGCTTAAGGATAATCAAAAGCCTACAAATGATGAATACGATATTGTTGATAAATGTTATTTATTGGGCAGTATTTCTCCTGCGATGAATCCTAATTTGTTAGGAGAAAATCCCTTTGCCTCAGAAGATTCTGAGCTACAATCATGTTTGCAAGACAAGATAGATCCTGAAAGATTACAGCAATTGAGCGAAGGGAAACCACCAAAAGAATCTGAAATTACTATTTTGAATGAATGCTTTGGGCAGAGAATTCCTGGGGTGATTCCTGATAGTGATTTAGCTGTAGCAAAAGATAATGCAAAACCAACTAAGAATCCTGCTCCACCGCCACGAGAGGTGTTTGAATCGGAAGAGCTTTCAGTCCTTTGTAAGGATAATACCACGACGCCTAATACGCGTAGGTCCAATCGTACTGCCTATCAATTACTTCGTGTACAAGAGGTTTGGGATAACGGGTGTACAGGCGAAGGATCGGTTATTGCAATCATTGATGGTGGCTTTGAATCAAATCACCCAGACTTTGTTGGGAAAGTAATATTTGAAGCATGCATAGGCTTTAGTAGAGAGTTAGTTAAGCTAAATAAAGCTTATGCTAATCAATGTGATGGTGAGAATGAGTCGATTGGACCGGGTACTGCAGCGGGAAGCACAGATCATGGCACAATGGTCGCTGGTACGATCACGCATCTTGCTCCAGGCGCACAATTAATTTTTTTAAAAGCTGGTGGTAGTTCTGGTGGTTTTATTGGTGAAACTGCCGGTGCCTATGAATGGTTGGCTGAGAATGGCCCTGAATATGGCGTTGATGCTGTCGTGATGTCATTTGGCATGCAAATCTTTCAAAGAGACGCTCTTCGTAGTGGTAAAAAATGTTTCAAAGACAACATCCGTAATGATGCTTTTTTCAAAATGCGTGATGTTGGTATTGTGCCAATCTTTGCATCTGGCAACGATGGCAACGTCGATTTAATGGGGTTCCCAGCTTGTAAAACAGAAACTGTCAGTGTAGGTGCAGTAAATAGGTATGGCGTGATTAATAATTATTCAAATATTACTGCCGAACTCTCTCTTCTTGCTCCATCTGATCTAGAAGTTGCGAGTGATAGTGGTGAGTATAGACAGGGAAGCGGTACATCAAATGCAGCACCAGTTATTGGTGCATTAATAGCTATCGGTCGACAGATTAGGCCTGATGCTACGGTCGAAGAATTAATCAAAGTTAGCCGTGATTCCGCGAGGCGTATAGACGATGTTAAAAATACAGATCTGCGATTAGTTGATTTTCTCAATTTTAGCCAACAACTGGCAGGACAACCTATGACAGCTAAAACTGCTTCTACTTTTAATATAACTGGTGTCATCGATGGTTATGTTGGTCAAACGATATCACAAAGTATGTGGGATGGGGCATCAAATTTGAAGGCTCTAGGTGATATATCAGATCGTGTTACACGAGCGCCTGAGAGGATCGACGGTAAGTTTGATGGCACATGCACTGATACAGATGAGTTTATGAAGGTCAAGTTAAATAAGACTGGTACATGTATCTATGCTTTGGGGGCTGAGCGAAAAGGAGGCAGCATCTATGGCTTAGTTGAATCGGTTGTCCAAGTCAATATTAAAAAAGCTACTTTGGATCTAGCTGATGCTAATATTATGATGAATAGAGGTGAAAAGTTTCCCATTGATCAGTTATTCAGCATCACAAGAGATTCAGACGCGCCATTAAGCGGGTCTGCACTAGATACCACTTTTCCATACGTAGAAGAATGTACGCAAAATAATCGAGATGTCCTTGTAGGATATGTGGCATTTCCTCTAGTTACTGAGCCATTGATGGATGCTGGCTCATGTTTAATCATTGCTTCTCGCTATGTTATTGATGAGCCAAAGTCTGGGTATAAATTATATTTTATTGAATTAATTATTAAATGAAGTTAATTATTCCTATACTACTCATGTGCAATATGTTGTTTGTTGGATGTAATCCTTCAGAAGATATGTCTCATCTTATGGATGTTGTCTATTTGCCAACGCATTATGAACAGAATTCTGACATATGTGATCCTACGCATGTTGATCCGCAGATTGGCTTGTGGTCGCGTAATGGCGCACAGCATATTGTTGATGAAAGCCTGACTGTATTTGATCCGGAAGTTATCTTTGGTGATGAAACTACTACGATGTATCGTACATTCTCACAAGGCAGTCAAGATATAACAAAATCTATTGCGGTAATGGATCCTGCCAAATTCAATAACATTGTCATTATATCATTGATCACGGTTATATTTGTTTTTGTGACTGTGCATGCATTTGTAGGTTTTAGTGCGCTTGCTACGTTACTTTTTGTTACTGCAGCTGCATCAATTAGCGGTGTTATTTTAATCATTTTTGGGCATAGCAATCTCGTTATAGAAACACACTTAGAGCCTGGCCTAGTCACAAATTCACCTGAAAATCCGGCATTTTATACAAATCGTGCAAAGTTCTACGACACAGGAAAGAATGGTGATGTTGAGCGTGGAGATGGGGTTTACACAAAAACATGCATCAAATCAATTTATGATTTTGAAAGTTATGATAACAACCTGACAATTTATGATGATTTGTCCTTACGAGTATTAAATCCAGATTTACGTGATCAGCTACCCATTCAATTTATATCAGAATCAATAGCAATGACGGAATATGGCATCTTCGTTGCTTTGGGTCCTGATTATATGGATATTTATAAAGACTCATGGTTGATTAGTAGTCCAGAGAATTGTATTGGCTGTCATACCGCTTTTGAATTAGTTGGCGATCAGTTTGATTTCTTTGTTATTACTCCAAGAACTGGTGCTCCTGATTATGCATATTATATACGTGTTCATGATGGGGTAGGTGGTATTGGTATCCCAGAAGAATGGGCAAGCCATGATTATGTATTCCCTGATGGAGGAAAACATCAACGTCTTCAAGGAATGATATATATCAATGATGCAATGAACTGGGATCCCTTGAATCATGAATTAGGTCATTGGGTCGGTCTAGGGCCTCAATCCTTAGATTATCCTTCATCAGAAATCGCATGGAATTTTCCTGATGGCAGTCATTTACATAGTAATTCTACTGCAGAATCATTATTGTCTGAACCTGTATGGAATACAAATAAATATTCTTATGTAACCGGCACAGGAAAAGAAGAGCCAGTGCTAATCAACGATATGAAGGACAATATTTCGTTTGCTCGATTAGGTGGCAATCCAGAAGGAGGCTTTTACCTAGAACCTCGTGACCCACAAAATGTTGTTTATGACGATATATTCTTGTATATGATGGGCCTTTTGCCAGCAAATGAAGTTAATAAAACATATTGGCAAGTCAAAAATATACAGTTAGATGAGGAAACTAAATGTAGCTTTGACAATAGAAAGTTTTTTCAAGAAATTTGCGATGGCCCACAAATCCCTGTTTTAGTTGATGAGGCCATTGCTTTTGACATCGATTCTTTTATTGAAAAATTTGGTAATAGAATTAATAATGGAACAGCAATAACAGATACTTTTAACATCGGATTTGTGCATGTATCTCCGCGACCGTTCAATGAAGCAGAAATTATTTTTCGTAGTTTTGCAATTCGTGATTGGAAGCGAACAGACGATGTGAGTAAAACGGAAGTAATAAATAATTATACATGGCAACATGTAACACAAGGTACTGGCAAAATAAGAACTAATTTTATTGGTGATTTACGTCAAGATGTAGCAGAATATGAAAAATGGTTAAACTATACTTATAATAGCGGCAAGTTAACAAGAAAAGAGTAAGTTATGTCACCAGATGATGCATTGCAAAAATTATTAGATGGTAATAAGCGATTTGTTGCTCAAAATACTCAGGACAGAAATTTTGCTGAAGAAATTGCATCGACTGCAGATGGTGTTGATGGATATGCAGTAGTGATTAGCTGTATGGATGCACGAGTTAATGCTGAACAAATTTTTGATACTAAGATAGGAGATATCTTTGTTCTGCGAGTCGGCGGTGGCGTGATCAATCAAGACATTGTCGACAGTATTGAAATAGCTATCAACATGACACAAGTGAAATTAGTGATCATGCTTGGTCATACAAAATGTGGCGCTATTGTAAATGCGACAAAAAACAAAGGTCAGGAAGTCTCGCAACTAATCGCCAAAGTCTTACCTGCCCTTGATGCTGTGCCGACATCATTAGGTGAACCTTCATTGTCAAATATACCCTATCTTCGTAAAGCAGAAGAAATGCAAGTTGTTTTATCGACGCAACAATTAGAAGAATCAAGCCCGCTAATTAGTAATCTGATCAATGAAAATCAAATGATGATTGCTAATGCAATTTATGATGTTGAAACTGGCAAAGTTACTATACTCGAAGCCAGCAGTTAAATTTATTGCTATACAGAAATATAGGGAAAAAGCAAAAAAAAATCGCATTCGTGGAAAAATGCGATAATCTATATTAGCACATTTTTTTATCATTTTGCAATAGCGTAATATATATATTTTATGTTTTTCTATTAATTCTATAGAAAATAAAGACACTTAGTCCTATCAGAAGTGTTGTTAATAATGGTATTAGAAAAACGATATTGTTTGTAGTCTCGTTTTTTTCTACAATTGTTTTCTTTTGCTCTGGGTCATCGAGTATTGCTGCAGGAGTATTATCCTTTCTTTCTTTTACTGGTTGTATGTCATTTTTCGATTGCTGAGCCTTAGATGATAATGTATTGATATTTGGGGCAATAAGACAACTCCCTCCATTTTTTTGCTGGACGTCTCCGCTAATCACTATATTCCTGCTTTCTTCTTTATAACCGAGAGATAAAACAAAGTAACCTGATGCACGTGCATGAACTTGTATATTAATTGTTTGTGCTTCTTGAAATTGATTTGAGTTATATCTCAGTAAACGAATATAATCTGTTTGCGAATAGGGCTCATAAAAACTTGATCTAATTGTTGGTTGCAGCGTTTCTTGTAGTGATGGAATTGTAATATAAGGCAACTCTTCCTGAGGCATTGTATTTTCTGGAGCTTTATTCAATACTAGCAAACCAATAGTGAGTCTTTCATTTGCAGGCAATCCCATTTCTATTGCAAAAACTTGATTAGAGTCCGTGAAAGAAAAATACAAAGCATGTGATACAGAACCATCTCTGATATTTACTGTTGCTGCAGAAGAATCATCTTCAACGCATAAGGTAAATGGCTGATGTGCAGCTACAATTTTTGGCATTGTAGCTATATATATGAATATGAACGCAAAGAGAAATTTTTTAATAACTGACTCCTTGATGATTAAAATTATCACAAAGTCAGTTACACACAATATATATTATTTTTCTTTATAGTAGAGATGCTCTGAAAAGATAGGGTCGGTCATATTGATCATACTTTCCATTTTTACTTGTACGCGTTTTGCAAGACCTTT
>NZJM01000031.1 GCA_002692205.1 Legionellales bacterium | reverse complement strand
GAACATCAGCAGTAATTAGGAATTTTTCTTTTTCCTCTTTTATATCAACTGCAGGATACCAGTTATTTTTATAACTACCTGACTGCGCCAAATTATTTAAACTATGATGAGCCTTATCAAAAAGATCCCATGGGTCACGGTTTACTAATAACATTTTAACCTCCATCACTATATTTATGTTTAGCTACTCAGGTAAATTGGGGCTAGAATTTATTTTTCAAGAAGGAAATTTTGAATTAAATATAATAGGAAGTTTTGGTCATTATTTTTGATGCGAATCTCATTAAGTATTTAACACCTGTTGGTAATTCGTTGGCACCGCATATCTCAGCTTGTTCGGCATGATGTAATTCATCATCTCGCATCCGTTCAAGTATCGCCCTGCTTCGATTGTCGCTTGATGGTAATTTCTCTATGTGCGACTCAAGATGTTTCACTACTTGGTGTTCAGTCTCTGCTATAAAACCTAGATTCCATTTATCTCCAAATGAGCCGGCAAAAAAACCAATGCAAAATGAACCTAAATACCAAAATGGTGTTAATCGACTTATATCCTCGCCCAACTCATCTAAACGCTTTTCACACCAATAAAGATGGTCGAACTCTTCTTCTGCTGATTCCTTCATTATTTCTTGAAGTTTATCGTCTCTAACAGTAAGCGACTGAGCTTTGTATAGCGCTTGAGCAGCAATTTCGCCAGCATGATTCACACGCATTAATCCAGAGACATGTCTCTTCTCATGCAAACTAAGATTAGAGTTAGCACATGATTTTGCTGGAAATTCTCTCTTTTTTCGGGTCGATGTTCTTTTCTTAAGCCCGAGGAGCGTACTATCAAGTCGCATTATTACTTCATCTAGCGTGCTGAACTGTCTTATACTCATAAAATTACTCAAAATCACTGTTTAAAAACGTCAATTTAACTACTTATATCATTGACAGTCCAGAGGTCAATCCGTACTATTCCACCTCTTTTTTGGCCAAGATGTAAAAAATGAAAACCTATACTGCAAAACCTGATGATATTAAACGTGACTGGTATGTCGTTAATGCTGCCGGTAAAACTCTAGGTCGATTGGCGACTGAAATTGCAAGACGTCTTCGCGGTAAACATAAACCAGAGTATACCCCACACATGGATACTGGTGACTATATTGTAGTCATTAATGCTAAAGATGTCCGAGTGAGCGGTAATAAACGAAGCGATAAGATATATCATCATCACACTGGTTATCCAGGTGGAATAGAATCCATTAATTTTGAAAAATTGTTGGAAAAAAAGCCGGAAGCAGTCATAGAAAAGGCTGTGAAAGGTATGCTCCCAAAGGGTCCTCTGGGAAGAGAAATGTACCGCAAGCTTAAAGTTTACGCTGATGAACAACATCACCATTCGGCACAACAACCGCAAGTATTGGAGATTTAAGTAATGGCAGATCAGATTTATTATGGTACGGGAAGACGCAAAAGCTCTTCGGCGCGGGTTTTTTTAAAACGCGGTAGCGGTCAGATCACAATCAATAATCGTACCATCGATCAATACTTTGGTCGTGAAACAGGACGCATGATTGTTCGCCAACCATTAGAGACACTCAAGATGGGTGAAGATTTTGATTTCAATATCACTGTTACTGGTGGGGGTATCTCCGGCCAAGCTGGTGCAATACGTCATGGTATCACTCGTGCACTCATGGTCTACGATGAATCATTACGTAAACCACTACGTCAGGCAGGATTTGTTACACGTGATGCAAGGGAAGTTGAGCGTAAAAAAATCGGTCTACACAAATCACGTAAGAGACCACAGTACTCGAAACGCTAATACGTATAATACCCCTTTGGGGGTTTGTGTAACGGTAGCACTACGGACTCTGACTCCGTCAGTAGAGGTTCGAATCCTCTACCCCCAGCCAAATCAATCAATCATTTATACATAAATACCCACGGCTATAAGTCCTTATTGTATTCTATTGTTCTTTGTTATACGCTTTTATTGAGTGCTTTTTCTTGTGATGTATTACGGCCTGTGGGGAAGAAAGGCAAAACCTACAAACCAGAAAAATGGAGTTTTAATATTGCTTAGTTGCCAAACTCTGAGCTGAAAAAAGATAATATGAATGATAGAAAAAAAACCGTGTTGCTTCTCAGCTTGGCAGATTTCGATCGAGGTTACCAATACCATAAGGAAATGGGTAGTGGCGTAGGTTTCAAATCGGTGCGACCAGTATTGCATCACGCAAAGCCAAGACGAATTTACCCTATTGCTGAACTTCAATACGCTGCCGCCATTGTCAAAGAAGCCGGATATCCGGTCATAATAGATGATGACCAGTATCGAGATTCGGTGGATCCAGAGGCCTACAAAAGCGCGCTTAAGAGTCGCTGTGAGTCACCATGTGCTATCTTCGTTCGCACTAGTTTGCCTACTTTGCTTCATGATATAGAGCAGGTCGATATGTTGCATACGCTTTACCCAGGCATTCCACTTTACATATTCGGTCCGCTGTTTTCTGCTTCTGAGTTTGTTGATTTTGTTAAGCAAAAAAAGTTATTTGATGGCGTGATCACAAGTGAGATAGAAGCCGTCATCCTTGATGTGATTGAACACAAAAACCCAGACAAAATTCCAGGTTTCTACTATCTTAAGAATGATAGTTATCATAGTGGAAATTTGCCACGTGCTTTGACCGATATGCAAACACTACCAATGCCGGCCTACGAGTGCGTCGATCACTCGAAGATCGATCGTTTTATCGTTCAGACAAGCCGTGGTTGTCCCATGGCTTGCAATTACTGTCCCTACTACCTTTCTCAAGGACATAAATTCAGAGCGAAAACATCCGAGCGTGCATTTGAGGAAATCAAATATTTGAGAGAGGAGTTTGGTGCGCGTCGAATCATAATCCACGATCCAATTTTCACCCTTGATAAAAAAAGAGTGATTAAATTATGTGAGCTTCTTGCTGACGCCAATTTAGATATCGAGTGGGAGTGTGAGACTCATATGGCACATCTTGACCCTTCTATGATCGAGCTTATGTATAAGGCCGGCCTGCGAATTCTCGCCTTTGGTGTCGAATCGGCAAATGAAGAGGTGCTGAAACAAGCCAATCGTAGATTTAAGAACTGGAAACTAATTAAAGAAAATATTCAAATAGCCAAGAAAATCGGTGTTGAAACTAGAGCCTACTATATCCTGGCCTTACCGGGAGATACGATTGAAGGTGCTTATGCAACCATAGAGCTCGCGAAGTATTTGCACCCAGATTTTTCAAAGTTTAACCTACCTAATCCTTATCCTGGAACTGGCCTTTACAACAACGCGCTGGCGGAGGGATGGCTTGATCGAGAGAAGTTCGAAAACGATCGCGATGCCTTCTATCGGGAACTCGGAGTCCACGGCACTGACGAACCATCTATGACACTGAACATTAGTGATCTACAGGCTCAATATTTAAGTCGTGTTGGTAATCACGAGGTATTACTCCAGCACCTAGATGGATTGAAGAAGTTCCCTTTGCACTCAAAAATCCTTGCTTATAAGACTGCAGTTCATGGAATTGGCGCTTTGCGCCAATTAGGTCTGAATATTGGGTAAAGTCAGTAAAGGCCCCATGTAATTGTGGGCGAGGCCAAGAATCAGGTTGTAGTTTTGACGGGAGCCGGTGGGCGATTAGGAAACTTTTTAGCCAAGCGGTTGTTGGCAGAACCTCAGATTACGCCCATCTTACTCACTTCTGATCCATCGAAACTAAAAATTGATCACGAATCATCGTCGATTGTTCATCGGGTGGTGCTTTCTGACCCACTATCAGTGAGAAAAATATTCGAGCAAATCCATGACGAACAGGGAGAAATTGATGTGCTCATTAATAATGCCGCAGTGACCACCATTTCAGGTTTCAGCGATTTTGTTAACAACGCTGACGACGAAAGGATTAAGGAAAGTTATATGGTCAATTGTGCAGGGGGGCTTTACTGCATTAAATACACTCTGAATCGAGGCAGGAACCATGGTAAGAAAATCATCAATGTGCTTGCCGGGAGAGCGCTTAGTGGGCATGAAAGACATGTTGATTACTATTCATCCAAAGCCGGACTTTACAACGCGACCCAAACCTTGGCACGCGATTATCCCAAACACTATTTCCGCAACATTATGTCGGGGCGTATAGATTTTGGCGAGGGCGGTGATAGTCCTGAATCTATGTGGACTTACTTCCGAAATTTCATAATGGATCCGGATCCAGCACAATATCGTGAAATTTATTTCAAAAACAGGTTGAAGAACTTTTGGGATCTTTTATGTTTTTACGTTCGCCATTTTCGCTCTTGTGAGCGATGTGATGTCGCCCGAAAATCCACCCATATAGGTCGTTAGTAAGTTTAAGATCGTTATTTATTTAATATGAAAATCAGCAGCTTGTAATAATTTTCTAACATAAAGTAGAGAAAATATTGCATAATATCTGGCTATGTATAGGTTTTCTAAAAATTCAAAACGAGCCCTGTTATTTAGTGGCATGATTGCTGCGGTATCACCGGCACTATCTTTCACCATCTCAGATGGTGAGACGGTAACCGCCACTCAAACTCTGAGTGTTGACGGTGCCACGGGTTTGATTATCTCCGGTGGCATTATTGACACCAGCGGTACCGCTCAAAGAAAAGCGGTATCAATTACTGCTGATAACGTCACCGTCACCAATAATGGTTCGATCATCTGTAGAAAAAAAGTCGACTGTATTGCGATAGGGAACCAATCAAACATTACCGTAATTAATAATGGTTCGATTACCGTCTCCCAAGAAAATGGTGATGGTGTGGCTCAAAACAGTGGGTCTAACTTCACTTTCATCAATAATGGCAATATTACAACATCAGGTTCAAGTGGCGAAACTGTGATCAATTTTGGTGATAACGGTTCAATTACAAACAACGGAACATTGGAAACAACTGGAAGTACTCAAAATGTTTTCACAGAGGGTGATGGTGATCGAGTTACTAATAACGGTACCATTACCGCATCGGCAAATAATGCCAGTGCTATTATTGTTGGCAAAAATGTAGGAACGGGAGTGAATCCCACTATTACTAATAACAATATAATAAGGGTAACGGGAAGTGGTTCTGTGGGTATTTTATTAGTGAACGCTAGCGGTACTACGATTAACAACAGCGGGCTTATCTCGGGTGAACAATCAGCGACCGCAGCAATAGACGGAAGTGATAACGCTGAGACACTAAATTTACTTTCCGGTTCGCAGATCATCGGTACCATTGATTTGGATGCGGGTACCGATACGGTTAATATCTCGGGCGCAAATAATTCATCAACACTGACCTTAACTGATGTCGAAACAATTAATATTATTAATGGTAATGGTTTGTTAGTCGGTGATGTGGTAACTATGGTTGACCCAACCGGTCAATCAGTCAGTAGTGCGGTACTCAGTGACACCACATTTGCTGTGCATAATGTGATCAACCAACGTTTATCTCATCATGAAGCATTAAAACCAATACAAGTTGCCACATCGGAACTTACATCTGGAATGGTATTTCAAGAACGTGCTCCACAAATTTGGGGGAGCATGTTGGGTACGATGCGGGAACGTGATTTAGAAGGCATCGCCCTCGCCTATGAACATAACTACGTTGGCTTTAGCGGTGGTTATGAAGTAAGTTTTTATAAAGCACGTATTGGGTTACTGGGTGGTTTTGTTAACTCAACAGTAAAAACCACGGGAGATAAGTTTGGTCGGATTAGATCAGTTGATACCGACAGCGATAGTTTTTTTGTTGGTGCTTACAGTCAATATTTCCTTGGAAGAATAAATTTAACAACGGTCTTAATGGCAGGTTATGAAGAACACGAGAATGACCGTGCAGTAGTTGACAACATAAATGGTTTTGAAACCGCACAAGCTGAATTCTCCAGTTTTTTTATCAGCCCGTCATTCACATTAAGTTCTGCTTATAGTATAGATGAAAGAATTGAGCTACGTCCCTCAGCAACGCTCTCCTACAGCGGAGGTTGGTATGAGGATTATGCAGAATCGGGTACCACACGTTCAAATCTAGTTGTTGATAATCGCAATGTTCACGCATTAACTGGACAATTACAATTGGCTGTAGCGTATCCTTTTTTTGAAAAGGGTGGGGTTGAATTTCGAGCTGGAACTAAAGCACGTTATTCTGATAATGCGGATATTGATTTGAATTTAGCAGGCACAGATTTTCGGATTCCTAATGCGAGCGATGATAGTGTTTATGGGGGCTATGTTGGAATAAATGCGCAAATTACAATTACTAACCAGATGAATCTAGTCGCCGATTTTGAACACGGAAGAGCCGGCGGCGGTGAAAAAAATGTTACAGGCCTCTTAAGATTACAAGCTATCTTCTAAGAAAATTATTTTAAACTTCTGCATAATTCGTAACCATGAAAGATATTCACGTGTATACCGCTCCAACCTCAAATGGATGGAAACCAATTATATTTTTGGAGGAAGCCAATGTTGAATATGATATTACTGCAATCAACTTTGATAAAAGAGAGCAAAAAGAAAAAGAGTACCTCAAACTAAATCCTAATGGACGTATCCCAACCATAGTAGACCGCTCTAACAATAACTTTATAGTATTTGAGTCGGGGGCAATCCTTTGGTACTTGGCTGAAAAATACGATAAATTTCTTCCTCAAAACTCAAATGATAAATCACAAACATTGCAGTGGCTGATGTTTCAGATGGCAAACATTGGTCCGATGATGGGGCAAGCAATGTATTTTCAACGTATCGCAGCTAAGCTTGGAGAGGAGAACCCTTTTGCAATTAAGCGTTATGTTAACGAGAGTCGGCGCTTAATGGAGATACTAGATAAACATTTAGTAGATCGTGAGTATTTAGTCGCAGATGAATATACAATTGCTGATATTGCAACCTATCCATGGGCGCGTGCCTACTACTGGGCGAATGTCTCTATTGAGAAACTTCACCATCTTCAGGCCTGGCTCGACCGAATTGATGCACGAGAGGCTACACAACGTGCATTAGAAATTCCCGAGCCATTTTGGGCATTTTTTGGCAAAGGAGAGATAGAAGAATACGAACAGATTAACGCAGAACGATTTAAAAGTGACGTATAGCAGCTGTTTATCATCGAGAAAAAATAACAAATAACTAGGACAAAAGCCCTGAACACTATCTATACTCCTTTAACCTCTGTATAAGGAAAGGTTATTACTGAATGGATGTACAAATTGTTACTCGCTACTAGACATTTTCTAGCTATTTTCATTGCCTTGTGGTTATCACTGCCTGCCCTGGCCGAAACTAACACTGAGACTGCCGCCCCTCCTGGACAATTCATTAGTCTTGAAACCAACAAAATTCATCTACACTGTGTGGGCGAAGGTTCGCCAATCATTGTTTTTGATAGTGGTGTCGGTGGTTCACATTTGGATTGGATAAATGTTCAGTCACGCGCAGGTGAATTAACTCAAGCTTGTAGTTATGACCGCTCCGGATATGGTTGGAGTGAAATGGGAATTAAACCAAGAACAAGCGATCGAATCGTAAGCGAGTTGATTAAAATATTAAAAATCGCGAAAAAAGAACCTCCGTATATTCTTGTTGGGCATTCTTTTGGTGGATTAAATATGCAATATTTTGCGCGAACAAATCCCAAAGACGTAATGGGGCTAATACTCATTGATTCAATACATGCAGAACAGTACAAGAGATTTGAAGATGCTGGTATTGAAATTCCTACTATGAATACAACACGATTTCTACTTGGCAGTAAAGACCAGGTTACCGAAGGAATGCCAACGAAGTACAAAGATATTGCCTATGAATTAGTTAGATCTGATGAAGCCGTATCGAGTATGTTTAATGAATTGCGCAACATGCATATCAGTACCGAGGAAACATTAAATGCAGCTAAAATGCCTGATATCCCCTTATCAGTAATAACACACGGGAAACAAATTTGGGATAATCCGATGTTCATAAATATGGAAGAAATATGGCTGGAACTACAAACCAAACTATCAAGATCAACCCCAAAAGGGCGTTTGTTGATAGCAAATGGAAGCGGTCATCATATCCATCTTGAGCAGCCCGAGCTTATCCTTTCCGAAATTAGATCAATAATAGGTAAAAAATAAAGGTAAAAAAAACATGAATATTAAATTTATTTTAAAAACACTAACAGTAGTCCCAGCATTACTATTTTTATCATCTAACGCGCAATCCAAACAATTATCTGAAATATGTAATGACGTCCCAGTATCAGAATGTCTGGTAGCTAAAGCTGAAAAACTAGCAAATGGAATTAACGACGATGACAAAAGAAAAATAAACCAAGCTATTATTGCGTCTACTTGGTCAGCAATTGGTTCGAATGACAAAGCGATCAAACTACTTAAAGAAATCGGTGATGTATCAAAAGTTAGCAGTGCATTTGCACGAGCAAGTATTATGGGCGATATGTCACTTATTTATGCTAACAATGGTAACCAAGAAAAATCGGAGGCACTTGGTAAAGAAGCAAGTGCGGAAACAATTCGTATAAGCGATCATTTTGATCGCGCCGTAATTCTTTTTGGCATTGGCTATAATCAAATTGAATCGGGAAACTTAAAACAAGCTAAATTGATTACTGACTCACTTACTGCGATGGTTAGATTAATATCCCAACCAGAGGCGCAACTATTGCTGGTTTCGTCCACAGCCTGGTTACATGCAAAGCTTGAGAACAATGAAGCCGCGAACAGTGTACTCAATGGTATTGAGAAGGGAATAAGTACAATGGCTATCAATCTACCAAGAGTTGCGGCCTACTCAAATTTTGCTGCTGCATCCGGTCTAATTGGTAATCAAGAAAAATCAGAAACAGCAATTTCTGAAGCAAAGCTAGTGACACGTAAAATTGATAATCCAGCACAGCAACTCACAGCACTCACAATTTTACTTGATGCGCAAAATGAACTTAAAAACATAAAAACCCGAGAGGAAACCCTTGACCATATTTTTGGAATCATTGACCTCACTGAGGATTCGGAAAATAAGATTTGGGCATTAACAGTGGCTGCTGTCGCCTCTTCTAGAAACTGAATTAGTACTCTAAAACCATTTAAAATCAATAAAAACAAAGAGATACTTCCCTTAACATTAAATCCTCACTCTAAAGAAAGATATATGTCCTGATCAAACTGGGAAAATTTCATATTTCTTGATATCCTCAGAGGTGCATTGAAGGGCAACCCTTCGATGCAACAGAGGAGGAGAGAATGATAAATCCTCTACTTTATAATTAATTATAAATAATAAATCCTAACTGGATGAGGTTAATCTATATGACTAATATAAAAAGACTCACATCAGTAGTGGGAGCAGTCGTACTTACCTTAGGTATAGGTCAGGCTTTTGCAGCAGATACACTATACGGCAACATGAAAACGGTCACACAAGACATGCTTGACCATGCTGCCGGTGATGCAAATAACTTTCTTCATACCAACGGTAACTATGATCAAACCCGTTTCTATCCAGCGCAATCAATCAACCGCGAAACCGTGGGAGATTTGGCACGTGCATGGTCATTTAAAATGGAAGTTGTCGATTCATTAGAAACATCTCCAATTATTGTAGATGGCACAATGTACGTAACATCTTCTTTTAACCATGTATATGCGCTTGATGCTAAAACTGGTAAACAAAAATGGCACTTCAAACATAAGATGGGTCCTATCACCACTTATTGTTGCGGACCAAATAACCGTGGAGTTTTCCCTTATGAGGGTATGCTTTACATGGGAACCTTGGATGCGAAGTTAGTTGCTATTAATGCGGCATCTGGTAAAAAAGTTTGGGAAACCCAAATTGCAGATCCAGAGCTTGGTTATAGTGAAACCATGGCGCCAACTGTTGCAGACGGTAAGGTTCTTATCGGTACCAACGGTGGTGAATATGGTATCCGCGGTTTCGTAAAAGCGTTTGATGCTAAAACTGGTAAATTAATCTGGACCTTCCATAGTATCCCAGAAAATTCTGTTGGTACTTGGGAAGAAAGAGATGCAACTGGTTTACACATGCATCGTGATATCGCTGCAGAAAAAGCTGCGCTTAAGAAATTAGGTGATCCATATAAAACTCTTGGTGGTGGCGTATGGCAAAACATGGCTATCGACCGTGATAACGGAATGGTTTACTTTGTAGTTGGTAACCCTTCACCTGATCTCTATGGTGCGATTCGTCCTGGGGACAACCTTTACACCAACTCACTGGTCGCAATTGACCTTGATTCAGGTGAAAAGCGTTGCCATTTCCAATACATCGCTCATGATGTTTGGGATTTGGATGCGGTAAGTCCTCCAATTTTGACTTCTGTTAAAGACAATGATGGTTCAACCGTTAAGGGTGTTCTACATGGCGGAAAAACTGGCTATGTTTATGTTCATCGTGCATCTGACTGCAGCTTGATTCGTCATTCTGAAGCGATGGTCTCACAGGAAAATCGTTGGGTTCTTCCAACCAAAGATGGCGAACGTATGTTACCTGGTGCGAATGGTGGTGTTGAATGGTCGCCAATGGCGATTGATGCAAGTCAAGAATTGACTTATGCCATCAACCTTCATCAGCCAATGACCTATCATGTGGAAGCCACTCCATACCCTGGCGGTAAGCTATGGTTAGGTGGTGCTTTCAAAGTTATTCCATCTGAAGAGCAATGGGGTAATGTCACAGCGGTTAACTACAACACTGGAGCAATCAAGTGGAAAGTTAAAACTCAACAGCCAATGATCGGTGGTATTTTAGCTACTGGTGGCGGTTTAGTATTTACTGGTGAAGCAAATGGGCTTTTCAAAGCTTATAACTCAACTACCGGTGAATTAATGTGGCAAGACCAAACCAATGCAGGTGTTAATGCACCTCCATCATCATACAATGTTGGTGGCGAGCAGTACATCGTTGTTGGTTCTGGTGGTAATGCACAAATTAACTCAAAACGTGGTAATGAAATTATTGCCTACAAATTGAAATAATTTTTTCAATGTGCGTTAATAAACGGCTGCCGCGAGGCGGCCGTTTTTTTTAATTACTACAGTCATTGAACAATTCTAGATTACGACTAGTCTTAATTATAATAAAACTAAGGTATCAATTATGTTCCAAAAAAATATCATCACTATATTATTAACTCTTTTTTGTTTAGTAACACTGCGAGCTGAGGAAACTGGCTCTTCAGAAATGGATGCAAAAATGAAAGGTAAAATACAGTTATGTGTTTCATGTCATGGTGATGCAGGTAATACAATTATGCCTGTTTACCCAATTCTCGCTGGACAAAACTTTTATTATAATTATGTTCAACTTAAAGATCTGAAATCAGGTCTGCGTAAAAATGAAGTTATGGCGGCTATGGGTCAAGACTTAAACAAAGATGAAATGAAAATACTAGCAGGTTATTTTTCCGATCAGGCCTGGCCAGAAACTAAATATCAATCAGACCCAAAGAAAACAGATATTGCAAAAAAAGGCATAACAGCAGGTCAGTGTGTACAATGCCATCTCGGAGGTTTTGAAGGAGCAAGTGGAACACCAAGATTATCGGGTCAGAATTATGAATATCTGAAAAAGATAATGCTTGATTTCAAAAATAAAGTACGTACAAACTCTGCTGCAAAAAACTCATTGTTTGCTGATACGCCTGATGATGAAATTGAAGCTCTTGCAGATTATCTGGCAGGTTTTAAGCCATAGTAATTTAGTATTATTGCTTACTACTTAAGTAACTTGATAATTTCTTTGTAATTATTTTCTTCAGCTATCATTAATGCAGTAAGACCTCGATTATCTCTCAACGATTTATCTGCGCCTAATTGTAAAAGAGCTTTTACCGCTTCAGTTTTCCCATAGCCCGTTGCCCACATCAATGAAGTCAAATCATTCTCTGTTTGAATATTTAAATCTGCACCATGTTCAACTAATAATTTGATTATAGAAACATCGCCATTAGCTGATGCATAATTTAATGCATTCTTTCCAGAATAATCAATCACACTAACATCCGCATAAAGTCCAAGAAGAATTTTTACAATAGCTTCATGCCCAGCAAATACTGCTTCCATAAGCGCTGAAATATTTTTGACACTAAGTTTATTAATATTGGCATTTTTATCAATTAAATACCGTACAATATCCTCATAACCTCGAGAAGCGGCATTCATTAATGCTGTCTCTGCATTAGTATTAACCATATCGACAATCGCACCCCTCTCAACAAGTAATTTAACAATATCTAAAGCACCGGCTCGTGTTGCTGAAATTAGTGCGGTATTACCAAATCTATTTCGTGCCTTAATCGAAGCACCCTCATCAAGATGCTGTTTTACACCATTGATATCCCCATCCTTAGCTGCGGCAATCAGCGATAGATTAAGTTCCCGAAATTCAATAGCATCATATTCTTTCTCAGCATAAACATATGAATTTAAACTAACGGTAGCGAGTATAAAAATTATTTTTAATAACATTATGATTGTTATCCTCATTTAAAATTATAACGATTCAAGTTGCCTATCAATTTCAACTAGTTTTTTTTCAAGTTCGGACATATCACGACCACTTTCAAAATAAAGTAGCATAAGCTTATCCATTTTTTCCATTAGTTGGCGTTTAAGCTCATCAGTACGCCAGTCATTTTCTGCATATAAAAAAATGAGGTCTTCAGTACCAGCGATGGAACGTTTTAATAGAAACTCGATTTCGTCAGCTTCATGATCAGCATTAATATTAATTTCATCTAAATTAATTTCATCTGAATTAATTTTATCAACCTCTTGTGCATCTTCATCACTAGAACACCCATTTATAAAAATAAATACAAATATGATTAAAATTCTCATTTAAACTAATTACCTCTGAAAGAAGACTGAAATTTATTTAAAAAAACATTATATTGTGTTTCTATATACTAAATATTATAGAGTCATGAATCAAAATAATAAAGAAATATAAAAAATATGAATTTCATAAAAATATTGTCCATACATTTTTTTATAATAAGTTTATTAGGATGTGCCTCAATACCAGCTAATGTAGAACCGATTACAAATTTTGATATTACTAGGTATCTTGGAACCTGGCATGAGATAGCGCGACTTGACCATAGTTTTGAGAGAAATTTAGTTGAAGTTTATGCTAATTATTCACTCAGAGAGGACGGGGGCATTAAAGTCACTAATCATGGGAAAAATCCGAGTAACGGAAAGTGGAAAGAAGCTAGTGGTAAAGCCTATTTTATCGGTAAAAAGAATATCGGAAGTTTAAAAGTTTCTTTCTTTTGGCCGTTTTATGGTGCTTACAACATAGTAAAGTTAGATGCAGATTATACAATGGCTTTGGTTATTGGTCCGAATTTAAACTATGCTTGGATATTATCTAGGTCGATTAACCCAAAAACGCAACTCTGTGAAGATTATTACACAGAGGCAAAAAGAATAGGCATTAATCATGAAAAGTGGATAAAGATAAGAGACTGTGACTAGAAAAAATTTATGGAAGTTGTGTTAGTGATTCCGATAGATTTTTTCTAACTGTCTTCGTCACATCTTCGGGATAACCGTACCAAACAATACCAATTATATTCTCTAAATCTCTGTTGACCCAAACGATGTCATAAAATTCATCATTTCTAGTAATCTCCCCCGTTGACCATTTTGTCCCAATACCTTTGCTCCATAAGGAAAGCATGAGGTTTTGTATGGCACAACAACATGCGGCATAGTCCTCGTTAAAAATAATCTCATCATTAGATCTTTTAGATGTAACTATTATCCAACCTGGAATACTCAACCAACGTAAATATTTTTTTTCTGCTGCATCTTCACCGCTTGCAATAGTCACAAGTTTTTTATTTAAATCGCAGATACTGGTAATTGTTGCAGCTCCCAATAAATAAAAATGCCATGGTTCTGTCAAATGATGATTGGGAGCCCAGCAAGCAGTTTCAATAGCTCTCTTAATCACTGACTCATCTGGGATCTTATTTGGAATAAAATTGTGGATTGTTCGTCTAGACGTGATTAATTTTTCAATATTTACAGGCTGAGTAGTCATACATTCAATTTAATCCTGCAGTTTATTTTAATCAATTGTATTTATTTAAATTAAAACAATATTTGATAAATTCATCATTATCCAATCTTTGTCCATGACAAGATTTATTATAAAAATATTAATTTAAACAATAGTTTAAGTAATAAATAACAATAAGAAGCTCTTTTTGACTAGGACGATATCCGATAGGCATCGACTATTGTCCATATTCTGTCTATATTGTGTCCATCGAATTTAAAAGGATATATGTTATGGCTTATTCAACTGAAGTATTAACTTCCGATTTATCAAATACATTTAAAATCGGTGTCGTTTCGCGAATAACAAATATTCCCGTCGATACACTTCGTATCTGGGAAAGACGTTATAGCGTCGTCGTGCCCTGCCGTTCTGAAAAAGCAGACAGACTTTATAAAAGAGAAGATATAAATCGACTGACACTACTTAAATTACTTGTTGATAAAGGACATTCTATCGGGACTATAGCTAAACTAAATAACGAGGAATTGAGTCAGCGTCTTGAGTTTTCAAGTAAAGGAAGCAGACTTGTTGAAATATCTGATATGCAAAGAAAGAGTAATGTTGTGGCTATAGGTGATGTCCTATCTCTACAATTAGAATACTCAAATAATGTTGATTCTAATTTCTATTTCTCTGGTATTTTTAGAAACGAAGAAGAATTCCATGATAAAAATAAAACAGAAAAAATTGATATGCTGGTTATGGAGTTTCCAACAGTACAAGGGGATCACGTTAGTAGTATAGAAAAGATATATAGAGAATCTGGTGCAAGCCAGTTAATACTGATATATGGTTTCATGAATAACTCAACTAAAAAGAAATTAAGTCAAAACAGTTTTGTGTTTTTTCAAGCTCCAATTTCTACAGAACATCTTAAAACTGAAATTAGGAACCTTGCTAAAAATAAACAGCCAATAGCACCAGTAAAAACTAATTCTGATGTTCGTGGCCCTTCGCCAAAAAAGATCTACACGACCAAACAACTAATACAATTATCGTCAGCATCATCAACTATTAAATGTGAGTGCCCTCAACATTTATCTAGTATTATAATTAAGTTACTTCAATTTGAGGCTTACAGTGAAGAATGTATAACTAGATATAAAAAAGATGCTGAATTACATAGGTTGCTTGGTAACATGACTGGGCATGCAAGATCGATACTTGAAAAAGCACTTACTGAAGTGGTGACCGCTGAAAATATTGTTGTTGAGAAATGATAATGTCAATCTCAAAAAAATCATGCTTTATTATTATCGCTATTTTTTTAGCGCTACCCCTTAGTACCAACGTATATGCGACTGATGTCCCGTTTACTCCGCCTGGACGTTTCATAAATATTGGATTCCAGACAATGTACATAGACTGTCTTGGTAGTGAATCACCAACTATTCTAATCGATGTCGGAATTGCTGAGTCATCTGCAAGCTGGTATAGAATAGCTAAGCGTTTATCTGAAAGTGCTCGTGTTTGCGTATATGACAGAGCAGGCTATGGATGGAGTGATCCGGGTAGAGGAATGAGAACCACAGCAACGATTGTTCATGAGTTGAATCTTCTGATAAAAAAAGCTGAAATCCCCGGTCCGTTTATAGTCGTAGGACACTCATTTGGTGGATTTACAGCACGCTATTTAGCTGCCAAATTTCCAAAGAATATCTTAGGGTTAGTTCTAGTAGACTCTTCCCACCCAGAGCAAATATATCGATTATCCGCGTTAGACAAAGTCGAGAAAAAACCTCTGATTACAGGGCGAAAAGGTTTCGCTCCAGATGATTTCACTCCTTTTGAAAAAAAATGGTACTTTTTAAATTCAAGCAGAAAAGCAACTTTTGCTCAAATGGGTGAACTCAAATATTTCAAGGAAAGTGCTTATCAAGTAAAGCATGCTGGGCCAATAAAAGACATACCAATAGCGGTGTTATCTAGAGGAAAAGGGCAATTACCTGTTCTCGATGGAATCTCTTTAGAAAATGAATGGCAGGAAATGCAAAAAGATTTACTAAAATTAAGTAGAAATAGCTGGCAAACTATCATTAGTAACAGTGGGCATCAAATTCACAGAGAAGCTCCAGATGAAATAATCAAACATGTTTTGGAAGTAATATCAAAATCAAAAAAATGAGTTCTGGCTTAAATAATACCGAAGATAAAAAGTCTGAAGTTAGCCACCACAAATTAAACTTAGAAACCTCGAAAACTCCCTGGAGAGAACTGCTACCTTTTTTTGCGAAAGGTACAGTAATATACGTTTCGTCTAATCTTGATTTGATAGATGTTGCGCATCAATTATCCATTGATAACGAAGAGAAGATAAAAGAGTGGATGAAAAAAAAATACGTAGAAAAAGTTAGCGATGAGCTTGCAAAAGCATGGCATAAAAATAACATGATAGTTTGGGCAGTCGTTATAAAGCCATGGATTTTAGTTCAACCAACAAATAATCGCCCTTAAATAGAGGTATGAAAAATTTAGCTTATTTTTTTTGCTTCCAAGCACTTGGTAACTGACCCTGAACAGTTAGAAATAAACAAGATCCGATAATAAATATAGCGCCAATTCCAGAACTTATATCGGGTAATTCATTCCATCCGATCCACGCAAATAATGTTGCCATTAATACTGTAATGTATGTAAATGGAGAGACTGTCGATGCTTCATTATTTGTAAAAGCATATGTTAGAAGTGTTTGTCCACCCGTCGCACAAATACCAGCTAAAATCATAATTAATAGGTCATGCATACTAGGTGTTTGCCAAAACCATAACATTGCAATGCCAGAATAAATTGTCGAGAAGATACTAAAATAAAATACAGTTCGTATAACAGGTTCAGTACTAGCCATATATCGAATCAATATTTTTGCACAGGCAATAAAAAAACCTGAACAAAGGCCAACAATAGCTCCAATAGAGAACATGGATGTTCCTGGTTTTAAAATAAGAATCACTCCAATAAATCCGATAAGTAAAATGAAAAAAATCATGAAGCTGACTCTTTCATTAAGGATCGGTACAGCTAATAATGCTATAAATAAGGGTGACGCGGCATTTAATAATGTAGCTTCGGATAAACCTATATTCGCAATAGCAAAATATAAGCATGTCATAGCTGAAATACTAATCAGACCACGTAATAAATGCATATGTACGATAGATGTCCTCAAATATGAGCTTCCAAGATGAATAACAAAAGGAAGAATGATAATTAAACCAACAAAGCTTCTAAGAAATACGAGCTGTATTACTGCTAATTCAGATGACGCCGCTTTTATGCAAGTTACCATAACAGCAAAAAAGCAGGCAGAAAAAAAAGCAGGCAGAAAACCATGCATAATGTAGCGTTTATTAATTTGTATGTATTTAATTTTCATTCTGCATATTGATAAAAAGACTGCTAGATATAAAAAATGTAATTATATAGTATTAAGCAGCTTGAAACATTTTTGTATATAAAAAGGTGATATAGTAAATTCATATAGAAATAATATGTAATCAGAAATGGAGATGATTATGCTGGAAAACATTTTTGAAATGCAATCAGAACTGAATGATTATGTCTTTAAAAAGAATAACATTAAAGATAAATTAGGCAATGATTTAAGTATGCAAACAATCATGACTGCTTTAGAAAACAATGAAATAATGGTAAATGATTTACCTAATGAATGGTTGGTGAAATATGCAAAGGCTTTAAAAGAAGAATTGCTTGAATTAGATGACGAGTTATTGTGGAAGTGGTGGAGTAAAGATAAGATAGACATGCAAAATATACGTGTAGAATTAATCGATATATTACATTTTTTAATATCTGCAATGATGTGTGCTGGGTTAAGTGCTGAGAAAGTATTTGATATTTATAAGCAAAAACATGCTGTCAATATAAAAAGGCAGGATACTAATTATAATATTGAAACTAAAACAGAAAAAGATAATAAAGAAATTAATTAAAATTGTAAAACTTATTGTGAACGAAATAAACGAAACACAAAATAATACTGAGAATATCTTAATATCTCAATCAGTCGCAATCTTAATTGATGGAAATAATATAGAGCGCAGTATCCACTCAGAATCTAATGATATTAATACAATGCTAAATTTTGATGTATTGATACCAAAACTATTAGTTAATCGCGGTCTAAGTCGTTTAGTTTATTTTAGAGAAGGCAAGCACATATCAAATAAGCTGCAAGAGCGCTTGCATAATTTCTATCATGGTTCAGTTAGGCCATGCCATAAAAGTGCTGATATACCTCTTTCTATAAATGCAATTCAAGTTGCAGATAAAGTAGATACCATAATTATTATGTCAGGTGACTCAGATTATATTGAATTAGTACGTCATCTTAAATCAGAAGGCGTTCGCGTTGAAATTGCTGCTGTTGAGAGTACAACCTCTAGATTAATTATTGAAGAAGCTGATCACTTTCATGAGATTACAAGAAACGACTGGTTCACGCTCCCTGTTAAAAAAACATCAAAAAGACATGGCAATATGCAAAATATAAAGAGTGATGCCAATAAGTGAAACAACATTGGCATAGCGACTAAAATACATTCCTCTTCTTCTGTAGTCTAAATTCTCATCAACTTTTTTTAATCCTTCTGAATGTATAAATCTTCCAATACTTAATAAAAATAGTGCAACAAAACTAAAAACTACAAATTCCTTTTGAAAGAAAAGGATAATTGGAATAATGATAGTTATAGATACGCTTTCAATAAAATTTCCATGACATCTGATAGCACGTATTAACTCCTCATCTCCCCCTGATCCTAAAATGATTTTTTTTTCACGTCTTAATTTAACAACCCTAATTATAAGAACCCTATTCCATATAATTAAAAAAGCTACGCATAATAAAAAACCGATTTGAAAAAATGGATAAAGTATTTCATTAACTTCGAGCATTACATTTTCCCCTTTAAATTTAAACGATTCTTAATAGTTTATTAATTTTTATTGAATTGCGCCTGTATCTAACAACAAAGAATATATCTCTTCAGCCATGATGCTATAGCCTTTTTCATTTGGATGAATAGAATCTGATTTTAACGACTTGTTACCCAATACTTCAGGAATTAAGTCTTTTATAAAAATAACATTCATTGAACTGGCAATTTCTTCATAAATATCAGCAACAGATAAAAATAGACCTGGCTTAGGTACTCCTAATAAAATAACTGGTATTTCCCTGCTCAATGATAGCTGGATCATTTCACGTAGATTCAATTCCATTTTTTTAACATCAAGTTTACGAAGCATATCATTCCCACCATGGCAAAGAATTACCAATTGAGGATTATGCTTATCTAAAGTTTTAGGAAACCTCTTTAAGCCTTGCTCAGAGATCTCTCCAGAAACACCTGCATTAACAACTTTTAACCCTGCTAATACCTCAAGAAATGCCGGATAACTTTTTGTTTTGGGCACATTATATCCATAGGTAAGACTATCGCCAAAGGCCAAAATTACAGAATTAGTTGATAATAAAGGTAAAGTTGGATTCTTTTTTCCACACCCACTTACTATAGAAATAATGAGAACTAAGAAAAAAAAATATTTAAATTTGGAAGCATGGAATATCATATTCTCAAAAATAGCAAATATTTTGAGCTATCACTATATTTAATTTACTTTTACTTTTACTTTCTTTTAGACTCTAAGATATGAAATTAATATTTCCAGATTCATTACTATGGGTTTCCCAATCAACAGTGGAGAGCTTATTAAAGTATTACGATTACCCGCATCCAATAAAAAGCGCTAAAATTATTCTAGGTTATGATAAAGAACATGTCACTAGAACAGCAAAAATGTGTGCCGCTGTTGCTAAATCTTTAAATTATAGTGAAAAAATTATATGTGAATATCAAATTACTTGTCTTCTTCATGATTTAGGACGCGCTGGTCTTGATCAAGCATTATTTGGCAAAATATGGTCGTGGGCAAAAAATAATAATGTGCCTACAAGGCCATTAGAGTGGCGTCAAAAATTTCCAAATACAACGTATGGAAAAGAAACCGAAGCATTCTGGGATATGTATTCATCAGAACTATATGAAATTGGAATTGAAAATACTGAATGGGCAAAAGAACAAGTTGAAATGAGACTTGGCTATGCTAGACGCTTTAATCGTGAAATAGAAAAAATTAAGCCTGAGCTTAAAAAAAGAGGAATTGAATGGTTAGACTGGATGGGAAAAGTAATACTATATTATTACTATCCAGAAAAAATGGATAATGCTCAAAATTGGGTGAAAAAATTAGGTGAAATTCTTATCGCCTGCGAACAGTTAGAAGCATATAGTAATAGAATACGTGGAGGTGATTATTATAATCGTTGCGATGAAAGCTTTTTAGAAGCATTCAACTATCTCGATAGCCTTGTAGATGAAGGAAGAATTAGCAAAAGTGTACTGCTAGCGGTTCGTAAACTAATAGCAGATGGTCTATTTGATGATATTTTAAAAGATGCTCGTGACGGAAACATTTCAAAAGAAGAATTTAATTATCTAAGAAAGATCTAAATTAAGGATAATATATGCCAGTAATCACAAAACAATTTGTATTGGATATGAAAGGTAGCAATGAAGTAATCAATATTACAAAAAAAATATCAACTGCTCTTTCTAAATTAAAAATAGATAATGGTATCATTACAATATTTGTAAAACATACAACTGCCTCAGTTATGATTTTTGAAGATGAATCAGGGTTGCATAGTGATACGAACATGATCTGGAAAACATTAGTACCTGAAGATGAGAAATGGAAACATAATATATTAAATTCAGGTGAGGATAATGCGCATAGTCATTTACGTGCACAGATTCAGGGACAATCGCTATCTGTCCCATTTTTAGATAGAAAACTCACGCTTGGAACTTGGCAACAAATAGTAATAATTGATTTTGATACCACTCCTAGAAAACGAGATATTATTGTTCAAATAGTTGGCGAATAATATTTAGGTTACCTCATGAATATCTCTAGTAAATCATTTAAATAACGTTGTCCTTGGGAAGACGGTATTATTTTATTTTGATGCGACTCAAGAAGACCTCCCTTTTCTGCATATTTCAATTCTTTTGCTATTGTGTCCATAGATAAACCTGTTCTCTCAAAAAAAAGTTTACTTGGCACCCCATCAGTTAAACGTAATGCATTCATCATAAATTCAAGCGGTATTTCAGAGGCATTTAATAACCGTTTTTCGGTAATGACAGCTTTAGAACCAGCTAACTCAATGTAACGCTTGGGAATTTTATGTCGAGAATATCTCTCAATTTTTCCTTCGCTCGCGTTTGTAACTTTGCTATGCGCACCAGCCCCAATTCCAATGTAGTCACCAAATTCCCAATAATTAGTATTATGAATTGATGCAAATTTTTTCTTTGTATACGCAGAAATTTCATATCGATGAAAGTCACTATGTTTAAGAAATTCTTGTCCTTCTTTCTGCATGTCCCAAGTAATATCATCATTAGGTATCTGTGGCGGATTGGAACTAAATGCAGTATTTGGTTCAATGGTCAATTGATACCATGAAATATGTGTTGGTGATTGCTCAACTGCCTGCGTAAGATCTAATAAAGCATTATCTACGGTTTGGTTAGGCAAACCATACATAATATCTAAATTAAAATTCCCGAATCCTGCTTCTTTGCAAATTAAAATTGCTTCCTTTGCTTCATCAGCATCATGAATCCTACCTAATAATTTCAAAGATTTATCATCAAAACTTTGTATTCCAATAGATAGACGATTTATACCTACTTCTTTATATTCAAAAAATTTCTTGGCTTCTACAGTTCCAGGATTCACTTCTAGAGTTATTTCTATATTTGAATATAAATTTAAATATTCTCTGATTGAACTAAGTAACATATCTAACGATTCTGGTGAAAATAAACTTGGCGTGCCACCTCCGATAAATATACTTGTTAATAACCTATCACTAATATGAGGTAATTCAACTTCAAGATCATTTATTAAAGCATTAATATAGCCTTGCTCATCAAAAGACATTGATGCTTCGTGAGAATTAAAATCACAATAGGGGCATTTCTTTACGCACCAAGGAATATGGATATATAGTGAGATGGGTATGCTTGATGCAGTTTCGACATCAATTTCTTTTTTCATATACTATTTAACTTTATTCAACTTTTCGATTAATTTTCTTAATGCTTGTCCGCGATGGCTTAATTTGTTCTTTTCTTCGTTATCTAATTCAGCTGACGTGCATTTATATTCTGGAATATAAAATATTGGATCATAACCAAAACCATTGGTGCCACGAGGTTTTGTTATAACGTATCCTTCCCAAACTCCTTCAACTATTATAGGTTTCTGATCATCTGAATTCGTTATATACACCATGGCGCAAATAAACTTTGCATAGCGATTTTTTTCATTTATTTGTTTTATATCTTTAATAAGTTTTTTTAAGTTATCCTCATCTGTAGCTCCAGCTCCCGCATAACGAGCCGAAAAGATTCCGGGGCGTCCATCTAATGCAACGACTTCAATTCCTGAATCATCAGCAATAACAGGAATATTCGTATATTTGGCAGCATTACGCGCTTTTATCAAAGCATTCTCTATAAACGTACTGCCTGTTTCTTCAACCTCAACTACATTAAATTTAGATTGTGGAATAATTCTATATGTACTGTCATGTAATAATTGGTTTATTTCTCTAACCTTATCTAAATTATTTGTAGCTAACACTATGTTTTCTTCTTTCAAAATTATTATCCTAAAGCTTTTTTCTGGAATTCAAATAATTCTGATATACCTTTTTTAGCTATATCTAACATATTTTTTAATTCTTGATCTGTGAATGGTCGTTTCTCTGATGTCCCTTGAATCTCTATAAAATTATTATTTTCATCCATAACCACATTCATATCTGTATCAGCGGTCGAATCTTCCAGATAGTTTAAGTCTAATAGTGGCTCACCTTTATACACACCCACAGAAACAGAGGCTACTGCTGCCTTAATTGGATTTTTTTTAATTAAACCCTGCGTAATAGCTTTGTGAATCGCGTCATATAAAGCAACATATCCACCTGTAATTGATGCCGTCCGTGTCCCGCCATCAGCTTGAATTACGTCACAATCAATAACGATTGTATTTTCACCTAATAAATTCATATCAATTGCGGTACGCAGTGAACGTCCAATTAATCTTTGTATTTCCATTGTTCGTCCTGCCTGCTTATGTTGTGCGGCCTCACGCCTCATACGCGAATCCGTTGAACGTGGCAGCATTCCATATTCTGCGGTCACCCAGCCCACATCTTGGCCACGTAAAAAGCTAGGCACTCCATTTTCTATACTTGCATTACAAATAACCTTTGTTTTACCGAACTCAATCAATACCGAGCCTTCTGCATAACATGTATAATCTCTTATTATATTAATTGGTCTTAGTTGATCGAAAAGACGTCCATCTGAGCGCATATAAGCCTCCTATCAAAAAGTAATGTATTATAACGATAAAATATGTCTACGTATTTCCTGCAATAGCAATGAAATACGACTATTAGCAAATATTATATTAATAAGGAATTTTTATGATTCATAGTATGACAGCTTACGGCAGAACTGAAGACCTAAAAAAAGATAAATCAATTTCATGTGAGATACGGACTGTAAATCATCGTTATTTGGAGATATCAATTCGTTTACCTGAAGAATTGAAGCCACTTGAAGAAAAGGTGCGTGAATACATTTCACGAAAATTAAAAAGAGGAAAAATTGATTGCAATATCCGCATTGAACAACATGGTGCTAATAATAAATCACTTCTAATTAATCAGGATTTTTTAAAAAAAGTAGTTGATGCAGCAGAGAAAACGCGTCAAAACTTATCTAATTCAGATTCATTAAATGTATTAGATCTGCTGCGGTGGCCCGGTGTCTTAGAAAAGAATACTCTAGATCCCAAAATAATAAATAAGCCGGTTCTCAACTCACTAACTCGTACATTAGATATCGTAGTTGATACACGACAACGTGAAGGAATAAAAATAAAAAAAATGCTTGCCCAGCGGTGTGTAAAAATAAAAAAAATTATAAATAACATACAAAAAAAAATGCCTATAATCCAAAAGAACTTACGAAAAAAATTAATGCAACGCGCAAAAGAACTCTCGAGTCAATTAGATAATGACCGACTCGAACAAGAGTTATTACTGCTTTCTCAAAAAATGGACATAGCAGAGGAAATCGATCGCCTATTTGCTCATGTAGAAGAAGTTATGAGAGTAACAAATCAGAAGGGGCCTATGGGAAGACGTCTTGATTTTCTTATGCAAGAAATGAATAGAGAATCAAATACATTGGGTTCAAAGTCATACCATCTAGATACGAGTAATGCATCTGTTGAGCTCAAAGTTCTAATTGAGCAAATGCGAGAACAAATACAAAATATTGAATAACGAAATGGTTAACCAAAACGCAATTCTCTTTGTTGTAGCTGCTCCCTCTGGTGCTGGTAAAACATCGCTTTTGAAAGCCCTAAAAAAAATAAACAATCGGGTATCTATTTCGATATCACATACAACGCGCCAATCAAGAGAAGGGGAAGTAGAAGGAAAAGATTATTTTTTTGTAAGTGAAAAAAAATTTAAAGATTTGATTAAAGAGAACTATTTTCTTGAGTATGCGAGAGTCTTTGATAATTATTATGGAACATCTCGTGGACATATTGAATCTATTTTGAAATCGGGATCGAATATCATTCTTGAAATAGATTGGCAAGGTGCCCAAAAAGTTAGGGCGTCGGGAATAAACACGATGGGGATTTTTATCCTGCCTCCCAACTACAAAACCTTAAAAGAAAGACTAATTAGTCGTCAAAAAGATAGTGTAGAGACAATAAAACGAAGAATGGACGCCGCGTTTAGTGAAATTTCACATTATAATGAATTTGACTTTATTCTTGTAAATGATGAATTTGAACAGACTGTGATTAAATTAAATGAAATTATTACTAGTCCTAGGGCAGGTCTTCATAAAAAAACTAGCCTACATGACGATTTTATTAGTGAATTAATGGCACAAAGAGAATGATTTAGGTATCATTGCGACCGAAGAAAAATGGGCGTTTATGATTAGAAATAAATTGGGGAATTTGAATGGCTAGAGTAACTGTTGAAGACTGTCTAGAAAATGTTATAAACCGCTATGAATTGGTCATGCTTGCAAGCAAACGAGCACGTCAGATAGCTCTCGGCGCAGATCCTCTTGTTCCGCCAGATAATGACAAACCAACTGTTATCGCGCTCCGTGAAATCGCTGAAAACCTAGTCAACACTGATAATATTGATAAAATAAATCAATTAGATACAGAAGAAGAGCTAACTGAGGATGTTTTTGAACTGCCTCAACTTTCTGAATAATCAAAATTTTCCTACCTGAAGAAAGACGCAGCAAGTGTCTGATTGCTGCTGTATCATATAATTGCTCGTGAAAAATCAGCCTTTTAAAAAAAATTATGTTAACAATTAATGAGCTGAGTAAAACAATTGGTACCTATCTTCAACCTGACCAGGTTAATAAAGTCCAACTCGCCTATCATTTTAGTGCCGAGGCGCATGAAGGACAAAAACGTATAAGTGGAGAACCATATATACATCATCCATTAGAAGTTGCATATATTCTTGGTGATATGCGAATGGATTATCAGACATTAGCAGCTGCGATACTCCATGATGTTATTGAAGATACTCAAACGGTAAAAACAGAGATCAAGAAAAGATTTGGTAAAGGTGTAGCCGAGCTGGTCGATGGAGTCAGTAAATTAGATAAAGTTAAATTTGATAGTTTTGAAGAAGCTCAGGCTAGTAACTTTCAAAAAATGCTGATGGCAATGAGTACTGATATAAGAGTTATTCTAGTTAAGCTTGCTGATCGTCTTCACAATATGCGTACACTCGATGCATTAGAATCAAAAAAACGTATGCGTATTGCAAAAGAAACGCTCGAAATTTATGCGCCAATTGCCTTACGCCTTGGTATTAATTCAATCCGCTTGGAACTAGAAGAGTTAGGTTTCGCTACTCTGTATCCACTTCGTCATAGAATACTCAATGAGCAAATAAATAAAGCGAGAGGGCATCGTAAAGAAATTATCACAAAAATTCGTACGGCTCTCAAACGACGAATGCGCCAAGAAAAAATTCCGGGACAAATTTTTGGAAGAGAAAAACATCTGCATGGAATATATAAAAAAATGCGTGATCAAAATCTATCCTTTTCAGATGTTTATGATGTTTATGCCTTTCGTATAATTGTAGATGATGTTGATACTTGTTACAGAACAGTCGGTACAGTGCATAATCTTTACAAACCTGTGCCTGGAAAATTTAAAGATTATATTGCGATACCGAAAACAAATGGCTATCAGTCGCTTCATACCGCTTTGTTCGGTCCATATGGTGTCCCAATTGAAATACAAATTCGCACAAAAGATATGAATGATGTAGCTGAAACCGGAATTGCTGCTCACTGGCTATATAAAACTGAAAATATATCAAAAAATAAAAACAAAACTAATAAAGAACGTAATGATACGCAGCGTCGAACTAAAGAATGGTTAAGAAATATAGTAGAGATGAACAAGACTGCTGGTAACCCAGAAGAATTTTTTGAAAACGTTAAAAAGGATTTGTTTCCTGATGAAGTATACATATTTACACCTAAAGGGAAAATTATGGCACTTCCTAGTGGTTCGACAACAATTGATTTTGCATATTCAATTCATACTGATATTGGTAATAAATGCGTCGGTGCAAGGGTCAATAGAAAACTTGTACCTTTAGGTACACAATTGAGAAACGGGCAAACCGTCGAAATTATTTCTGCAAGCAGTGGGAGACCTAATCCTGCTTGGTTAAGTTTTGTTGTTACAGCTAAAGCTAGGTCACAAATAAGACACTTTCTAAAAAATCTACAACAAAGTGAAGCTATAGCATTAGGTAAAAGATTATTAAACCGTGAGCTCGAACCTTTCTCTCTTACATATCAAGATATAAATGAATCTGACATGAAATATCTGCTCGAAGAAAATAAAAATAACAATGAAAGTGACTTATTTAAAGATATTGGTCTTGGAAATAAAATGGCACCACTAATCGCAAGACAATTAGTTGTATCAAAAAAAATAGACTCGAGTAATGAAAAAGAAAAATCGATAAAAAATACCATCCCGCTATCAATTAAGGGGACTGAGGGTATGGTTGTAAAGTTTCCGAAATGTTGCAGCCCAATACCCGGAGATCCAATACATGGGTTTGTTACAGCAGGTCGAGGTATAGTTATTCATCGGCAAATATGTAAAAATTTAACTGAATATCGAAAACAACAAGAAAAATGGATTAATGTTGAATGGGAATCTAGTAATGAAGGTGAATATCAAGTTCAGATTCATATGAATGTAAACAACAAGCGAGGTGTGCTTGCTACTGTTGCTGCAACTATTGCAGATGCCGATGCCAATATAAATAGTGTAGAAATGAAAGAACGCGATGATCGTCAAACATCTTTACGTTTTATTATAGAAGTAAAAAATAGAGTTCATTTAGCAAAAGTAATTAGAAAAATTAGACTAATAAAAAGTGTCTCGCAAATAGATAGAAATTGACTATCATTATATCAAAGGAGATATAAGGAGATAATAATGCAAAAGGAAATAATCTTTACTAATGATGCGCCTAAAGCAATAGGAACATATTCGCAAGCTGTAAAAATAGGAAATACTGTATACATGTCTGGGCAAATACCGCTAATACCGGAAACAATGGAAATGGTTAAAGGTGACATAGAAAAACAAATTTCACAGGTTTTTATGAATCTTTCTGCTGTTGCGAAAGCTGCAGGGGGAACTTTATCAGATGTAAGTAAATTAAATATTTTTCTTATTGATTTGTCCGATTTTCCATTAGTTAATAAAGTTATGACCGAGTATTTTAAGGAACCATATCCAGCTCGTGCGGTTATTGGCGTTTCAAGCTTACCTAAAAATGCAATGGTTGAAATGGATGCAATAATGATAATATAAAAATATTCTAAGCATGATTTTACTTTGATAATAAAAAAACAATTAATTTTATCAGATCCAATAACATCTCTGAACGGAATCGGTCCTCGATCACAGGAGCAATTGAATAATATTGGAATTAATAAAATACAAGATTTATTATTTCATCTGCCCTACCGTTATATCGATAGAACACGTTTAATTCCTCTTGGCGAATTAAAAGCAGGTGCTGATGCGTACTTGCAGGGTGAAATCGAACTAACTCAAGTTCGTTACGGGAGACGTAGGTCGCTACTATGCCGCATCAGCGATGGTACTGGTGCAATTATTTTACGTTTTTTTTATTTTTCCAAATCACAACAAAATAAATTACAAAGAGGTCAGATCTTACGTTGTTATGGGAAGGTTAGAAAAGGATCGAGTTCTTTGGAAATAGTACACCCTGAATATCGTCTAATTCAAAGTAACGATGATATTGAATTGGAAAAAAAATTAACAGCAGTCTATCCGAGTACTGAGGGTTTGCAACAGCCGCGAATACGAAAATTAATTCAGCAAGCACTGGATGTCTTAAAAAATCATAGAAAAAATATTATTGAACTACTGCCTGATGAAGTGCTATTACAAGAAAATCTACCAACATTGACTGATGCGCTTGAGCATGTTCACTGCCCGTCTATCACAGCAGATATCAAAAGTCTTATTAGGGAAATTCACCCTGCACAAAAAAGGTTAATAATAGAGGAGCTTCTTGCGCATCAACTGAGCCTTCTAGAGCTTCGCAATGAAATTAAAAAAGAGAAATCGCCTATTATAGAAATAAGTAAAAATCTCATACCCCAGTTCATAGAAAAATTACCTTTTAAATTAACTAATGCTCAAAAAAAAGCATCTAAAACTATAGCATCCGATTTAAATAAAAGTTCTGCGATGCTGAGACTTTTACAAGGAGATGTTGGTTCAGGTAAAACAGTAATAGCAGCTCTAGCTACACTACAAACAATCGAAAATAATTATCAAGTAGCAATTATGGTTCCAACTGAGATTCTTGCTGAACAACATTATAAAAATTTTTATGCCTGGTTCGAGAAATTAAATATAGATGTAGTTCTTTTAACAGGTAAGTTAAAGAAATCATTGAAAGAAATCATTCAAGAAAAACTAAAAAATAATAATCCCATTGTTGTGATAGGAACCCATGCTTTATTTCAAGAAAGTGTCATTTTTTCCAACTTAGGCCTAGTTATTATCGACGAGCAACATCGATTTGGAGTGCATCAAAGACTTGCATTAATTGAAAAAGGACAATCTTTTGATGTATATCCACATCAATTAATAATGACCGCAACTCCTATACCAAGAACACTGACTATGACTGCATATGCTGATCTAGATCACTCTATAATTGATGAGCTTCCTCCGGGTCGGATACCTATCAATACTACTAGTCATGCAAATGTGAAAAGGAATGAAATAATAGAAAGCATAAAGAAAAGAATACTTGATACAAAATGTCAAGCATATTGGGTATGCACTCTAGTTGATGAGTCAGAGTCCCTACAATGCGAAACCGCAATTACAACTGCTGAACAGCTCAATAAAAAACTAGCTAAAATTAATGTTGGCTTAATACATGGGCGAATGAAACCAAATGAAAAAGAAAAAATCATGAGGGATTTTAAAACTAAAAAAATAGACCTTTTGGTAGCAACAACAGTAATCGAAGTTGGCGTAGATGTTCCGAATGCTAGTTTAATGATAATTGATAATGCGGAAAGACTAGGGCTTTCTCAATTGCACCAACTTCGTGGTCGAATCGGAAGAGGTAATGAGAAAAGCCACTGCATGTTAATCTATCAATCACCACTCAGTGACTTAGCAAAAGAAAGGCTTGAAACAATGCGGACTACTAATAATGGCTTTTTAATTGCTGAAAAAGATCTTGAATTACGTGGTCCTGGTGAAGTTTTGGGGACACGACAAGCAGGAATACCTGATCTTCGTATTGCCGATCTAAAAAGAGATGCATATCTACTAACAAAGATTCAGAAAATAGCTATAAAATTAATTAGAACTGAACCAAAAAAAGTAGAACTAATAATTAACCGATGGCTTGGAAAAAAACAAGAATATAGTAATGTATAAAATGGAAAACATGTAATTGAAAATAAGTTGGAAAAATAAAGAAATTGTTAGACTCGCTGTCAAAAACAAACACCTAAAAAAATTTATATTTGAAAGCGGTTCATTAACGCGTCTTTTACAAAAAAAATGTACAGGAAGATTTGATATAAGTTTAATAAATGAATCATGGTGCAAAGCATTACCTGATGAAATGCGAGTTCTATCACTACGTAATAATGAAAATTCTTTTGTGAGGGAATCTTATTTAAGCTGTAATAATGAAAAACTGGTATATGCTCGTACTATTATCCCTAGAAAAACGCTCGATAGAAAAAATCAAAAACTTACGAGATTGGGACATAGTCCACTTGGAGAAGTACTATTCAAAAATAAAAAAGCCCATCGTAAAAATATTAAGTATGGAAAGATTTCGCTCCAGGATATAAGTCATAGTAAAATCACTTTGGATGAAAAAATACCCTATAGCCTATTCGCCAGACAATCGATATTCTATATAAATAGTAAACCTTTACTTGTTATTGAAATTTTTCTCCCAGCACTTATGGGAACATAGAAGTTTATTTCTATATATTAAAAACATACATAATTATGAACCTAAAAATAATTAAATTAAAACTAGAAAAATTTAAGCAATATTTATTATTAATAAGACTAAATCGTCCTATTGGTATTTTTTTATTACTATGGCCTACTCTTTGGGGATTATGGATAGCTGCAGAAGGATTTCCTGATAATCGTATTCTGATAGTATTTATTCTAGGTGTTATCTTAATGCGCTCAGCTGGATGTATTTTGAATGATATTATTGATAAAGATCTTGATAAATTTGTTGCACGTACAAAGAATAGGCCTTTAGCAGCGAATAAACTATCTTCAATTGATGCATTTATTTTTGCTTGCATCTTAGTTTCTTTATCGTTCTTATTAGTCTTAACAACAAATAAGTTAACGATTCAGCTTGCGTTCATAGCAATTATTCTAGCGAGTGCTTACCCCTTTCTTAAACGTTATACATATATTCCTCAATTTTTTTTAGGAATAGCATTTAGTTGGTCAATTCCTATGGCTTTTGCTGCAACCTCCAACTCTATACCACGGATAGCATGGTTGCTATTCATTGCTAATATACTTTGGACGGTTGCGTATGATACTATTTACGCAATGATAGATCGTGACGACGATCTGAAAATTGGTATTAAATCGACTGCTATTTTATTCGACGATGCTGATCGTATAATTATTGGTATAATTCAAGGGCTTGTTATTATTGCGCTAGCTATATTTGGAAGGCAAGCTTCCCTAGGTTTCGAGTACTATATTGGCTTAGTAATTGGAGCATGCTTATTTATATATCAATTATATTTAATAAAGAATAGAAAAAGAAATAATTGTATGAAAGCATTCTTAAATAATAATTTATTTGGACTAGTAATATTTATTGGATTATTTTTTAACTATTATGAATAACAAAATGGTTCTTTTATTAAAAACTTTCCTAGTTTCATTCTTCTTGTCATCGCAATTGATAGCAGGAGATGAGATGAGCCCGGTTAATGACCAATGTAAAAGGATAGGCTCTAAACTAGGAAGTGTCAGTATTAATGATTGTTTGGATATTAAATTATCTGTAACTGATGGATGGACAGTTAAAGATGATGTAATTTTAATTAAGGAATATCCGCCATTAGAAAATCGTCTCCCTCTGGGTAAGGTATTACTAATAGGTGGTATTCATGGTGATGAGTATTCATCGGTAAGTATAGTTTTCAAATGGCTGAAAATACTCAATCAACATCATAGCGGTCTATTTCATTGGAATATTGTTCCATTACTAAATCCAGATGGTTTATTGAGAAAAAAATCGCAACGAATGAATGAAAATAATGTTGATTTAAACCGCAATTTTCCAATGCCAGATTCACAGAACTGGGAGAATACGGCAATAAAATATTGGATAGAAGAAAAAGGGAAAGATCCGAGATATTATCCAGGTCCAGAGGCGCTGAGTGAGCCGGAATCAAACTGGTTAGTTGGCCATATAAATACTTTTCAGCCTGATGTAATTCTAGCTATACACGCGCCATACGGAGTAATTGATCACGATGGTCCCAGAAATGCGCCTGATAAATTAGGTAGTCTTTACCTAAGCTATCTTGGTACGTACCCAGGTTCTCTCGGAAACTTTGCGGGTGTACAACGTCAAATTCCTATAATTACCGTGGAGCTTCCATATGCCGGAATTATGCCTACAAAAGAAGAAATTGGTAATATTTGGCGTGATTTAGTGGGTTGGCTACGTAAAAATATCGTTGAGAATGATGGCAGTGCAACACAAGAGTATGATTACGACCCCGAATAAAAATCACTAGGATGCGGTGCCCTCATATATAATACGCCACTTTCCATCTTCCTCCATTCTCCAGTATTGCCTTTTTACAAATTTTCTACGAAAAGTATCACTACTATAATCTTGTAAAAAAGTAACGACCATTAAATCAGGAATATCTGGATAGAGAAAAACACTTTTATTTGATAGGTCTACTTTAATAAATTTTTTTGTAGGTATAACTCTACTTTTATATTGGACCCATGAATCATAATTTTTACCCAGGCCTGTATATTCTTTTGAATAATGACGTAAGTATAATTTTACATTACGCGTTTCCCAGTCTCGACGCCACTGTTCGACAAATAAATTATAATTGTCATTTCTTTTTTTCCATTCTTTCTTATTTATCCAATTTATAGAATTAGCAATAATCACTGGCGTTTTTCCTTCATCTATAAAGTCAGCTAATGTATTCAAATCATTATTGCTAACAATGACACATCCATTGCTATCTTTCGGTGCACGGCTATAAACTTTACTTGGAGTGCCATGAAGCCATATTCCATATCCTGTTCGATTATGTCTTTGATCCCAGGCATTGGGGTAGTTAATCGGAAATGCACCATCGCCATAAAGATCGGGCAAATCTTCAGATGGAATAAAACCAGTTACAAAGTAAACCCCAATGGGTGTTTTCTGATCGCCTTCGGTATATTTACCTGTACCATTTTTACCAATAGTGACATAAAAATCACTTTTTAATTTAGGAACACCATTATCATTTTCAAATAAAAACAATCGAGAGGATTGAGCATCGACAACGATTACATGGCTTTGTGTATTAGCTAATTTTATTAAAGATGACGGTATTTTATTTTTATCAACCGAGTTTTTATGAAAATCCCATCTTGCTTTTACTTCAGTTAGCAATGAATCGATATGATTAAAAGGGGCGCTTGTTATATTACCAAAATCAGTTATTGCTTTTGATCGAGATAGCATTAAGTCCGCATACATAAGTTGAGCTGCATTAAAGCTGGGGTTTGTTTTTAGTAATTGATTTAATTCCTCAATAGCCTTATTTATTTCATTATTTCTGACATACTCAACCGCCTGAATTAATGCTTTTTCTGAATATATTGATATTTCTGCCTCAGATAAAGATATTTCTCCACTAGAATTGCCTTCAGCTGATAAAATATTTGACTGAAGAAATAATATTGAGGCTATAATTTTGTATCTTATGCTCATTAACGTACTCTCTCACGTGTAATCAACCATTTATCCTTAAACATCATAACTGTTATCTCTTTTTCAACTTCATCACTGTATGTGTCTGATTTATATTCCTGCTTAAATCTTATTTTTGCAAAACCGTTATCGTTAATTTCAATATTCAGATTAACTAATGTTATCTTGATAAAAGCTGGGTTTGCAAGACGTTCACGCCTTTGTTTTTCCCATTTATTTTTACTTAACCCTCTTGAAGGCTTAAAATCATCTGCATAACTTGAGATGTAACCCTCTACATCTTTTGAAGACCAAGCGCTCGCCCATTGGTTTATAGCTAATTCAATGGCTTTTTTCTGTTCACTCAATTTATTAGTATTTTCATTTTCTTCTTTTGCAGCGACTGACTTTTTAAGCTCATCAAGCAATATTTCTCTCTCTTTTACTTTATCTTTTAGATTATTATTTTCTTTTTTTAACGCATTTGTAACCGTCGCATTAAACCCTTGATCAAGCTTAGCTAATTGTTCATCTTTAAGTACTAGTGAGCTATTTAATTGTCCCAGTGATTCTTCAGTTCTCAATAGTCTATCTTTAAGATCTTTATTTGTATTGGATAGTGATGCAAGAGCTTTTTCTGTTTTTTCAAGCTTAGCTAATTGTTCATCTTTAAGTGTGAGTGAGTACATAACTTCATCCAAAGAACCCTTAAGCTCTTTTATAGTCATATTAAGTTCTAATTTTTCTTGCATTAATTTTTGAATTGATCTCTGAGTTTCGCCGAGTTTAGCTAGTTGTTGATTTTTAATTTTCATAGCTAACTTATTTTCATTAAGCGCTTTTTCTATATCCTTTAATACGCTTTTAAGCTCTAAATTTTCGCTACTCAACGATTCAATAATCTCAGATTCAGGTAAATTTAGTTCACTAAGAATCAATAATTTCTCTTTACTATCCGCCTTACCCTTCTCTAAACCTAATGCTTGGTTATACGCATGACTAGCAGCTTTAGCATAAATATCGCTAAGATTATTATAGGCAGTTTCGTAATTTTTATTAGAACTCAATGCTTTTTTAAGTACGTCTTGTGCTTGTGAATATTTACCCTGAATTGCATAAATTACCGCTAAGTTATTTAAAGGCTCGGGTAAATTTGGATTTTGTTCAGCTATTCTATAATATATTTTCTCCGCATCATCATATCTACCTAGCTTCGTTAAAATCAGGCCCTTTAAAAATTGAAATTTAACATCAGATTTATTGCGAGAAAGATGGTCTTCAGTTAAATCGAGTGCATCTTTATATTTTTCATTATCTATAAGTAATTGAATTTCACTATATGTAACTTGCGAATAGGAGTTACTACCCAACGTGACGGTTAGAAGAAAAACTAATAAAATGTTCCTGACTATTTGCATATAATATATTTTTTTAGTCGATAAAATAAAATCCCATAAATCCTCATAAACTAAAGTGGAGCCCCGAGAGGGAATCGAACCCCCAATAGATGATTACAAATCATCGGTTATACCATTTAACTATCGGGGCAAATCACCATCCCTTGTTTTATTACTATGTATGATATCTAAAAGATTATACGAAAAATTAAAGGTAAATAGCTAATCTATATTGAAGTATTATGAGCGATTAAAAGACCACGCAAAACAAGATTAGGTTCGAACTCAAATTGATACTCGAGTAATGGTTCGATCAATTCAGCATTGCCTCCCGAAATAATACATTTTGGCATGACACCTGATTCAACTGAAAATTTATTAACAATGCGCTCAATGGCAGATACTAAAGCTAAAAAAACACCATTATTTACTGCCGCCTGTGTATTTGAGGCATAATCTAGTGATGCTATATTCGTCATACTAACATTGATTTTATCGGTATTTCTCATTAAAGCTTTATGCATCAATTCAGCACCTGGCATAATATATCCGCCCAAATGATGCCCATGTATATCAACTAGATCAATGGTGAGTGCGGTACCGCAATTTACTACGCATAATGATGAGTGATACTTATCCCAGCTTGCTACCATTGCTAGCCAGCGATCAATTCCTATCTGTTTAGATTCAGTATAGCTTGTGCTTAGGCCCTTGAATTTCTCATCTACAGATGATTGCCATAACTCAATATCCCCGTGTTTTTTTATCCAGCAATTTAGAGAATTATAGACTTCTAATCCAGCAACATTGGATAATAGTATTTTTGAGGTCTCTTTTGTAAGCGATAAATTATTTTTTAAACTGCCTTCAACATTCTCTTTATCATATATAAACGAGCCTTGTGATAAAAATTTTGATTTTTTTTCACTAGCCCAATTGACCGATGAATTACCTATATCTAATAAGAGTTTCATATTTATATTCTTAAACTAACTTCGCCTGAATTATAACTCAATAGCCTGCCATTTACTGATATTAATAATGCACCTTGATCGTTTATTCCTTTCAATGTTCCCGTTATTTCCTCGTTAGCTAATATTAATTTAGCTTCTTGATCAAAAAAACAATCATATTCTCGCCATTCTTTTATTAAATTTGAATTGCTACCAATTACCAAATCATTAAGTATCTCAAAAATATTAGATATTAAATTAGCGGCTATCATGTTTCTTGATAAATATTTCTTCGAAGCATTAGATATATCAATTATAGATTGATCAATATTAACTATTTCTTTTTTTGGTAATTTATAATTGACCCCAACACCAATTACAACATCTAAAGGTCCGGCGCTTTCACCTCGAATATCGAGTAATATTCCGCCTATTTTATGATTCATTACAATAACATCATTGGGCCACTTCAAACCAATTCCTTTAAGCCCTAAAGACTTCAAAGCTCGCGCTATTGCAAGACCCATATATAAGGATAATAACCCCAAATTTATTGGCATTACTTCAAAACGCCACCCTAAGGAGAAACAAATACCACTAGTAATGGGTGATAACCATTTTTTGTTTCTACGACCCCTTCCGTCTGATTGGTATTCAGCAAGCAAAACGGAACCATGAATTGATTTTTTTTGATTTAATTGATCAAGAAAATATGAGTTTGTTGATTTTATTTCTAATACAACATTGATATCCTTGCAGCATTTTTGGGCTCTTCTAGATATCATGCTCTGTATTTCATTAGCTAATAGCGGTTCAAATTTATTATCTAAGCAATAACCCTTTCCTGGAATTGCAGAAACTTCTAAACCATTTTTTTGAAGTGATTTGATCGATTTCCATATTGCAGCCCTAGAAACACCTAATTTAACCGCTAGCGTTTCACCTGAATGAAAATTTCCATCAGAAATGATTTTTAAAAGTCTAGGGTATTCTTTCTTCATTGGTAAGGTCTTATTGTTTTTGATGGTAGTTTGCGATACCTACCAAATATTTTTGAAAAAAATTTAGAGTATATTTTAATTATTGATTGTACTAATCACGGTTGTATCATCATCATCATCATCGTCATCGTCATCTATATTTTCTTCATCAATATCCTTATTAATCAGACTAGCTGCATCATTATCCAAATCTAGGTCAGTGACGCCTTCGTGACTTGTATTATGAATTACTGTAACCTCTTCATCATTCGATATATCAGATGCATTACTTACTTGGGTAGCCTTTGATTTAATGGGGTTATTTGCGATCTCCTCTAGACCGTATGTTATTTCTTCAGAAACCAATTTATTACCGTCATCATCAACAAGTGGCTTCATTCCTGGGGTATATACAATTGTTTCATCGTTTTCATCCATCTCAGGAACAATGAAATCAAACTCATAATTATGAAGTCTTATTTTATCACCATGTTTCAATCTAACTTCATTATTAATTTTTTCATTATTTATAAAGGTTCCATTGCTGCTTCCTTGATCAATGATCCAGAATGAATAGTCTTTATATTCTATTAGAGCATGTCGACGACTAATAGTTGATTCATTAACAACAATATAATCCATGTGATCTGTATCCTTTCCAGCAACACGACCAATCATTTTAGGTCTTTCATCAAGAATGTGTGCCTGCTTATTAGTTTTTCCTTCAGGATCATTTATGTAGGCTTCTTGAACAAAATCATTTTTATCGACTTTCAATAACCGTTTTCTTTGTAAAAATAAAAACAATAAAGTCATAACAAGGAATAATAATATTATTGCTAATAGCGAACTAGATGAAAGTAAAGCTGGCCCCTCTAAATCATATAAAGCTTTCTCAACAGCTTCAATTCTGGGTCTTATTGTATCAGCAACGTTATCCATTTCTGCATTATCTAAAATAACTTGTGATACATCAGGCTGAATATCGGTCGATACTAAAATCTCATCTGATTCTAAAACGACTAATGAATCAGCTGCTTCATTTATAATATTCTCAATTTCTACAAAAACATTTTGTAAATCCGTAGCGGTTAATGCGCGAAAATACTCCCCAGATGTTTGTTGAGAAATTGACTGGATTAATTGGAAATCAGCTGATTCCGTAAAAGCTATTCCGAATACTTTTATTTCATTGTCAGCAGCGTCAGCAGCCAATTCTTGACGCATCCATCTAGACTTCTCTAAATCACGACCGGCATCTCCTGTATCTACTATGCCATCTGTCATAAAAATGATCGATTTTTGAGCATCTTCGCGTGCGGTCTCTTTAAGCTCATAAATCGCTCGTTCTATAGCAGCCGGAAAATCCGTGTATTGACCTTTATAGTTTATTTCTTTGATGCTATTTAAAGCTTCTTCGTGATTTGCGTAAGATGATGCTGATAAAGAAACTTTGAGATCTGCTGTTTCAGCAAAAATAATAATCCCAACTCGCGTATTTTCACTTGCTTGACTGATAAACTCTTTTATTGCATTTCCAACTAAAAATTCGGGATCATTTTTTTTCATACTACCCGAGTTATCAAGCACGAGTATTACATCAACTGGTTGCGCAATGCTTTCATCAGTCTGTAGTTTTAATTCCCCATTTTTTTCGCCAGCAGCAATATCCTCTACTAAAGAAGTATTCGCGTCATCTTCATCATCGACATAATCAATTGTCTGCATATCGACAGAATCATTTTGGCCTGCATGAATAAAGCTAGCACTCATAAGCAAAAGTGCTGCTATCTTTAAAGCTTCTTTAAATACATTTTCCATAAGGAATCCCAAAAAATAATTAAATACAACTAAATTATGTGTTCCATTCCATTTTAAATCAATTATACGGGACTGAATGATTATCTATGTCGATAGAAATCACAATATCTTTATCTAATTTTTGATGAATGAGTCATGGTTTTTTAGTCTAGAAAAATTAATTTGATGTTTCGATACCACGCCCTGGTGTAGCACTCCACTCGCTCCATGAGCCAGCATATAATCTTGATGGATTGAATCCAGCATGAACAGTGGCTAATAAATTATGGCATGCCGTTACACCAGAGCCACAATAAAATACAACATCCTCGGACGGAACTTCACCAAAAAGTTCTTTAAACTCTTGCAAAAGTATATTCTGCTCTTTAAAACACCCTGTCGTACTCAAATTATTTTTCCAAAATCTATTGATTGCATTTGGAATATGACCAGCTCTTTTGTCAATTGGTTCTAGCTCTCCCGAATATCTAGATGGCTCTCTTGAATCAATAATTAAATTAAAATTACTTACTTGGTGTATATTTACGACATCGTTATTTAATGATGTATTGTTAAATTTAGTCAGCTTAGGTTTTTCATCTTTTGAACATACAGGCCCTCCTAAATTAATCCATTGACTCCAACCTCCATCAAGCACCGCCACATTCTCGTGACCCATATGATTTAACATCCACCATAGTCGAGCAGCAATTGAACCAAATGCATCGTCATAAACAATCACCTGTTTATTTCTGTTAACCCCAAGCTCAGAAAATAATGTATTCATGGTTTCATTGTCAGGCAAAGGGTGTCTTGACAAATTTGTTGAAGGGGATCTACTCAAATCCAAGCTTAGGTCAACATAAATAGCGCTAGGAATGTGCGACTGGAGATATGCTTTTCTTCCCGCTACCTTATCCATTAGATCATATCGAACATCGAAAATTACCAGATCATCATCTTCCAATTGATTTAAAAGTACATTGGAATCAATAATTGTTTTGAACATGATTTTTATTCCTTTACTGCTCTAAAAACTAATTTCAAATAATTGTGAACTACTTCACAGATAGAGCTAGAAATGTGAACTATTTCACAAGGTTATAGTAATTAATGTGAGCAATTTCACAAGCTTTCATTACTCATGATATGTACTCTGAACTATAATTCTTATCAATATGTTAACAAATATTTTATCAAAACCAATGCAATTTGCCATTGGTGAACAAACCTACAAATTTAGCTCTCTAGCTGAGTTCGAATTTAGTTTAGTAGGACGAACGTCATTGCCTGTAGCAAAGTTCAAAAGAGCAATGAAACTAACTCTTGGTGAATTAAAAAAAGAATACAAAAAAATAAAGGTTATTGAAAAAGAATTGGTTTCGATACTATCGGCATCGATATCACAACCTGGCAGTATTAATCGTTCGCTGCGCGAAATAGATATAAATACATTCTCAGAAGAACATGGCTGGCGAACAATAATAAGTGCTCTTCATAATGGTGACGATGAACTAAATGAGTTTAGACATATTGCTATGGTTAAATATTTGCAATATCTTTCATCTATACAAGAAGTTCTACAGGAGTTTTATGCTGAAAAGAAAAAAGAAATACTAAAATCGTCCATATCTCATAGTAAGAATGCAAAACAAAACATAACAAAGAGTTTTTCTAAGGAACAAGAAATGGAGAGGCTCTCTAAAGGTGAAAATATAGCTATTCATATTAATGCTGGTGATAAGATTGCTCTTCTATTATCAAATCATCAATGTTCAATTGTAGGTGAAGAATCAAGTATAAAGTTTGTTGATGAATCAGGCAGATACCATAAATTAAAAAGTGGCAAAAATGTAATCGGACGAGGAAGTGATAGCGATATTGTTATGAGTCAAAATTTACGAGATATATCACGTATGCATGTCGTAATTGAGGGTGCTGAAACTAACATGCTGTATCTCACCGATCTATCTTCACATGGAACCTTCATACCAGCAAAATATGTCGCAGATAATAGTCTTAGCCTTAGCTTAATGTAACCTCAAGAACTTGATACAAAGCAGACCGCATTAGTATATTTCGGCATATTTATGCCTATAACACAGTAATTTCGACAAAAAGTCGCTCGCAGAGCAACACTTTCTGATAAAATCCTCGACCCTAATTAAAACTATAAAACAAAAATATATCAACTTGAGTAAATAACACCATGAGTAAAATAGAATTTAATGTAGAAGAATTAGCAAATGAATACGATAATGAAGCTCCCGAGAAAATTATAAAATTGGCCCTTGAAAATTTTGATAATATCTCCATTTCCTTTAGTGGTGCTGAAGATGTAATTCTCGTAGACATCGCTAAAAAAATAAAAAAAGATGTCAAAGTATTTTCTCTGGACACTGGACGTTTGCACTCAGAAACCTACCGTTTCATCGAACAAGTACGAGAACACTATAATATTGAAATTGATGTGCTTTCTCCAGACACCGAATCTCTACAAGAATTTGTTGCTAAAAAAGGATTGTATAGTTTCTATAAAGATGGTCATAAGGAGTGCTGTGGAGTTCGTAAAGTTGTGCCATTAAGAAGAAAGCTTAGTACTCTAGATGCTTGGATTACAGGTCAACGTAAAGATCAAAGTCCAGGAACAAGAGTTAGTGTTCCTGTTGTTGAAAATGACGGAGCTTTTTCAACAGAAAAAAATCAATTAGTAAAGTTTAACCCACTTTCAAATTGGTCATCAACACAAGTATGGGAATATATAAGAAGCAATGACGTGCCCTTTAATAGCTTACATGATAAAGGTTTTATAAGTATAGGTTGTGAGCCTTGTACTCGCCCAGTTTTACCAAATCAGCATGAACGCGAAGGTCGTTGGTGGTGGGAAGATGCGACACAGAAAGAATGTGGCCTACACTCTGGTAATCTAAAAAAATAAGTGAAAAAGAAATAGTGGAAGATATGCTTGATACACATAATAATTTGGATTTTATCTAGTATAAATCGATAAAAATAAATGGAATTTATATTCACTATAGAATTTCTATTCAAAATAGCAGCGGGTTTCTCTGTTGGTTTTGTTATTGGTATGACTGGTGTGGGTGGAGGCTCTCTAATGACTCCAATCCTTGTACTAGGATTCAATATTCAGCCAGCTGTTGCCGTTGGGACAGACTTATTGTATGCCGCAATAACAAAATCAGTAGGTGTATTTGCACATCAAAAACAAAGCAATATAAAATGGAAAGTTGTTAGTCTGTTGTGCATTGGAAGTATTCCTGCTTCACTCATATCACTCTTTATTATTAAACAACTTAATAATTCAGGAATTAATTATGATGGGTTGATATTGAATACACTAAGTTTTGCGATGATATTAACCGCAATTTTTTTAATTTTTCGTAGTCAATGGCAAAAATTAAGTAAAGACCAACATTTTGCATTTATGAAAGTATTGCATAGCAAATATACTGACGCTTTTACTATTTTTGCCGGTATTCTAATTGGAACATTAGTAACATTCTCATCTGTCGGTGCTGGCGTAATCGGGGCAGCCTTTCTTTTCTTCTTATACCCAAAATACAAAACTATTGAAATAGTCGGAACAGACCTAGCGCATGCTATCCCTATAACTGCAATAGCAGGAATTGGACATGCAAACTTAGGAACTGTTGATTATGTCCTACTTTTTAGTTTAATCGTCGGTTCATTACCTGGCATATATCTAGGAAGTCATGTAGGAGGACTGATACCAGATAATATTATGCGCACAATCTTAGCAAGCATGTTGTTAGTAATTGGGATTTTATTGGTTCAATAAAAAAGCCCTGTTCGTCAGGGCCTTTAATTTACTCTAGCTTGCGAAATGTTATGTATGGCTATGCCTATAATCCTCTATAATTATTGACAAGCGATCTTTTATTTGTAGTTTTTCTTTTTTAAGACCATCTAGAAATAAGTTATCAATGATAATATTACCCTCGTTTGCCTCCTTTACTTTGCTCTTCAACTGACAGTGTTTATTATATAGTCTTCTGAAATTTTTATTATTATCCAACAAAGACTCTACAATTTCTTTATCTTGTTCAAACATTGCATCTCCTCTCCAAACAATTTGGAAATATATATGAATGAAAGTATTTGGAATGCTTAATGCTGACTTTATCCTCCTATTTTTTCATTTGTACAGTAGTGAAACTAAAGGGTGAACTGTTTCTATAAAAAAGTAATTTTTCTGTTTAATACATTAGTCTTAATTTCAATAATTTCAAGAAGAATATTTGTATTATATATATCAATTCGTTATGGTTAGAATTGAAAGTAATGGTTACTAATTACTAGGTATGTTTTTGAAATTAATTTTGGATAAAAATTTAATGGCTACTATGAGGAAAGACTTTTCTATTGCTTGTCTAGTAATATTAACTATATCGTCTATAGCTTTCGCATCTGAAATAAGTTCAGACTTTAATTTAATTGAAATTGCTGAGAAAAATTATGTTCACATTGGCAAGCATGCTTCAATTGAGGCTGAAAAAAATGATGATATTGCCAATATTGGATTTATAGTTGGTGACACTTGTGTAGCAGTTATTGATACTGGGGGGTCAATTAACATCGGAAGAAAACTTAAAAAAAGTATACGTAAAATAACAAAAAAACCAATATGTTATGTTATCAACACTCATATTCACTATGATCATATTTTAGGAAACAAATCATTTGCGGAAGAAAACCCAGACTTTGTTGGCCATAAAAACCTTCGAGATGCAATTAATCAAAATAAAAAATTCTTTCTGAGTCAATTCAAGAAGAATTTGAGTAAAGATGCAGAAGAATCAGATATCATTAGCCCAAATATTCTAATCGAAAAATCGACTAAATTGGAGTTAGGAAATCGTATTTTAACTCTAATACCATTCCCTACATCGCATAGTCATAATGATATTGTAGTAATCGATGAGAAAACAAAAACACTATGGGCGGGAGATTTAATATTTAGAGAACGAATTCCATCATTAACAGGTAGCTTAAAAGGCTGGTTAAAAACCATAGAGAAATTAAAAACATTAGATACAAAGCTCGTAATCCCGGGTCATGGCAAAGTTGCATCTTCATTGGAGGTAGCTTTGAAGCAACAAGAGGAATATTTTAAAATACTATTAAATAAAACTCGTGAAGCTATTGCCGAAGGAAAATTTATAAATGAAGCAGTGGAGCATATAGATAAAGAAAATAAATTAAAATGGCTATTACATGATTATCAGCACTCAACTAATGTATCAAAAACATATACTGAGTTAGAATGGGAATGATACGATGAAAAGGAAATTGTAAAAAATTATGCCGAATTATGATTATTTTTGTAGAAAAAATGGTAAAACCATAGAGGTCAGCCATGATGTCAACACCAAATTAAAAACCTGGGGAGAAGTATGTTTTGTTGCGCAAATCTCGCTGGGTGACACAGATGCGTTAACCCCTGTTGATATAAAAATTAGTCCTCCTTCTATAAGTATTCCAACTAGTAATTCACAGCTAAAGGAAGTTGGTTTTACAAAATTAGTAAAACGCGATGATGGTGTGTATGAGAATGTAACGGCTTCTGATGGCGAGAAAAAATATATGAAAGCGGGAGATAAATCCTCGCTTCCTCATTTAAATAAAAAAATCTCAAGTTAGTTATTTTTCTACTCTTTCTAAGGATTCTCTATAAAAACGCTTTCATTCCTAAATGAGAATCGTTATCATATAGAAAAATTAAATAAATTGAAGGAGTAAAAATGAATTTAAAAACACTATCGATATTAGTATTTCTGCTAACAAGTCAAAGTACATTCTCGTCATCAGGTGGAGCTTCTATGAGTGAAGAGGATATAAACAAAGTCTCAAAAACAGACATTATAAATAAAGCTGATAAAGATCGGCTTTCAAAAGCTGCAAGTCTGTTAACAAATTACGAAATAGAATCAAAAAAATTACTTACAATGTTAGAAGAAAAAAATATAACTTCAAAAACAATTCAAAAAAAAGCTAAAGAATTATTGAAACTATCTTACCATCAAAAGATGTGGATGGGTTACACCCTGTTAATGCTGGATATTTAGCAAGTGGCTTAAGGGGTATGGTACCTTGTACACCACAGGGATCAGCACTTCTCATTAAAGAAACTCTCGGCGATCTATCAGGACTTCATGCCGTCGTCGTTGGAAGATCAAATTTGGTTGGCAAGCCAATAGCTCAATTATTGCTTAGAGAAAATTGTACAGTCACCGTATGTCACTCACGTACTAAAAATCTAAAAGAAGTTTGCCTGTCTGCAGATATTTTAGTTGCCGCTGTAGGTATTCCAGAATTAGTCAAAGG
>NZJM01000030.1 GCA_002692205.1 Legionellales bacterium | reverse complement strand
AATGTATGCGATGCCTTCATAGTCATTTCATACGCAGGAATCGACAGTCCTTCTTTGACTAATTTTTTTGATTCTTTTTCACAAAAGTCAAACCAATTAAATAAAGCATCTATATCAGCTAAATCAAAATTATAATGCGACATTTCAACTTCATTTTGATGATAAATATCACCATAACTTACTTTGTTATCTTTTGTTTGTGCCCAAGTAAGGTCAAATAAATTACTACAGTTTTGTAAGCACATTGCAATTCGTTCCAACCCATATGTTAATTCGCCTGTAACAGGTTTACAGTCAAGTCCACCAATTTGCTGAAAATATGTAAATTGACTTATCTCCATGCCGTCTAGCCATACCTCCCATCCAAGGCCCCAGGCTCCAAGTGTAGGAGATTCCCAGTTATCTTCAACAAAGCGAATATCATGAGTCGTTGCGTCAATTCCTATACTCTCAAGCGAAGAAAGATAAAGATCTTGAATGTTATCTGGCGATGGCTTTAGGATGACTTGAAATTGGTAATAATGTTGTAACCTATTTGGGTTATCTCCAAATCTTCCATCAGTAGGCCTTCGAGAGGCTTGGGCATAAGCCGTACGCCATGGTTCTGGACCGATAGCCCGAAGAAAGGTAGCGGGATGAAATGTTCCAGCACCCATCTCTATATCGTAAGGTTGAACAATGACACATTCCTGATCTGCCCAGTATTTTTGTAGCTCAAAAATTAGTTCTTGAAAGCTCAGCCCAGAATTTGCTGCCGGATTTTGTTTTTCTTTTTTTGCCATTAGTTTAGCCGCTTTTAATTTTTGAAATTATACCGTATTAGGAGTAAATAATATCTAACTTGAACAAGTTAAAATAGAATAAATATATCAATCCAAGATATTTAAATAAATTTATTAAATTTCCTAGAAATTACTAAACTATTGAGTTTTTTCTTTGAGAGGTAGAATATTTTGAATATCGCGAGTAATTGTGTTCGAACGTCTTTTTATTATGTCATATTTGAATTCTGGTATTTCAAACCACCAGCCGGCGGTGTCATAATTCAGCTTATCTACATATGTCTGGATATCAGCATTATTAGCATTTTCATCACCTTTTTGATTTTCAGTAGCTACTATTTGCTCATTATATAGAAACTCGAAAGATGCAAAATGTAAACCCTCGTGTTTAAAAGCAGTAACATTTGCAACAATACCTTCAAAGGTTTCTATTTTAATCTTAGTAGTTTCATTTGCATCACTCCCCATGGCATTTGATACCATAAAATCTTTTTGTGACCTTGCACCACTAATTTGTAAATCTTGAAGAATAGTACCAAATCTATTCACAATTAATTCTGATGCAAGTTCTTTGCCTATAGGCAAATTTTTCATTTCAAATCTTTCCTGTCCTTTTTCACTTTTATATAATTCAAATTCATCACCGTCGGCATGGGTAACATTGACTAACTTGACTACTTCTATTGGGATATCAAAGAGATTACGGTTTATCCAATCTGTCTTTGTAGCCGATATATCTAATACCCCATCTACTAGATACGATTTTTCATCTTTTGGCCTGCGCACATAAAGACCAGAGATATTTTCTGCCGAGCTGCTAAGCCTTGGTTTACCAACAACTACCTCGATTATTATATTTTTATCGGAGTCACTTAAAGTAAGGAGAAGCGAATCAGTGTCGGGCACGTTTGGTCCTTCCACGCCAAGTCGATGATAGAGTCTAGGCAAAGCTGTTTTTGGTGCATTAATCTTAAGATCAGCTGCTCCAAGTACAGCACTTTTTACTTTATCAGGTAGTGCAGGATAAAAATCAAATTCATCAATTCCCCAAACATCATTTTTACGACTTAAGTTAATCGAATCACCATATCCTTTAATTGAAATGTAATTAACAGATTCAATTTTTTTTGATAATTCAGGAAAAAAAGATATTTTTTCTTTTTCTGATTGTGGCGCACGTAAGTTTGCAAAAATCGATGCAGTTACAATAACAGCGATTGTTATAAAAGATAGTATCGTTAGTTTGTTTTTAATCATTACTCGGTTTATTTATATTCTTTTGTTAGCTCTATAGATTCCAATTACTAGCGCTAATAGAGTTATTAATAATGGGATTAAACCAATATTTATGAATCTAAGCTGCGCTCCTAGTTTCTCGATGTTTTTTCGCAGATCATGTTGAACACTTCTAAGCTCTTTTCTCGTTGTTAAGCGTTGATTTCTAAATTTTTCTATCTCGGCAGTTAATTTATTATTTAACAAATAAGATTTTTCGTTACCTTGTTCTTGTTGTAAATTTCGTATTTTCTTTTCAGTTTCCTCAAGTGTAACTTGCAATTCTTTTTCACGTTCACGAAATTTTGATTCAGCTTTTTTCCTAATAGTTTCAACTTTTACAAATGGACGCGAATATTTTCCACGACCTCGAAGACTAATTAAATCAGTATTACCCGAGAGATTTTCAATGCTATTAATAACAAAATCTCCATTATTAGATATTGGCTGTGGAACAGAAACACCAAGCATCTCTTGTTCACGAATCCAAAAGTGATCTGCAAGGATATCTGTATCAGATACTAAAATAACATTGATGTCTCCATCAGCAACAAAACTATCATCTTTAACCATTTCATTGTCGTCATCTGTTTGCATTCCATTTGGGAATACGGATTCGGCTTTGCCTCTAACACGAGCAGCAATTAGTAGTTTTTTTTCATCAGATTTGAAGTTGTTTAATATCACGGATGGATCACGTTGAAATAGAATCAGATCTCGTTCTAATTTTGTTGATTTTTTTGAGCTTTCAATCAGTGGGATAATTTCCATTTTTCCATTTTCTATAATTTCTATTGAACCGACTGTTCCCATGTGTAATAAATTTAATTCGCTTGTTGAAAAATCTTTGGTATTAAAATTTCTCTCTGTGAGTCTCAACCACGGCAGATAATCAATTTCTTGCGGTCCACGAGGGCTACTCGCTTGAACACGCATAGCAGCATTTATATCTGCAACAATTTTTTCTTTTGCAATTCCAAGCCCCCATTTTTCGAGGATCTCGTCTAAGTATGAATATAGTATTGGCATAATTTGTGGATTAGCAGCATCGGGCTGTGCTCTGTCTTGTTCCGCAAGAGGATCAAGAAAAATAATTGCTTTGCCGCCTTTTAGAAGATACTGATCAATCGCATACAGAGTTTTATTATTGATTTTTTTTGGGTGCACCAGCATCAAAACATCTACTTTTTCGTCTAGCGCTTCTATATTTTCGTTAAGATCTACTACATCAAAAAATTCTGTGATTGCATTGATTATCGTCCAAGTTTTACTAGTTTTATCATCCTTTGTAGCAATCATAGGAAGTTGCGAATAAATACCAACAACACGTTTATCTGGATATGCGAGATTATAAATTAATTTAGTTAAATCATATTCAAGTGCAGATTCACGATTTGATTGAAAGAAGGGAATTATTTTTTCATCGTCAGTGGAATTAGCACCTACTAATCCAAAATAAACTCTGTCACTTGTTGCGTTTACTGAGACAGTTCTCAACCCACTGGCAACAGCTTGATCTTCAGCCTCAGAGAATGTTTCAGGTTCGATTATATTTAATACCAATTTGCCATTTGCATGTGCCGCGAATTCTTCCAGCATATCTCTAACTCGAATTCCATAGTTAGCCAGTAATGGGAAATCATTCATTGCTTTTTGGGAGAAATAAAAATCTAATTGTACAGGCTCCTCCAAAGTGTTGAGAATATTTTTTGTTCCTTTTGATAGGGTAAACAATTTATTTTGGGTTAAATCAATACGCCATGTTGTAAGCGCAGTGTTAGCAAGAATAATTGTGGCGATGAATAAAGATATAGCAAGCAGTAAACCTGTTCCCGAAATTACACTATTCTTTATTGCATGCTTCATAATTCAGTCTGCCTTCTTATTTTCAATTATTACAACATTTACGTATAACCAGAACGTTATTAATGCAGCAAAATAAATTACATCGCGTATATCTATTACTCCTTTTTTGATAGATGTAAAATGCGTCAGAAAACTAAAAGAGGCAACTGCGTCAACAACTGCTTGAGGTGCCCAGCTTTCAAAAAGATCTAGCACCATAGGGAAACCACTCAATATAAACATAAAGCAAATTACAACACTTATAACAAAAGAGATTACCTGACTTTTTGTTAAAGCTGATATGCAAGAACCAATTGCCAGAAAACCTCCCGCCATAATTAAGCTTCCTATATAGCTCGCCAGTATCACAGCGTTGTCGGGCTCTCCCAAATAGTTAACTGTAATCCACATCGGGAAAGTTAGAATTAAAGCAATTGCTGTAAAACTCCATGCAGCTAGGTATTTTGCAACAACTGCATCAGTAATTGATACTGGCAGCGTCATTAACAACTCAATACTTCCGCTTTTTCTTTCATCAGACCAAAGGCGCATTGAAATCGCTGGTATTAAAAATAAATATAACCATGGATGAAAACGAAAGAAAGGTTCTAAATCAGCCTGATTACTTTCGTAAAAAGCACCGAGGTAAAAAGTAAATACACCAGTCATAAATAAGAAGATTACAATAAAAACATAAGCAACTGGCGTTACGAAGTAACTTGTGAATTCACGTTTATAAATTGATAGTAAACCGTTCATGTCTCTATAGATTTTAATGTAGTTATATTACGAAAAGCATGATCGATATCACCTTGTTCGGATTTTGCAATTAACTCTCCAGGTGTACCATCAAAAAGTAATTTACCAGATGAAATAATTATCGCACGGGAACAAACCGCATCAACTTCCTCTAGGATATGAGTGGATATTATTATTGCTTTTTCCTTTGCCATTTTTTTTATCAAATTTCGAACTTCATGTTTTTGATTAGGGTCAAGTCCATCGGTTGGTTCATCCAGTATTAAAATATCTGGATCATGAAGTATGGCTTGCGCAAGACCGACTCGGCGCTTATAGCCTTTTGATAATGTTTCTATGCTTTGATCTATTACATTTTGTATATTGATCGTTTCGATAACTTCATCGAGCCGTGTTTTTCGGGTGGAGCCCTTTAGTTCTCTTATATCGGCAATAAAATTTAGGAAATTCTTTACAGTCATTTCTCCATAAGCTGGTGCGCCCTCAGGTAAATAGCCTACTGAGCGTTTAACTGACAATGGATTTTCTAAAACATCATGACCATCAACTTCAACTGTACCGCTTGTCGGCTCAAGAAAGCCGGTTATCATCTTCATTGTTGTTGATTTTCCTGCGCCATTTGGCCCCAAAAAACCAAGAACTTCGCCGCGATTAACATCGAACGATACATCCCGCACGGCATGTATTTGCCCAAAAGATTTTGATAAAGATTTTATTTTGATTGCTTGTGACATTAATTTATTACAGATTTACGACATTCATTATACTAGCCAATTAGTGTGAATTATTTTTCAACAGTGTGCCGCTTCGATTGCGAGCATCTCCCTTATATTGCGACCGCCTATTTTGCACAAAATAAGAGCGCCGTCAATTTTTCATAGGTAGACGTGAATTTCTTTGATCAGTTCCAATTTTTCTATAATTATCTAATTTATAAAGCTTTTTTGTTTGAGACGGAATAATGCAGATATATCCTCGTCACCATAGCCTTGCTCTATTAGTTTTTTATAGTGAATTTGGGTCATTTCTATGATTGGTAATGCATTTTCACTGATAGAGCTTACCATCGTTTGACAAATTGACAGGTCTTTATGATGAAGGTCTAGTTTAAATCCCGGTTCAAATTTACCTGATAACATTGTCGAGCCACGGTGGTTGAGAAACCAATTACCCGCTGCACCCGTTGAAATAATTTCTATAACTTTTTCCATAGGCAAATCCATAGCTTCACCAAATGCTAGAGCCTCAGTAACTGCCTGATTTATCCCGGCAGCCATGATTTGATTCACCGCTTTCGTTGCTTGACCAGAACCGCTTGGCCCGATGTACATTATATTTTTTGCAATAACATTTATGACAGGTCGTATTTTATTCAAAATCTCCTCTTTACCCCCGACCATCATTGCTAGTGTTCCATTTTTAGCGCCCTCTACTCCACCTGAGACAGGTGCATCGAGAAAATATGAATCTACATTACTTAGTAAATCCGCTGCTTTTTTTGCGGTGTCGGAACTTACTGTTGAAGTGTCAACAACAACACTACCACTTTTTATTGTAGTTATTATCTCATTAACAACATCAAGTACATCTTCATCGCGAGACACGCTAATGATAATAAGTTGACATTCTGAGGCTAAAGCAGCAGGCGAAACAGATATGTAACAATTAGACTGTTTTTTAAATTTTTCAGCTTTACTTAGTGTTCTGTTGAAAATAGTGTGCAACAAGCCAGCCTCTAAAAGATTCTTTGCCATATGCACGCCCATTGCACCAAGACCAATAATTCCCGTTTTCATTTTTTTACCTCGGAATGATTTCGTGTATTCTGTAAGAATAAAAAGAACTTAACAATAATTTTCTGAATCATTATCTAATTGATATTCGATGGCGAAATAATTTTTTAATAATCCATTTAAACCCAAGGTTTACTGATGTATTTGAAAATGTTTAGCAATAACTTCCGCTACACAGCATGATATTTTTTTTGCAGCAGGAATATGTAGAAATTCATTTGGACCATGTGCATTAGAGCCTGGTCCGAGCACACCAGTAATTAAAAATTGCGCTTCAGGAAATTTTTCACCCAACATTCCCATGAAAGGAATCGACCAGCCTTCACCCATAAGCACAGCTGGTTTTTTAAAATAATTTTTTGATGCTTCATCTAATGCATTTTCCAACCATGGTTCTACTTCAGGCGCCATCCAACCATCAACTGACCAATCAATCTTAAAGGAAACTTTAGCACCGCTAGGTGGGGTTTCTGTCAATATTTCTTCAATTTTTTTACTAGCATTATTTGCATTACATGTTGGTGGTAATCGCATAGATAATTTAATGGATGTGAATGGTCGAAGTACATTACCAGCGTCACTTATTTGAGGTATACCGTCGGCCCCTAAATAGGACAATGCTGGCCTCCAACTCCGATTCAGAATACATTCAACGGGGTCTCTAGTGACAGGCTGAGTATTATCTATCAATGGAAAACGTTGGAATATATCTTCTCCCAGAACATTAGCCGCAAACTTCGCTTGTTCAACTCGTTTTTTGGGTATATCAACATAGCAATCTTTTACAAGAATTTGACCAGAAATAGGGTCTTCTATGCGATCGATTATTTGTCTTAATATGCGAAAACTAGAGGGGACAATTCCGCTGATATCTCCCGAATGAATACCCTCATCTAACACCTCAACTTTTAATTCTCCTCCAACTAAACCACGAAGTGATGTAGTTGACCAAAGTTGGTCATAATTCCCACAGCCAGAGTCTAAACAGATAACAAGTTCAGGTTTACCAAGTTTATCTTTCAAGTGTTCGATATAAAAAGGCAGGTCATAACTGCCGCTTTCTTCACATGCCTCTATTATTACAATACAGCGAGCATGGGGAATATTTTGTGCACGTAGAATTTTGATTGCTAAGAGGGAGGCAAATAAAGCATAACCATCATCAGCGCCCCCACGCCCATAAAGCTTGTTATTTTTTAATACGGGTTTCCATGGTCCAAATCCTTCTGCCCAACCACTCATTTCTGGCTGCTTATCGAGATGCCCATAGAGCAGCACAGTATTTTTAATATCGCCAGCAATATCAATGTATATGAGAGGCGTGCGCCCTGGCAGACGAATTACATCCAACTCCATCCCTTCGATATCTTGGCGATTGCTCCAAGAAACAAATTGCTCAACAACTTTGTCCATATGTCCATTGGTATGCCATTTTGGATCAAATGCTGGCGATTTATTTGGTATTTTTATGTATTCAACTAATTCGGGAATTATAGAATTTTCCCAGTGATCATCGGCAATTTTCGCTGCTAAATTTTTATCCATAATTCAATTTTATCCATTAATCTCATTATTTGTTAGTTCCTTAGACCTATTAGTTGGCAATATTCAAATTTTTTAATTATTTTAACTTACATTCCGATAGTTAATAGCTAGAATATGCCGCGTTATGACAGAACAAGCTAAAAGGTTTGATGTAATTGTTGTGGGTGGTGGTCATGCCGGCACTGAAGCAGCACTCGCATCCTCACGTATGGGAGCAAAAACACTATTGCTGACCCAAAGTATTGATACCCTTGGTCAAATGTCCTGTAATCCTGCCATTGGCGGTATAGGTAAGGGACACCTTGTGAAAGAAATAGACGCAATGGGGGGGCTAATGGCTCATGCCGCTGATTTGAGTGGCATACAGTTTCGCATTCTTAATTCTCGCAAGGGCCCTGCTGTTCGCGCGACAAGAGCACAAATCGACCGCTCTCTTTATAAACAAGTTATCCGTCCTTTTTTAGAACATCAAGAGAACTTGTATATTTTTCAAGCATCTGTTGATGATTTACTAATCGAGAATGAAAAAATCACAGGAGTTGTTACAAAAATTGGATTAAAGTTTTTTTCTCCATCAGTTATTTTGACGGTCGGAACGTTTTTAGGCGGTAAGATATTTATTGGTAATGAACAACAAGACGGAGGGAGAGCAGGCGAAAAACCGTCAACAACATTGGCGAAACGTTTAAGAGAAATGCCTTTCAATGTGAATAGGTTAAAAACAGGAACACCGCCACGCATAGATGGAAGTACAATTGACTATAAAAAATGTGGTGTGCAACACGGAGACAAACCGGTTCCTATATTTTCTTTTAATGGAAACTCTAATGAACATCCCAAACAGATACCCTGTCACATAACCTATACCAATACACTAACCCATGAAATCATTCGAAGTTCATTGAATGACTCTCCAATGTTCAACGGTTCAATTGAAAGCAAAGGTCCAAGGTATTGTCCATCTATTGAAGATAAAGTCGTTCGTTTTTCTGAAAAGGAATCACATCAAATTTTTATAGAGCCTGAGGGTTTAAATACAAATGAAGTATACCCAAATGGTATCTCAACATCATTACCGTATGATATACAACTTAAAATGATTCACTCAATCAAAGGATTTGAAAATTGTCACGTTACACGTCCTGGATATGCGATTGAGTATGATTTTTTTGATCCCCGCGATTTATTTCCGTGGCTTGAAACAAAATTCATTGAAGGTTTATTTTTTGCGGGGCAGATAAATGGAACAACAGGTTATGAAGAAGCTGCTTCACAAGGCTTGCTAGCTGGTTTAAATGCAGGCCTTCGTAATTTCAACCAAGATCCATGGTATCCAAGACGTAACGAAGCTTATCTTGGCGTATTAGTGGACGATCTGATTAACATGGGCGCGAGTGAGCCATATAGAATGTTTACAAGCCGTGCGGAGTATCGTTTGATGTTGAGGGAGGATAACGCCGATCTTCGTCTAACAGAAATTGCTAATAAATTTGGCTTAATTGATGAAAAAAGTTGGCGCGCATTCAATAAAAAATGTGACGCAATTGCAAAAGGATCGGAATATTTAAAAAATATAAGAATAGGTTCAAAGTTACTTCCTAGTAAAGAAGTAGAGAAATTTTTAGGAAAAACAGTAAAAAAAGATATTAACCTACTCGAGTTACTAAAACGTCCAGATTTTAGCTATAAAGATATTAAGAAATTAGCAAATATTGACTTCGATAAGGTTGAGCCAAAAGTAGCAGAACAGATAGAGATTCAAGCAAAGTACTCTGGATATATAAAGCGACAAGAGGAAGAAGTAGAACGCAATCGCCAACACGAGCAAACTTTAATGCCAAAAGATATGGATTATGTAAAAGTAAGAGGATTATCAACCGAAGTAATAGAGAAATTGTCTAAATATCGCCCAATTAATCTAGGCCAAGCATCACGTATCCAAGGAATAACGCCAGCAGCAATATCATTGCTACGGGTTTATTTAAAAAAGCGATCATCGTCACTTCAACAAACTGCTTAATTAACCAAAAGCAAGTATGCTAGATTTTCTAAAAGATGAGCTTCGTAGGTTAGGTCTAAGCTCCCATGATTATCCTTGTGATAAATACATTTCTTACGTTCAATTATTAAGCGAGTGGAATCACGTCTACAATCTAACTTCTTTAAAAGAACCAAACGAGATGATTTCTCGACATATCATAAACTCTCTCTCAGTACTGCCATATATTAGGGGTGTAAATTGTTTAGATATTGGTACGGGAGCGGGAGTACCCGGAATTATTCTTGCATTGACGCAACCCAAAAAGAAATGGTTTTTACTTGATAGCGCTCAAAAAAAAGTTAGGTTTTTAAAGCATATCAAACATGAGCTCTGTTTAGAGAATATAGAAATAGTTAGGTGTCGTGTTGAGGATTACAAACCTGCACTGGTATTCGATACTTTGATTTGTCGAGCTTTTGCTCCATTAGATCGATTATTAAAAGAAGTGGGACATTTATTTAAAGATACAAATCAGCTACTGGCAATGAAAGGGAAATCGGTTAATCGTGAAATTCACCAGCTATGTGAGCATAATTTTGAAATCGAGATATTTGACTTATTCGATTCAAATTCTGCATCAAAGTCAAAACTTGTTAGGATTGAGCATTCAAATTGAGATTCTTTGTATTATGTTAGATTAGGTTCAATATGATAGAGTATAGCTAATGATTCAAGTGCAAAATGTATGGTGATTTAATGAGTAAGATCATAGCGGTGGCTAATCAGAAGGGTGGTGTTGGTAAAACAACAACAAGTGTTAATTTGGCGGCTTCATTAGCGGCAACAAAACGACGAGTACTGTTGGTCGATCTTGACCCGCAGGGTAACGCAACTATGGGCAGCGGTGTCAATAAGCAGCAACTTGAGGTTTCAAGCTATGATTTATTGATGAACGATAAAACAATCAACGAAGTAATTGTCAACACAACTGAAGGAAAATATGATTTAGTTCCCAGTAATTCTGATTTAACTGGAGCGGAAGTTGGTCTTTTAGATGAAATAGCGAGAGAGCTTAGATTGAGGAATGCTTTAGATGAAGTCAAAGATGTTTATGATTTTATTTTGATAGATTGCCCCCCATCTCTAAATATGTTGACAGTAAACGCATTGGTAGCTGCAAATTCTGTAATGATTCCTATGCAATGCGAATATTACGCTTTGGAAGGGTTAACTGGCCTATTAGAAACTATAGAAAAGATACGCAAGCATCTCAATTCAAATCTAAAAATTGAAGGTTTATTAAGAACAATGTATGACCCTAGAAATAACCTCGCGACTCAAGTCTCGGCTCAATTGATTGATCATTTTGGTGAAAAAGTATATCGCACCATTATCCCTCGCAACGTTAGATTGGCAGAAGCGCCAAGTCATGGTTTAAATGCCTTGAAATATGACAAATCATCTAGTGGAGCAGTTGCTTATTTAGCTTTGGCTGGAGAGATATTGAGAAGAGAGGGCGTGGCCGCATAGAATTATCATAATTTTGAAATTAACATAAAAAATATGACTGCAAAAAAACGTGGATTGGGCAAGGGTCTTGATGCTTTATTAGGGGCTGGTAATGATGCAAACTCTATAACTTCTCCTCAAGATGATACATTAAAGACATTAGCAATAGATTTAATAGAACGAGGTCAATTCCAACCGAGGCAAGAATTCAATCAAGATGCCCTAAATAATCTTGCTGATTCAATTAAAACTCAAGGCCTTATACAGCCTATTTTAGTTCGTCCAAAAACAGACAGTAATACATATGAAATCGTTGCAGGTGAACGCCGATGGCGTGCCGCGCAAATAGCCGGTATGCACGATATACCCGTAATCATCAAAGATGTTTCTAATAATGAGGCAATGTGTCTAGCATTAATTGAAAATATTCAGCGACAGGATTTAAACCCGCTAGAGGAGGCTTTAGCTCTTGATAGACTAATAAACGAGTTTGAAATGACTCATGAGATGTTATCGAAGGCTGTTGGTCGTTCAAGACCAACAGTAAGTAATATATTGAGATTATTAGAGCTAGATCCTGGTGTAAAAAAAATGGTGCAGAACCAAAAACTTGATATGGGTCACGCAAGAGCATTACTTTCATTGACTTCGGTTGAGCAATTTGAGGTTGCCTCAAAAGTTGTGAAACAAGGACTTTCAGTGAGGGCAACTGAAAATATAGTAAAAGAACGTTTGAAGGGGGAAAAAGAGAATAGTCCCAAGAATAAACCCAAAGATTCCAATATCACGGCCCTAGAGACTGATTTATCTCAAAAATTAGCAGCGAAGGTCCTGATCTCGCATCAATCTTCTGGGCGAGGCAAATTGCAGATTAATTACAATTCTTTGGATGAGCTCGAAGGTATTCTAAAGCAATTTGATTAAATAAATTTCCTCAACGATCATTGATCATTGTCAGGTAGATATTTATACTTTCTTCCCTTCTTGTCGGTGTTGATGGGCGGTTCGTTTTTTATTGATTCGCCCCTGCTGGCAAATAAGAGTTTGGTTTTGAGGTAGTGCGAAATATGGGAATGGATGCAATAATAAGAAATCGCGTTATCATAAGTAAGTTGTTGTTATTCGAGACGTTCGCAGTATTGTTGGCTGGTTGTTTTATGTTTTTTTTTCACAGCCATGAATTTACATACTCTGTAGTTTTGGGTGGCTTTGCATATATTCTGCCACATACAACTTTTACAAAGCTTTCACTAAGAAGCCTAGCGATAAATTCAAGAAAAATCTTGATTTGGTTTTATATTGGCGAGGTAGTGAAAATTTTTTTTACAATTGTTTTTTTTGCTCTCTCTTTTTTGTTAGTTGAGGGATTGAATATGGTATTAATGATACTTACGTATGGATTAGTATTACTTGCAAATTTAATTGGGTTATCAATTTTTATTAATAATTAAATAAATATAGAGTTAAAGGTTAATGACAGTCGAAACAATTACTTCGAAATCTTATATCACGCATCATTTGCAAAATTTGGTTTATGGAAAATTACCAGCCGGTTTTGAGAGAGATGGGCAGATATTAGAGGAGGCTGTGTGGACTTTAGCTCACAGTCACGAAGAAGTTGTGGAGATGGGTTTCTGGTCTTTAAACGTTGACTCTCTAGGGTGGTCATTTTTCCTCGGCGCTATTTTTAGTTTTTTCTTTTACCGTGTTGCTAAAACTGTAAGTATAGAAGCGCCATCTGGATTTTCTAATTTAGTTGAAATGATAGTCGAATTTGTTGATAACAGCGTTAAAGACATATTCCATAGTGAAAATAAACTTATTGCGCCAATGGCGCTCACCGTTTTCGTTTGGGTCTTTTTGATGAATACAATGGATTTAGTTCCGGTCGATTGGTTGCCCGTATTAGCACAAAAGTTGGCTGGAGATCCGCATTTTTATTTCAAAGTGGTTCCAACAACCGATCCGAACATAACATTTGGACTATCATTAACAGTTTTTGCGATGATACTTTTTTACAGTATCAAGATGAAAGGTGCTGGAGGTTTCTTGTCTGAACTGACACTACATCCATTTTCTTCAAAAAATATGATAGTTCAAATATTATTTATTCCAGCGAATTTCTTATTGGAATTTGTTGGGTTAATTGCAAAGCCTGTTTCTTTGGCATTACGTCTATTCGGTAATCTGTATGCGGGTGAGATGATATTTATTCTAATTGCCCTATTGCCTTTTTGGGTGCAATGGACGTTGCATCTTCCTTGGGCAATATTTCATATATTAATCGTATTATTACAGGCTTTTATTTTTATGATTTTGGTAATCGTATATATGGATATGGCTCACCAAAAGGATCACTAATAAAACTTAGGAGTAGTAGAAATGAATGAAGCAACATCAATGTTATATTTGGCAGGAGCTGTTTTAATGGGGTTAGGCGCACTTGGTGCGGCTGTTGGTATTGGAATTCTTGGAGGACGTTTTCTAGAAGGCGCTGCGAGACAACCTGAACTTATCCCAATGTTAAGAACGCAAATGTTTATAGTTATGGGTCTTGTAGATGCTGTTCCAATGATTGCGGTTGGTATCTCAATGTATATCTTATTCGCTGTCGCATAATTTTTTAGACTCTAGATTATATAGGTATTTAAATTATGAATATTAATGCAACCCTGATTGGTCAGAGCATTGCTTTTATCATGTTCATTTGGTTCACGATGAAATTTGTATGGCCACTTTTGTTAACAGCGATGGAAGAACGCCAAGCTCGTATTGCTGATGGTTTAGCTGCTGGGGAGCAAGGTCAAAAAGATTTTGCTGAAGCACAGGAAAAATCTAACATCGAAATAAATAAAGGAAAAGAAAAAGCGGCCACCATTATTTCGCAAGCACAAAAACGCGGTGATGAAATAGTCGAAGAAGCAAGAGATCTCGCAAAAAAAGAAAGCGAGAGAATAAAGGAAAGCGCAATTAGTGAAATTGAACAAGAAAAGGAAACGGCTAGACAGGACCTGCGAAATCAGGTTGCAGTATTAGCAATTACTGGCGCAGAACAAATACTGATGCGCGAGGTCGATCAGAAAGCACATAATGAAGTTTTGACTAAAATTTCTAGAGAGTTATGAGGTTTTATTGGTGGAGAATTTAAATAGATGTTAGAAAAAGCCACAATCACTAGACCATATGCTGAGGCAGCGTTTTCTCAAGCGCTAGAAGAAAATAAATTGAGTGATTGGTCAGAAATGCTAAGTTTGTTAGCTACAATTGTGTGCGATCAAAACATGCAAGGATTAATTAATAGTCCAAAATTAAGTGCGGATAGACTTTATAGTTTCATAATCGATCTTTGCGGTGAAAAATTTAGTCAAACCGGTAGAAACTTTGTAAAGATTTTGGTTGATGCCCGACGTATAGGACTAGCTTCTGAAATTTTAATTATGTTTGAACAAAAGCGTTTAGAGCAGGAAAGTATTAGCGAAATTAATGTGACTACAGCATATCCATTAGATGAAGATCAAATAAAAACAATTACTGAATTATTTAGTAAGCGAACTGGTAATAAAATCGATATTCATATTAAAGAAGACAAAGATTTGATTGGTGGTGTAATAATACGAGCTGGAGATTCTGTTGTTGATGCATCTCTAAAAGGTCGTTTAAAAGAATTAAATAATGTAATTGCCCAATAGTTATTAAGTGAGGAAAAAAGCATGTCTATCAGTGCAACTGAAATTAGCGATCTGATTAAAAAGAAAATTAAAGAACTGGATTTAGATACCGAAGCGCGAACCGAGGGTACCGTTGTTAGTCTGGCAGATGGTGTCGCCAGAATACATGGTCTGGGTGATGTGATGCAGGGTGAAATGATTGAGTTTCCTGGTAATACTTATGGCCTAGCACTTAATTTGGAAAGAGATTCCGTTGGTGCAGTTATCATGGGTAGTTATGAACATATATCCGAAGGTGATGTTGTTAAATGCACAAAGCGTATACTCGAAGTTCCCGTTGGAGAAGCATTACTCGGGCGAGTTGTTGATGCACTTGGCAATCCGATAGATGGCAAAGGTGAAATTAATACAGAGCATAGTTCACCAATTGAAAAGATTGCACCAGGTGTCATAGCGAGAAAATCAGTTAGCCAACCTGTCCAAACAGGTTTGAAATCTATAGATTCTATGGTCCCGATTGGTCGTGGACAGCGTGAATTGATAATTGGAGATCGACAAACAGGTAAAACAGCTGTTGCAATCGATGCAATTATTAATCAAAAAGGTACAGGTGTGAAATGTATATATGTTGCAGTTGGTCAAAAAGCTTCTTCAATTAATGTCGTAATTCGTAAACTTGAAGAGCATGGAGCTATGGAGCATACAATTGTTGTTGCAGCTACAGCATCAGAATCAGCTGCAATGCAGTATATTGCTCCTTATGGCGGTTGCGCAATGGGTGAATATTTCCGTGACCTTGGAGAAGATGCGCTAATTATCTACGATGATTTAACGAAGCAAGCTTGGGCATATCGGCAAGTTTCGTTATTACTAAAGCGCCCCCCTGGTAGAGAGGCATACCCTGGAGATGTTTTTTATCTACATTCACGTCTATTAGAACGTGCCTCAAGGATCAATGAGGAGTATGTAGAAAAAATAACTAATGGAAAAGTAAAAGGTAAGACAGGTTCATTAACCGCATTACCAATTATTGAAACACAAGCGGGCGATGTATCTGCTTTTGTGCCAACAAATGTTATTTCAATAACCGATGGACAAATATTTTTAGAATCAGATCTTTTTAACTCTGGTTTTAGGCCAGCTATTAATGCAGGTTTGTCGGTATCTCGAGTTGGCGGTGCAGCTCAAACAAAGATTATTAAAAAATTAGGTGGAGGCATAAGACTAGCACTAGCTCAGTATCGAGAATTAGCTGCTTTTGCTCAATTTGCTTCTGATCTTGATGAAGCAACAAGAAAACAGCTTGAACGTGGACAGCGTGTAATGGAACTTATGAAGCAAAAACAATATTCACCACTTAATGTTGCTGAAATGGGCGTGAGTTTATTTGCTGTTGAAAATGGCTACATCGATGATGTAGAACTAGAGAAAATAGGTGCCTTTGAGTCAGCTTTACATGATTTTATGAAAAGCGAGCAATCGGCCCTCTTGGAAAAAATTGGTACTGAGGGTAATTATGACGATGAAATTGAAGTTCAATTAAAAACTGCAATTGAAAATTTTAAAAAAAATAATACCTGGTAATAATAAAAGTTAATTGGTGAAAATATGGCTGGCGGAAAAGAAATAAGAACAAAAATTGCGAGCGTTAAAAATACGCAAAAGATTACAAAGGCAATGGAAATGGTGGCTGCTAGTAAAATGCGTAAAGCTCAAGATCGTATGCTTGCTGCACGTCCATATGCCGAAAAGATTCGAAATGTAATATCACATCTTGCGCATGCTAATTCTGAGTACAAGCATCCCTATCTTGTTAAGCGAGATCAAATTAAGCGTGTAGGGTTAATAGTTGTTTCAACTGACCGAGGCTTATGCGGAGGCTTGAATGCGAACATGTTTCGCATGCTGTTAAAAAAAATACAATTATGGGAAGAGGAAGGCAAGGAAGTTGATCTTTGTGTAATTGGGACTAAAGCAGCGGGATTCTTTGGTTCAATTGGCGCAAATATCGTGGGCCAAGTAACTCATATTGGCGATGAGCCAAATTTAGAAGAGCTACTCGGTACAATAATGATAATGCTAAATGCATACAAAGAAGAAAAAATCGATGAACTAAATTTAGTCTCAAATCAATTTGTAAATTCAATGGTGCAGACTCCTGTTATGGAGCAATTAATCCCAGGTAAACCAGATGAAAAAGAAAATTATGCAAAACATTGGGATTATATTTATGAACCAGATGCTGAAGAAGTTCTAGACGGTTTTTTATCAAGATATATTGAATCACAGGTTTATGCTGGCGTGATTGAAAATATTTCATGCGAAATGGCGGCTAGAATGGTCGCAATGAAAAGTGCTACTGAAAATGCAGGAGCACTTATTGATGAATTACAGCTTATATATAACAAAGCAAGACAAGCCGCAATTACTCAAGAATTGTCAGAAATTGTTGCGGGTGCTGCAGCTGTTTAATTGTAATGATGTTTATTAACTAGATAATAAAATACGAGGACCGTAAAAAATGAGTTCTGGAAAAATAGTTCAAATTATTGGCGCTGTACTAGACGTCGAGTTTCCTAGTGATGCAATACCAAATATTTATGATGCATTAATTGTTGAGGGAGAAGGTGTTAATACCACTCTTGAGGTACAACAACAGTTGGGCGATGGTATTGTTAGAACAATCGCTCTTGGTTCTACTGATGGTTTGCAGCGTGGATTGTCTGTTCGAAACACAGGTGAAGCAATTTCTATACCAGTAGGCACTAAAACGTTAGGTCGTATTATGAATGTTTTGGGTGAAGCTATCGACGAGGTTGGACCTATCGATACTGATGAGCGAATGGTTATTCATCGTGAAGCACCAAAATTTACAGAACTTAGCCCTTCAACTGAATTACTTGAAACTGGTGTTAAAGTTATTGATTTAATTATCCCTTTTGCGAAAGGCGGTAAAGTTGGTTTATTTGGCGGTGCTGGTGTTGGTAAGACTGTTAATATGATGGAGCTTATCAATAATATTGCAACACAACACTCTGGTCTGTCAGTTTTTGCCGGCGTTGGAGAACGTACCCGCGAAGGAAATGATTTTTATTATGAAATGCAAGAATCCGGTGTCGTTAATACTGATGATTTTGAAAAATCAAAAGTATCTATGGTTTATGGACAGATGAATGAGCCACCAGGCAACCGTTTACGTGTTGCGTTAACTGGACTGACACTGGCAGAAAAATTTCGTGATGAGGGGCGTGATGTATTATTGTTTATTGATAATATTTATCGATTCACTCTTGCTGGTGTTGAGTGTTCAGCATTGTTAGGTCGTATGCCGTCTGCTGTAGGATATCAACCAACATTAGCAGAAGAAATGGGCAGGTTACAAGAGAGAATTACTTCAACAAAAACAGGTTCGATTACTTCAATTCAAGCCGTTTATGTTCCTGCTGATGATTTGACAGATCCGTCACCTGCAACGACTTTTTCTCACTTAGATTCGACTGTTGTATTGTCGCGTCAAATTGCAGAACTCGGTCTTTATCCCGCTATTGATCCTCTAGATTCAACTAGCCGTCAATTAGATCCTTTAGTTGTTGGTCAAGAACATTATGATATTGCACGTGGAGTACAGAATACGTTACAAAAGTATAAGGAACTTAGAGATATTATTGCAATTTTAGGTATGGATGAATTATCTGAAGAAGATAAATTAGCGGTTGCAAGAGCAAGAAAAATTCAACGTTTTCTAACCCAACCATATTTTGTTGCAAAAGTTTTTACTGGCATGGATGGTGAGTTTGTTCCTCTAAAAGAAACGCTACGTGGTTTCAAAGGGATTATCGAAGGACAGTACGATGATATCCCTGAGCAGGCTTTTTATAATGTTGGAACTATCGATCAAGTGCTTGAAAAAGCAAAGAGCCTTTAGTTTTAAGAGATGTCTATGACTGATACAGTTCAAGTTGATATTGTAAGCGCAGAAAAAGAAATATTTTCTGGAGACGCTAAGATGGTTTTTGCGCCAGCATTGATGGGTGAAGTTGGTATTTCTCCTGGACATGCTCCTTTAGTTACAAAAATGGTACCAGGCGAAGTTAGAGTTGAAGACAATGATGGCAATGAATTAACATTTTATGTCTCGGGCGGGCTACTCGAAGTTCAACCATCTATAATAACTGTGTTGTCTGACAGCGCAGATCGTGCAGAAGATTTAGATGAAGCAGCTATACTAAAAGCAAAGGAGGAGGCAGAAAAAACCTTGAATGAGAAAGATTCAAAAATTGATTATGCCAAGGCTCAGACTGCTCTTGCCGAGGCTGCCGCGCAACTACAGACCTTACAGCGCTTGAGAAAACGTTCGGGACGCTAAGCATCAAATTTCATTTCATATAAGTTATATCGCACACATAAAATCAGTCATGTATCTCAGTCAAAAGCAGAGATATAATCATTAGCTAATTTTTAGACTAAATGTGGGGAAGATTTTAAATTGAGCCTTAGTATCATTATTCTAGCCGCAGGTCAGGGCAAACGAATGAACTCTTCTAAACCAAAGGTTTTAAACCTATTGGCTGGTAAGCCGTTGCTTCAACATGTTTATGAAACAGCATCCAAAATAGAGCACAGGGCAATCTATGTAGTTTATGGTTGCGGGGGAGAGGAAGTGCGTGCTACTTTCAAAGATGAATCAAAAATTACCTGGATAAAGCAAGACGAACAATTAGGCACTGGTCACGCAGTCAAACAGGCTCTTCCAAAACTATCAAAGACCGATGATATTTTAGTGCTTTATGGCGATGTTCCATTAATCAATCAGACTTCATTGATGAAATTAATAACTGCTGCAGCTAAGTCCCGGTTCTCTCTTCTAACAGCTTACTTTGATGAACCATATGGGTATGGACGGATAATACGTGATAATAATAATAATATTATTTCAATTATTGAAGAGAAGGATGCAACAGACATACAAAAAGAGATTACTGAGGTCAATGCTGGGTTTATGGTTATCAAGGCCGATCTTCTAAATGAGTGGGTTAACTCTTTAGAGAATAAAAATAAACAAACAGAATATTATTTAACCGACATTGTTGGAATAGCGGTAAAAAATAATGTTAAAGTTTCATCAGTTTTAGCTGAATCTACAATTGAGGTTCAAGGAATTAACACGCGAGCACAACTATCAGAGGCAGAACGTTATTATCAGGTAGTCCAAGCATATGAACTAATGGATAAGGGTGTTGGAATTTCAGATCCCTCTAGGTTTGACTTACGCGGAGAGTTACAAGTTGGCCGTGATATTGAAATTGATGTTAATGTTGTAATGGAAGGAAAAATAAGGTTAGGAAATAATGTTTCCGTTGCTCCAAATTGTGTTATTAAAAACAGTCAAATTGGTAATAACGTCAAAATTTTTGCAAATTCAGTTGTTGAAAATTCAATCATCGGTAATGATTGTCATATTGGTCCTTTTGCGAGGATTCGTCCAGACTCTATTTTAGATGATCATGTACACATTGGAAATTTTGTAGAAGTTAAGAAAAGTTCTTTAGGAAAAAGAACAAAAGCTAATCATTTAAGTTATATTGGCGATTCTGAAGTTGGTAGCGGTACAAATATTGGTGCTGGTGTTATTACCTGCAATTACGATGGTGCTAATAAACATAAAACAATAATTGGTGATAATGTTTTTGTGGGTTCAGATTCACAACTAATTGCCCCAATTAAAATTCACGATGGGTCTACTATCGCGGCAGGAGCAACAATTACCAAAGATGTTGATAGTGATAGTTTAGCGATTAGTAGAGTCGATCAAAAATCAATTCCATCCTGGAATCGACCAAAGAAAAAATAGTATTTAAACTTATTATGAGAGTAGGATTTTATCAATTTCGTCCACAGTTCGGCAAAGTTGCCGCTAATACAAGAAAAATAGTGGCGGCTTTAGATAAGGTAGATGCAGAACTTATCGTATTGCCAGAATTAGCTTTATCTGGGTACTATTTCAAGAATGCTGAAGAAACTTTATTATTATCAGAGGACCCAAAGCGGTCAAACCATATTGATAGCTTAATAAATCTATGTAAAAAAAAGAATAATTATATTGTTATTGGTTTTGCAGAAAAAGCTAAAGATAAGTGTTTTAATAGCTCTGCGCTAATTGGACCAAAAGGTATTATCCATATTTATAGAAAACTGCATCTTTTTAATGAAGAAAAATTATGCATGAGTCCAGGCGATACACCATTAGAAGTAAATGAAATTAATGGTATTAAAATTGGCATGATGGTTTGTTTTGATTGGGCATTCCCAGAAGTCTCTAGAACATTAGCCATGAAGGGAGCTGAAATAATCTGCCATCCCTCTAATTTAGTTCTTAATTTTTGTCAACAAGCAATGATTTCTCGGTGTTTAGAAAATAGAGTTTACGCTATTACGGCTAATCGTTTTGGTTCAGATAATAGACCACATGGCACTTTACGTTTTACTGGTAAAAGTCAAATTGTATCGCCCAAAGGCGATCTTATTTTTAGAGCTGTATCACAAAGAGAAGCTTGTTATATCACCGACATTAATCCCGCAGAAAGTCATGATAAATTTATTACAAAACATAATGATTTATTTTTAGATAGAAGGCCTGAATATTACAAATGCTAATCACAAAGGTTGCATAATGATTTTCAAAACAGCAGATTTGTATGATAAATTTGGCGATGAACTTAAAGTTGCCGCACCCATATTTAATAATTATGGTGGAAAAAAAGCATTTTTTGGTCCGACATCGACAGTTAAAGCCTATGAAGATAACAGTTTAGTAAGAAAGGCTTTAGAGGAACCAGGTGAAGGGCGTGTGTTGATTGTAGATGGCGGGGGGTCGTTACAGTGTGCCATGCTAGGAGATAAGCTTGCTACATTAGGTTTAAATAATGGGTGGTCTGGAGCAATAGTTTTTGGATGTATACGTGATGCAGACATAATTTCTAAGATCAATTTTGGAGTAAAAGCATTAAATACTAACCCGAGAAAGAGCTTAAAGCAGGGTAAAGGAGAGCGAGATTTGACAGTTTTAATTGCAGATATTAAATTTAATGTTGGTGAGTATGTCTATGCAGATGAAGATGGTATTGTAACTTGCAAAAATAAATTAAATATTTAATTAATAAAAATATTAATTATCACTCTCTTTAATTTTTTTAAAAATATTTTTTGCAGCTTCAACTGTAAACTCAATATCAGCATTTGAGTGTGAAGCAGAGATGAAGCCAGCTTCATATGAGGATGGAGCAAAATAAATTCCATTTTCTATCATGCCATGAAAGAAAATATTATAATGCGCTTTATTGCAAGACATTACTTTTTCGAATGAATCAACTTTTTTTTCATTTGAAAAAAATAATCCAAACATACCCCCAGCATGATTTGTAGTTAGTGGGACACCAATCTTATTTGCAGACTCAGTTATTTCATTGACTAATTTTTTTGTTTTATTTTCTAGAGATTCAAAAAAGCCATCAGCAGAAATTAAGTTAAGTGTTTCTAGTCCGGCACTCATTGCGACGGGATTACCAGATAGTGTGCCGGCTTGATATACTGGACCATCTGGAGCTATATAATCCATAATATCTTTTTTACCTCCAAAAGCACCCACAGGCATGCCCCCACCTATAATTTTACCTAAAATAGTCATGTCTGGAATGACATCTAATATGGATTGCGCGCCACCCAGAGCGACACGAAATCCAGTCATTACCTCATCAAATATTAGAATCGACTGATTTTCATCACAAAGATTTCTTAGAGTTGTCATGAATTTTTGATTTCCAGGCACAAAATTCATATTTCCAGCAATTGGCTCTACGATCACAGCTGCAATCTTATTACCAATTTTTTCAAATGTTTCTTGAAGTTGAGCTGCATCATTATAGGTAAGGGTTAGTGTATGCTTTGCAAGATCTTTAGGTACGCCTGGCGATGTTGGAACACCTAATGTCAAAGCTCCAGAACCCGCTTTAACAAGTAATGAGTCAGTATGACCGTGGTAACATCCTTCGAATTTTATAATAGTGTCACGATTCGTATAGCCTCTTGCTAATCTAATTGCACTCATTGCTGCTTCTGTTCCAGAATTAACCATACGAACTTTTTCAATAGACGGCATCATTTTGCAAATTTTACTTGCCATTTCCGTTTCAATTATTGTTGGCGCACCGAAACTTAATCCATCTTTTACTGCTTCGTTAACCACTTTAATTATATTCGGGTGAGAATGACCCAAGACCATCGGACCCCAAGATCCAACATAATCAATATATTTATTATCATTGCTATCAAATATATATGCCCCAGTTGCTTTTTTAATAAAAAGTGGTGTTCCTGATACTGCTTTGAAAGCACGTACTGGAGAATTCACACCACCAGGGATATATTTTTTTGCTTCTTCAAATAGTTTTTTTGTCATTATAAAAAGAGATTAAAATAATTTATTATAGGCTTTAACGCTTTCGACAATATCAGTTGATTCATAAATCCCACTTATAATTGCTAAAAAATCAACTTTTTTTTCCATAAGATATTTCCCATTCTCGGGTGTTATTCCTCCAATAGCAACTATTGGGATGTTTACTCGAGACTTTATTGTTGATAGTAGCTCAATAGGAATCTTTTTAGCATCCGGTTTTGTGGGTGAATCAAAAAAAGAACCCAATGCAACATAATTAGCACCTTTTAACTCTGCATTAACAGCATTTTCAAGACTGTTATAACATGAAATGCCAATTATTTTTTTGCCAAGAATTTTTCTAGCCATTTTAATAGGCATATCATTTTTACCTAAATGCACGCCATCTGCTTGTATTGTTTCTGCAAGCATCACATCGTCGTTAACGATAAATGGTGTATCATACTTTTTACAAAGAGCCTGTAACTTTAAAGCAATCATTTTTTTTAAATCATAATCTGAATATTTATCACGGAATTGAAATAATGATATTCCGGTTTCTAATATTTTTTCAGTTTTTTTTAATAAATTTTCAACCGTATTTTTTTTGCAATCACTAATTACATAAATTCCTGAATTCCTAGGTATTTTCATGACTTACGGTAAAAAAAAATTAGTATTAAGGAATTTTGAAATATCATAGTTCTTTCTCATAAAAACGATTTGGGTGGATTTGTCCTTTTCCAATTTTTATTCCATGTACTAATGTTTGCCATGTGTATTGCTGCGCATCCTCTATAGCTTTTTCTATAGTAGCTCCGACAGCTAAATTAGCAGCAATTCTTGATGATAATGTACAGCCTGAGCCATGATATACACCGGGCAGACGTTTCCATTTATGATATATCACAGGGTTACCGTCACTATAAAATCTGTTTATAACATTCTTTGTTTTATCATGTGTTCCAGTTATTAATACATTCTTTGCTCCGTAGTAATGTAACTTCTTAGCGGCCAGTTCTAGATTTTTATACCCAGTAAGTATTTTAGCTTCTAAGGTATTAGGAGTAATTATTGTTGCAAGAGGTAGTAGTAAAGCTATTATCTTCTCATATACTCTCTCCGACGAAAGATTTTCCCCAGTTCCAGAATTTATAACAGGGTCTAATACAATAGGAATTTTCATTTTTGATAATGCATTATGTATTATTTCAACTAAGCTACTATTACCAATCATTCCAATTTTACATGCAAGTATATCCATGTCATTTAAAATAAGATTAATTTGTTTTTTAAAGAATTTAGAATCTTGTGGAGACACATCGGTAATTGTATTAGTATCTTGCGCTGTTAATGACGTAATAATTGTTGCCGCATGACATCCAGCATTAGCAATACTCTCGATGTCTGCTTGAATCCCAGCACCACCTGACGGGTCATGACCTGCAATGACGAGAACAACCGGTTTTTTATTTTTATCATTAATCATAATTAGATGTATTTTACAGAGTCATCACGAGCTAATAAATTAAAAATATGAGGAAATAATACAAATGAAAAGATATATGTGTGTTATTTGTGGTTTTATTTATGATGAGAAGGAAGGCCTACCAGAGGAAGGTATAGATCCAAATACTAAATGGGAGGCTGTTCCTGTCGATTGGGTTTGCCCTGAGTGTGGAGCGACAAAAGAAGATTTTGAAATGATCGAGGTGTAGTAGGGTATTTAATTCAATTCAAAAGGGTTTAATTACGGCAAGGAAAACGACTCCTACTAAAATTAAAACAGGCACCTCATTAAACCATCGATACCAAATATGCGTATGTCTATTTTTATTGTATTTGAAATCATTTAATAGAAAAAAACAATAAATATGATATATAACTAAGATAAATATTAAGATCATTTTTATTGAGAACCATGACTGTCCGCTATACGAGTCAACTCCGTTGCTGATTAGCAAACAGAATCCGAAAATAATAGTAAGCAAACCTCCAGGAGTTGCAATTCCATAGAAAAGTTTTTTTTCCATTATCTTGAATCTATCTATACTTATTTTATCATTACTCATTGCGTGATATACAAATAAACGGGGTAGGTAAAATAGCCCGGCAAACCAAGTGACCATGAATATAAGATGTAGAGCTTTATACCAGAGCATATTTTAAATTGTTATCATTTATGTATTAAGTAATCTCTTTATTTTAGAGCGCAATTTATTTATTTCCATTTTACCTACATATCGTTTGATAATTTTTCCATTTCTATCAATCAAAAAATTTGTCGGCGTGTATCTTATTTTACCGAATGCTTTTTCAGCATCTGCATTAATATCTAAAGCAACTCGATAGGGTATTTTTTTATTTTTAGATAGCTCAACAACTCGATTTGGTGGGTCATTAGAAACGGCAATAGCAATAATCTCAAATCCATATTCATTTAGCTCCTCATACAACTTAGCAAGCCGAGGGATTTCTTCCAAACATATGGCGCATGTTGTTGACCAAAAGGTCACTAATAGCGGGTTGCCTTCAAATGACTTAATTTGAAATTCTTGGCCATCAATAAAATTTAAATAAACATTCGGAACTTTCTTTGGCACCAAATAAAATACCAGATAAAAGACGAGTATTATATATATACAATTTTTTAGTATTTTTTTCATGAAACCATCAATCTAAGTATTTAGCGCATATTATCTACTTTTTGCTGATTCTAATAAGAATATTTGATTTTTATTAACTTTAATAATAAAAACTCATAATTGGTATTTGATATTTTTATAATATAATCAATGTGATATGTAGTATTTTTAATTTAAGGGGCAATAATTGATTTCTTGACACTCATTCCATCTAGGATTAACCTCATGCAGGAATTCCTTGTTTATACAGAGAATTCTCAAAAATAATAATTATAAAATTTTGAATTCAAAGCGGCCTTGGCCGCTTTTTTATTTGCTTTTTGCTTAGTATCATTAAATTATTATTTTAATAATTCTAGCTAACAGGAATGGGTAAAATAAAAATGATTCGTATTGGAATTGTTGGCGCTACAGGTTACACGGGAGCTGAATTACTTAGGTTATTATCATTTCATAGCGAAGTCGAAGTTGTTGTTATTACTTCAAATGCAAAAAAAGGTGAGTCAATAACTAGTGTCTTTCCATCATTAAAACAATATAACCTTAAATTTACTGGACATGATAGCGAGGAGTTATATTCATGCGATCTTGTTTTTTTCGCAACACCAAACGCCGTTGCCATGAATTATGTTCCTTCATTACTTGAAAATAATTGTCGGGTTATTGACTTATCAGCTGATTTTAGGATTCAGTGCGTAAAAACTTGGCAAAAATGGTATAAGGAAAAACATGCATGCCCACAACTTCTAGAAAGTGCGGTATACGGATTACCAGAAGTTAATCGAGAATCTATTAAAGAATCAAATCTAATTGCCAACCCTGGATGTTATCCAACTGCAGTGTTACTTGCTTTATTACCTGCAGTCACGCATGGATTGATTGAAATGGAGAGCATAATCGCAAATGCGGTATCAGGAATAAGTGGAGCTGGACGAAATGCCGTACTTTCTGATGATTTTTCTGATTTTTCAGATTCGTTTAAAGCATATGGTGTTTTTAAACATAGACATTTGCCAGAGATAACGCAAACCTTAAAAAAATATAAAAAAGAAATCGATATTATTTTTACTCCGCATTTAGTTTCTATGCACCGTGGTATTCATGCTACTTTGTATCTTAATCCAGTGGTTAGCCCAAAACAAATAAAAGAATGTTACAAAGATTTTTATTCAAATGAAAAATTTGTCAATATATTACCAAATGGCTCTTACCCAGAAACAAGAGCAGTTAAAATGAAAAATATGTGTAATATTGCCCTGCATTTTAATACTGAGAAACCTCAGCGCCTAATAATATTATCTGTGATTGATAATTTAGTGAAAGGTGCAGCGGGTCAGGCTATACAAAATATGAATATCATGTATGACTTTGCTGAAGAAACTGGCCTTTTGTCAACAGGCAAATACACTTGAATATAAATTGATGCCAAAACATATTGTAAAAAAACATAGTCGGTTAGAATTAAAGCACTACATTCTTTTTTTAATAGTTATACTTATTTTTACTGGGTTGTATTTATATAATAATCCTCATTTAGAATCTATAAGAAAACAAATCTCAGAATCATATGATATTAAAGAGTTATTAAGTTTAAATGATGCTTTAATAAAACAAAACCAAGAACTAGATGACAGAATTTCAAAACTGAACCGTTTAATAAATGTTGATAATGAGACATTATTAAAACTACAAAATGAGATTAAATCTCTTCAAGAACAAATTTTTAAATTAAAAAAAGAATTGACATTTTATCAGGGCATTATAACGGCCAGTTCTTACTCTAGAGGGCTGAATATTCAGGGATTACATATAGAACCCACTCGAGATAATAATTCTTTTAAATATAAATTAGTATTAACCAATATAGGCAAAAGTGATAGTATTACAGAAGTTACAATCGACATGTCTTTAGAAGGAAATGACCAATCTGGGCATCGTGTTATTTCTTCAGATGAGATAGGTTTTGGACTAAAAGTTGATAGTAAAATAAAAGTCAGAAATTTTGAGCGTGTTGAGGGCAGCTTTAGTATTCCAAATGGATTTGAACCATTAAGAGTTTTGGTTGACTTAGAGCAGCATGATAGAAGTAAAATGAGGCTTCACCGGGTTTTTGAGTGGGCTGTTATTGTGAATAGAGAATGAGCTATGTTTGAAAATTTTATAAAAAAATATAAAAATAAAAAGACTACACGTATAGATAGTCTTATTGGGCAGAACACGGAAATCCAAGGCGAAGTAAGATTTGCTGGTGGAATTCATATTGACGGAAAAATAAAGGGAAAAGTCATAGGAGCGGATGACGGAAGCTCACTGCTATCGCAAAGTGAACACGGAGAAATTGAGGGAGAGATAAGTTCTCCTTACATTGTGATTAATGGCATAGTTAATGGCGATGTTCATGCTAGCAGGCATATTGAGCTTTTATCTAACGCAAAGATTAAAGGAAACGTATATTATAATTTAGTAGAACTATCTATTGGCGCAGAAGTGAATGGCAAACTTGTTCATACTGTTGTTCAACCTGAAAAAGAAGTGGATATGGAACTAAACTATAATGAGGTGAGTGATTAGTGGAATCGAGTAAGCATGAGATGAATATGGCACAAGAACAAGAAATCCCATCTGCGCTAGTTTTTAGTATGGCGGCTGCTACAAAAGTAAAAGAGCTTATTAAGGATGAGGGAAATGATGCATTGATGCTGCGCGTTTTTATTTCTGGCGGAGGTTGTTCAGGATTTCAATATGGGTTTACTTTTGATGAGGAAGTAGGAGACGGTGATACTGTTGTTGAAAATGAAGGTGTGAAATTATTAGTTGACCCTATGAGTTTTCAATATTTGTCTGGTGCAGAAATTGATTATTCAGAAGGAATGGAAGGCGCGCAGTTTGTAATAAGAAATCCAAATGCAACAACGACCTGTGGTTGCGGTTCTTCATTCTCTGTTTAAATAGTTTTCATGATTTATTTTGCTGGGGAATAAATTCCTCCCAGTATTACGCTTTTAGTTGCGCCTGTAACCGTTGGAATATTTGATGGTTTATTTTCTAAACGTTTTTTTGAAAGCCATGCAAAAGTTACTGACTCTACACAATCGGGAGATAATCCATAATCCGATGTAGTTACAACTCTAAATTTTTTCAATAGGTTTTCAATAGTTTTCATTAGAAAACTATTATTTGCGCCACCACCACAAACTACCACTTCATCAAAATCATCTGCGTATTTTTTAATAGCATTCGCTATCGTTATTGCTGATAATTTTAATAAAGTTGCTTGTATATCTTCTGGCGATATTGTCTTGTTTATCTTTTCCAATTTCTTGTTTAGCCAGTTTAAGTTGAAATACTCTCTACCAGTACTTTTTGGTATTTTAGCTGTGAAGTAGCCATCGCATAACAATTGTTCAAGTAGTTCATTATTTTCATTCCCCGATCTTGCCCATAGACCATCCTTATCAAATTCAAAGTCTTTATTTTTTTTAATCCATGCATCAAGCAATGTATTCCCAGGCCCTGTATCAAAACCCACTATTTTATTAGTATCGCTGGGCAACATAGTAATGTTTGCAAAACCACCAATGTTAAGTATTACAATAGATTTGCCACTATTTTTAAATTGGTATTCATGAAAAGCACTGGCAAGCGGCGCACCTTGACCACCAAAGGCCATATCCATACGCCTAAAGTCACTTACAGTAGTAATACCAGTTTTAGCGCATATTATATTTGGATCGGAAATTTGTATCGATGTAGTATTTTTGGTGTTTGGTAGGTGAAGAACTGTTTGTCCGTGACTTCCAATTGCAGTTATTTGATTTGCGGTAATGTTAGCTTCATTCAAAATTTTATTTACTACATCTGCAAAACTATGACCTAATTCATTATCTAATTTAGCTAAATCCATAAGAGTAGTATTATTATTGATGAGTAGTATTTGATTTTTTAGCTTATCTTCTATTGGGTACTCACGATAAAACTCGACAATAGCTTTTTTATCAAACTTAACTATAGCAGCATCTATTGCATCTGCGCTGGTTCCAGACATTAATCCTATATAGTACATATAAGCACCATATTTATCTTCTGGAGATATTTTTTAGCCATCATTCATTTTGATTTCTTTTGTAATACTTTTAGGATATCGCGCAGACAAGACATTTTTTCCTGTTATGCGATCAAGCTCAGCAAGCATTGGTCTGATACTCTTTTTGAATTCAGATATTACTTCTTTTTTAATTGTTTTTACTTTTGGTAATTTAACTGTAAGCGGATTTCGGTGAACACCATGAATTTGAAACTCGTAGTGAAGATGTGGTCCCGTTGCTAACCCGCTTTGCCCAACATATCCTATAATTTGCCCTTGTTTTACTTTTTTGCCGCGACTTATATTCTTGACAAATCTATGAAGGTGAGCATAAACGGTAGTATATGCACCTCCATGTTTTAATTTTATTGTATTTCCAAAGCCACCATTTTTACCTACATAGGCAACAATACCATCACCAGTTGCTTTAATAGGTGTTCCCATCGGTGCTGCGTAGTCAACTCCTTTGTGAGCCCTAATTTTATTGAGAACGGGATGCTTTCTACCAAAACTAAATTTTGAACTTATGCGAGAAAAGAAATCTACTGGTGTTCTAAGGAAAGCTTTTCTCATTGCCTCACCATTAGAATTATAATAATCATTTCGCCCACTATTATCTAAATAACGAAAAGCTCTTATTACCTTTTCTTTATTAATAAATTCAGCTGCTATGATGGGTCCTTCTACAACCATACGTCCTTCTTTGTACTGCTCTTCATATATTACAGTAAACGAATCACCTTTACGTATATCTAACGCAAAATCTATATCCCAGCCATATATGGCTACTAGTTGCATAATTAGATTAGCAGATAAGCCAGCTTTCTCTCCGGATAAAAATAACGAATCGTCTATTATCCCGCTCGTATTTTTAATAATCCTATCTAATTTTGTTTCTATTTTTTT
>NZJM01000029.1 GCA_002692205.1 Legionellales bacterium | reverse complement strand
GAAATAAAAATAATGATGATAATGTTATAACAATTAGCGATACGAATAAATATGCTTGAAATATATGAGAGATATCACCGCTATTAATAATAAAAATTAGTAGAAATAGAAATAAAGTAGGTCGAATAATTAAGTCGGGGATACCCGATAATTTTATTTTTTTTAAGCCCTGTAATTGTCCTTTTTGTAGTTTCACAAAGGATTCAATTACAATAACGGATATTAAAACTAGTATGGTGCCATCACTCAAACTAAAATTTGAAGATAAAAAATACTCATATAGAAAAAAAAATAGAAAAGCAAAACATACGGAAACTATGAAACACAGGATATGGCTATATCGAATAAACTTTTGAATTACACCAAAACGATTAGTGCCTATTAGAATCTGAATGTGGCGTAAATTGAGCTTGTCTAAACCAAAAACAGAGAAAACTGTAAAAACGCTAATCAGTGATATAGAAAATACAAATAAACCATACTCATTAGGCCCTAATTTTTTAGCAAGAAAAATATTAATAAATAAGAGTACAAGTGCAAAAAATAACTTCATTGAGCCCAAAGCTAATGAGTCAAATAATATATATTTTAATTTCAATTTATTTTTTTAAAGTTTAGTTCTTACGATCTTAATTGCCAAACATCGCAGCATCATATAGTTCTTCATACTTACTAATGCACTTATCCATGCTAAATTTTTTATTAGCTGTTTCTCTGGCAGAACTACCCATCTCTTTTCGGAGTAATTCATTATTAGCAAGTTTAAGAATTGCTTGACCAATGTCATAAGGGGAATAAGGATTAACAATTAAACCATTTATGCCGTTGATGATAGCTTCAGAATTGCCGCCAACATCAGTAGCTATCGTTGGCAACCCGCTAGCCATATACTCAAGAATACTATTTGAGAAACCTTCCTGATGTGAGCATAAAATACCAATATCACTGTTTTCAATCAAACTAGGAACATTTTCTACCTCCCCTAAAAACTTAATATTTTTATCTAGGTTTAGTTCCGCAATAAGAGTCCTTAAATATTCACTGAAACCATCATCTCTACCCACTAATAGTAGACGCCAATTACCTAGAATCTGTTTATCAACAAGTTTAATTGCCCTAATTAAATCTGCATGTCCTTTGTATGGAATTAGGTTTGCTATACAGATTATTACTAAGTCGGATTTGCTAATATTAGTACTTTGTGAAGATTTATTATTGTCATCCCTGGGTTTAAATGCTTTTACATTGATGCCATTGTATATTAGTTTAATTTTATCCTTATTCACTCCCTCTTCCATAAGTTGCTTACATACAGCAGATGAATTACCAGTTATAAAATCCATATTCTTGTGAAAAGTTTTCTCTAACCACATCATATTTATCTTCATATATTTTTTTTGATATATATTCAAACTTCTCCTACTCATGATCCGTTTACTATTTGTAAAAAAGCATGTAAAAATAGTACCTATGATATATGCCTCGGGAAGAAAGAAATGAAATATGTTAGGCTTATATTTAATTGATAAAAATATTAATTCGACTGCTGTCAGAAATAAGCCTAACTTACCAAGTTTATTATAATTATTTCCCTTTACCGCAATACCATTACTAATGAACTGTTTCTCTAAAACACCGCCTTTCTTTAATGGAAACAGGGTTATTTCGTATTTCTCTTTATTAATGTTTTTAGCAACATTTAATATATGTAGCTCGGTTCCGCCTATATCAAGCTGACCGACTACAATAAATATTTTTATTTTTTTTATATTTTTCAAAATAAAGTTCTAACTATATGATGTTTAGATACCATGACTGAAACATCATTAAAAAATAATTTATATAATGTTATCAATATCACGCCATTAAATAGACATCAGCTTTCTTCATCTTGCTTCAATATGTCAGAAACAATTTTATTGAAATATTTCGGCATAATATGAAAACGTTTGTAATAATTAAAGTTTTTATGCAATGGGTCTCGCCAAATTTCACGCTTATAATATATAGCATCTATAAAATCCAAAAGGAAATAAGGAAGACAATAGCCTTTAGGACGTTTCCTTGATTTAAGGCAAAGTAATATTGCATTTGCAGATTTCATTATTGATGATCCAGAGTCTTTATATCCATGATAAGTATCAAGATGTATATCAGCTACTTCAGCCGTCAATGGAATCAAATCATCTTTCAATAGTAATCCCATAGCCTCATCATAATCAGTTGGGTTATAACTGACAGATTGAGACAATGCAGCATTTGGTGTTAATTTTTTATTAACTTCAATATTATTAGTCAGATAATCGATATTTATTACCGGTATATCAAGCAAGTATGATTCAAAAAAACTCGTAGACGAAGGTGCAACTATTACTTTTTGTTTTGCTGTCCAATGCGCTAAATCTAACGAGTCGTCAATTTCAACACGGCCTTTAAATGGCTTTTTAGTTAACATAAAATCATAGCCTTCAGGCGCTTCCAAAGGATGAGGACGTATACTGATTTTATATTCCGTTTCATCTAAAATTCTATGCATTAGTTTTATCATTGAAAAATAGTTTTCAACTTGCAAGGTAACAACTTCTCTTTTACCGTAATTTTGCATCGAAAATATCGCGGGAATTCTATTATAGCGGTTCAGCGTATGATACCGACCAATAAATCCAATAGTTTTTCGATGACTATTTTTTTTACTTTGACTATATTTAGTTAGATCTAGCCTTGGGTTTCCACATATTAAAAGTTTACTATGATCAGCATTTGGCATTAATTCATGAAAGAAATTTTTTGATGCTATTCCCCATAACAATACTTTATCTATCTTTTCATAGCTGGATAATCGTTTAGAAAATATTTTTGCTTCACTCGCTTCTTTTTTGTTACCACCTTCACCACCAAAAAGTATAATGGCAGCTTGTGGAGCAAGGTTTCTACAATTATCGACTTGGCCTATAGTATTGATAATAATTGCATCTGGATTCCAATACTTTATAAGCCTCGTAAAATTTCTACATGATGCTATTACTACATCACATCCTTTTCTCTTCAGAATTTCAGCTAATATTAATGAGACAGCAACATCTCTTCTTAAGGTAAAAGCTCGTATTACGACTTTATATTTTTTCATAACATATTTATTTTTACTAAAGATTATCTTTAATAATTTTTAAGGTATTTAATTTGGAATTTTTAAATTTACTTGAAATATTAATTTTAGAGTTAATATTATTTTTCATACTTAATTCTCTTTCAATATTCATCTCAATATCTTCAATTTCATTCAGTATTTTGATGGCTCCAATTTTTTCAATTGCAGGATTAGGATTAGCTGCTTGACCTAATTGAATCGCTAAAACAGGTTTTCCTGCTATAGCCGCTTCAATTAGTGACATAGAAGTAATTCCTAAAACTAAATCCGTTGAAGCGATTAGCTTTTCTATATTTTCATTACATATTGAAATATTGATATGATTTTTACTATTATGCTTATTCATCCAATTATTCCAACCTGAAGCAGGTTCATTTGGATGCGGCTTAATAACTACTTTATATGATTTCATGCCTCTCAAATTTGCTAAAAGGCATTCGATAATTTGATACTGATTATATCCCAACTTTTCTGTTAATTTTTTTTCTAAATATGGTTCAGAAATAAATAATAATTTCGTCTCTTTAATGCTATTAGTTTGCGGAAACATATTTATTCGTGATGCAACTGACTCTAAATGAGCTTGACCAGTTACCTCTAGTGTTGCATTACACCAGTGAGATATTTCAAGTTCCTGTTTCATATCCTCATCAACCACACCGATTATATCTGGCTCAATATAGTTATTAGATGATTTTTTTAAAAACCTTATTTTTATATTGATCCAAGCATCAAGTATTGCAAAACTTAATATGTGTTTTGCTTTTGCTATATCCCAAAAATTTCTCTCAAAATCAGAATATTCACTAGTTCCAGTTACAATCATCTTTGGATTAAATTCATTTACTATATCTTCGATATCTTTTATATTTTCTGATATAAAACGAACTTTATTAGTGAGTACTTTTCTAGCGGGGCCTGCTACATAAAAACGAACGTCATACTTAACATTATTTATTAGTTCAAAATATATTGGTGCCAATATATTGGCGCCACCAGTATCATGTGCAGCAAGTAATACTCTCGACATCAAAGCCTAATATTCGCCGTTAAAAGCTCATTTTTATTCTCATATACTTTATGCCACGCATCTATTATTTTACTTATATCAGCATCAGATAAATCATATGAACACATGGCAAAACCCAATTCTTCTTCAAAATGCATTCTTTCTGCCACAGGGCATAACCCTTTTTCGTATTTAATTTGGCTTAGACTAAACGGATATTTTTTATCACCAAATGCAAGCATATTCTTGAAGACAGGTAAGTAGTATAGTGGTTTGACGTAACCCTCATTTACAGGAACACCTTCTGCGCATAAAGCGCTTGCAAAAACTTTACGGGATATTCCAACAGCACTTTTTTTAAATTTTGAAGCCCATACATAGTATACATGCTCACTTTTTTCTTTTACTAGTGGGACTTCTATTCCCGTCATACCTGAAAGTGCTGATGATAGTTTTTCGGCCTGAGAAATTACCCTTGCTACTATTGCTTCAGCTTTATCGAGTTGACATTTAGCTATAGCTGCTCCAAGTTCTGTCTGTCGATAATTAAATCCAATCATATTGCAAACATTTGTAACACCATAAGACTCGACTAGGTTCTCCCCATGATTTCGGATTAATTTCATTCGATTCGCATAGTCATCACTATCAGTGACACATACACCGCCTTCACCCGATTGAATATGCTTATGTCTATTTAGACTAAACACTCCAATGTGACCTATTGTTCCTGCATATTTATTATTCTCTTTAGCTAAAGGAGCTTGCGAATTATCCTCTATCATCACGAGATTATTTGAATCAGCGATCTTTTTTAATTCATGCAATGAAGCTGGATGGCCAAACAAGTTAACAACAACAATTGCTTTGGTTTTATTAGTAATCAGATTCTTAACGGATTTAGGATCAATGCAGAATGTATCTTTTTCAATATCTGCAAAAACAGGGATTCCACCATAGATTAATGGTGCCATTGCAGTTGCAGACATAGTGTATGGGGGCAGAATAACTTCATCTCCGGGGCTAATCCCTGCTGCTCCCATTGCAGTATACAAACCTGACGTTGCAGAATTTACACTGATAGAATGTTTAACATTAAACTTTTCACACCAACTACTTTCTAGCTCTCTTACATACCTTCCCCCATTAAATTCCTCACTTGGGGCGCCAAGAAATCCCGATAAAACTTTCGTATCTAATACATCTAATACCGACTGTCTCTCTTCATTTCCAATAGTATTAAACGCTGGAAACACTTCTTTAATAACTGGTTCGCCACCAAGCAATGCTAATTTACTCATAATGCTTTTGCCCTATCGATTAATTCACTACATATAGATTGCACATAATATGCGCTTTCTGAGTCACTTTTTAATACATCCGTACCTTGAATTACAGCATTGAGATTATCAAGTGCTGACATATACGGGTTAATATATTTTTGATTATCCCAAACTCCAGACTGCAATTGCTTATAACCTGTATGGTGTATATCTTCTGTAATTGTACGACGTCGAATTATTTGTCCAGATTGCTCAATACTGACAACACCTTTTTCACAGTGTAAGTGTAATTCAAATAGCGTGTAATCATTGCTATCCATTCCTATCAGATGAATAGGGACACTATTTTTATCACATAAAACTGCATCAATAGTTGGATCACAAATATCATAATCAATACGTTTGTTAGTTACAGTGACAATTTCTAGTTTACCTAATAAGAAATTAATAAGATCTAATAAATGACTACCGTTATTCAATACACCTTTTGTATAGTACCCAGTAACACCTCTAACTTTGCCCCAATTAAGATTATCCAATTCATGCTTGATTGTATGAATCGATTGATTCCACCTTCGAAGATAAGCTACGGCGATTGGTATTTTTGCTTTTTTATATTTATCAATAAGTATTTTTGATTTATTTATATCTGTAGTAAAAGGTTTCTCGCAAAAAATTGCGGAAAGTGGAGATGTAACTAAATCATTTAAAATATCAGCATGTGTATTCGATGGGCTACAAATACTCGCTACATCGCAACTCAGTCCTTCTTTTTTGTATTCTTCTAAATTTGAAAACCCATTTTTTACACCCCATCTTTCCATAAATAATTTGCGTCTCGAGTGATCTGGTTCTATGCATGCATCTATTTGAAATAAATCATGATTAGTATATGCCCACGCATGAGTTAATTTAAGTTCACGATCAATTATAAATTCACTACCTCCTGCGATACGACCACAACCTATTACTAGGACACTATGTTTGATTGGGGTACTCATAATACAACTATTCTCTTATTGCCTTTCTACCTAAATACAATATTTCTGCTGTGTGAAAATCTTCTAATTCATCAATATCAACAACTTTGTAACGTGGTAAAATGTATGGAAGAAAGTTGTTAATTACTTTATCTGAGCCCTTCATGAGTTGCTCCGTTTTTATAAAAAAAAATGCTCCTGCATCATGATAACTAGTATCAAAATCCTGCGAATGCATTTCTCTTTTTTCTTCGAACATGGGCTCTAATATGCCATCTTTTCTTACTTTGAATCCTCTCTCCACTGGTGCTGCAAATGATGCAACAGAAAGCACAGGAATAAGGCGTTTATGCTTTACAAATAATTCATACCCTTTTTTTAAATCATCTGATTCAATTAAGGGCGCTGTCGCCATAAGCATGCAAACTTCATCAAAGTACTTCCCCTGTTTTTCATATTCTTTAATAACCCAGCGTAATATTTCTACGATAGACGAACGATTTCCTGCTAATCTCGATTCACGTAAAAAATCTACTTGGTATCCATATTTCTCAACAATACTTACATATTCTGTACTGTCAGTTGACACGTGTACTTCATCAAACAAGTCAGATGAGTGAGCAGTTTCTAGCGAGTAGATTAAAAGTGGTTTGCCGCATAATTCTTTAACATTCTTGTTTTTAATTCTTGTGCTTCCACTTCGAGCAGGTATTATAGCTAATCGCATCTTTTATATAAATCCTATGAAAAAATAAAGATAATTACTATTATTCAACGCTTGTTCTCCTATTACAAACCAATAACCTAATCAACTTTTTACTTACACATTTAATAATTAAACTTCTTATTTTTTTAGTATCAAGTTGAATTAGTTCCGTAAAAGAAAGTATTCTTTTGCCTCTCTTTCTAGTGCTGATACAAGATTTTCTTTAAAGCTAATTTTATCAGTTTCAATACTAATACTTGTCATCACTGTATAAGGAAAGTCCAGTTTAATTGGCTCTATACAAGACTTTTTCTCACCTGCTATATTTTTGATAATCAAACATAGTTCTCGACTTGTAACACAACCACTGTTTGCAAGGTCAACTACCCCAAGAGGTGGATTAGAACAAATTTCTTCAATACCTTTTGCGGCAAAAGTTTTACTAATTAATGAATATTTAATATTATCATCGATTCCACCCAACATATCGCTTACTGCAATATCACAAGCAGTTTTAAATCTACATGAATAATCATCTGCCGAAAAAATAAATGGCAATCTAATTATAGTAGACAAGTTCATTAGTTTTGAGCTATATAAAGTCTTTTCAGCTTCAATTTTACCCCGTGTGTATGCGTCTGATCGTGCTAAATCAGCATCAAAGTCGAGTTCTTTTTCTCTATATTCTAGAAGGTTAAAATGATTGTAAACAAAAAAACTTGATATCATCACATAATGCTGAAGATAGGGAAGTCTATTTTGATTAAATGCATTTACCATGCCTTGACTATCATCTTTAGAAAAATTGATCATATCGATGATTACGTTCGGTTGAAAATTATCGAATACCATTAGCAAATCATTATGTATTTTTCTGTCGCATACAAAATGCTGATCTTTAAGCGTTAAAAAATCATTTCTGCTTACTGTCTTAACCTCAGTGAATAGTCGGTTTTGCAACAACAAATGAGAAACAAGACGTCCAACGTATCTTGTACCACCTAAGATTAGTGCCTTCATTTTTTCTTTCTACCTTCTGCTAGTACTCTTTTCTGCATCCTAGCCATAAATGAAAATTCCTTACAAAGTCCTTGTGATAGCTCATGAAATTCGTCTATTGGTTTTTTCTGACTACCAACTATCAACTCACTTAACTTTAATGTCCTCAAAAGTAACAGGATCTCCACGCTCGACATCATGAATAATCTTACTTCCAATAATTTCCTTAAAATATTTCGGAGGCAACCCAAATCCTGGACGAATACATTTAATGTCAGTTTCGGATATTCGTTCACCCGCCTTTAAATCACGGATAAAATAGATTGAGCGACGATATTTACGAGAATATTCCTCCATAACAGAACGATTAAAACTGTCTGTTCCAATGGACTCCCATGCATCGTTGCATGTGGACACTAAAGACGCTAGTTGTTGTGGTGTAATAGAAAAGCTAGCGTCGGGACTAATTGAATCATCGGCAGGCTTAAAGTGTTTTTCTATTGCGGTTACACCTAGTCCAATCGCAACAGTGGCTGCGAGATTTGATGTTGTATGGTCTGAGAGTCCAATCTCAACATCAAACTCACTTTTTAATTTCAGTATATTAGTAAGATTAGACTCATGAATAGGCGTGGGATAACTACTTATGCAATGAAATAAAAGCACATCACCGCAACCATGCATTTTAGCAACTTCTAGAGCTTGTGCTATTTCTTTCAAGTCAGCCATTCCGGTTGACATCAAAAGTGGTTTTTTACACTTAGCAGCTCTTTCGATAAGAGGTAAATCAATTAACTCAAATGAAGCAATTTTGTATGCTGGGGCGTTAAGACTCTCTAACAAATCAACGGCGGATTCATCAAAAGGTGATGAAAAGATCGTAATACCCTCTTTCCTGGCATAGTCAAATAGCTCTTGATGCCATTCAAATGGGGTGTACGCCTCTTTGTAAAGTTCATAAAGCGAGTATCCCTTCCAAAGACCCTCGTTAATTTGGAAATCCGGTTTTTTTGAGTCAATTGTCATTGTGTCTGGTGTATAGGTCTGTATTTTTACAGCACTAGCTCCAGCTTGTTTTGCGATTCTAATTGCATTTTTAGCGCTCTCTATTGAACCGCCATGATTAGCAGATAATTCTGCAACAATATACGGCGGTTCACTACGCCCTACTCTTCTAGAATTAATCACAAACATTTGAATCTCTTAATCCTTATCATTTTTCAACGTTTTCCTTGGAATGTATGTTACCCCTGATTGTACGTATCCAATGCTGGTGAGTTTATCCATCAATATCGTATTATTTATTGAGATATTAAAGAAAAAGTCCGCGTATCGTACTGAAGGTATCGGATCTAGTGGCATAACTTGATCGAAAACCAAATTGAGAATTTTTTGAATAACTAAAGCATCTAAATCCTCTAAACCATTTAGACCAATCGAGTTATCGAACTGAACGTAGACGTTGCCTTGCTCTGAACCACTCAACTTTACAATAAACCATGATCGATATGGACTATTCTTAACAAACTGCTCATGCTCTTCGTAAACAGGCAAATACTCATGGCTTATTGAGTGTTTACGCTTTTTTAATTGCTCAAAAAGAACAGCTATCTGTTGATCGGTAGGTATGACACTTTCAAGTTCGACTTTAATGGGCATTTTCAATAACAGCGTTAAAATTGATCTGGGTTCATACAATATATTCGATATTGCCGCGATAAATTTTGGTTTTGATCTTTGGTCTTTTATAGCTCGGAGCTTCAAGACCAAGTTTATCGCAGATCCACCACCTAAGGTCCATAAATCCTAGTTTATCTCTGAATACTAATGTGCTCGATAATCGAGGGTTAATTTCAAATAGGAGAGGACCCTGCTTAGTCAACCTCAATTGAATATTAAAACAGCCATGAATTTTGAATATGTTGACTATATCCTGAATATATTTGCTAATGTCAGAATTATCAAAGACCTCAGCCTTTCCTGTGTACCCCCCAACTAAGGTTCTTTTAAGCTGAAGAATTCTCGTTTCTAAATTTGGTCTAACGTAAACTGCACAGGTAAATTCTTGTTCCGCGGGCAGAAGCAATTCTTGCCAAACCTCTCCATCATTATCACTAGACAATTCCAAAACTGAGTCTATCTGTTTTATATCTTTACTTCCTCGGCCACGACGCGGCTTAACTATCACCGGAAAATTTATTGGTGTATCAACTCCCATAAGACCGTGATCCGGTACTCTTACCCCCTGGGAACTAAGAAATAGAAGCATTGCATGTTTATCCATGCAAATATCTATAAGAGAAGGAGCGTTAATTAAAACCTTTGTTATTTTAGTTATAACATCAATATTTTTAGAAATAACCGAAATTTCTGCCTCACTTGTCGGAATAAACAAATCGACTTTGTATTCTGTAATTAAATTATGTAACCAATCTATATAAGACGGGTCCATCGCTCTAGGCGCTAACAAGACACTATCAAATAACAGTTTCCCAGGATGTTCATTACCTGTATCAATACCAATCAAATTTTTAGAAATACCCCAATCTCTTAAAATTCTTCCGACACCAAATCCGATATCTCCAGCTATTCCACTGATCAATATATTCATTTGCTAGGTTCTTATTAGGACTGTCTTTAAATACGTCAAGTGTTGGTCATGAAGATCAACATGCTTAAGGATATCTTCTAT
>NZJM01000028.1 GCA_002692205.1 Legionellales bacterium | reverse complement strand
TTTTGAGATTTTCTTGGATCTGAAATACCATGATATTCCAAATACAGTTGCAAAAGCCTGCCGAGCGGCTCTTGATCTCGATATTTGGATGTTAAATATTCATGCTTCTGGTGGAAGACAAATGATGGAGGCTGCGCGCGAAACAATTGAAAAATATTCGAAAAAAAGAAAACCACTACTCATAGCTGTTACAGTGCTAACAAGTATTTCTTCTGATGACTTAATTCAATTAGGCGTAACAAATTCTGTTAATAAACAGACTATGTTTTTAGCAAAAATAGCAAAAGGTGTCGGTCTAGATGGTGTCGTGTGCTCTGGTATGGAGGCTAGAAGTTTGAGAGATGAATTAGGAGAAGATTTCTGCCTTGTTACCCCGGGTATTAGATTAGTTAATTCAAAAAATGATGATCAGAAACGCGTAATGACACCTATCAATGCAATTAAGGCTGGAAGTGATTATCTTGTAATAGGTCGCCCAATAACTGAAGCTAAAGACCCGAAAAATGTTTTGTATTCAATCAACAAAAGCATCAATTAATTAAATTAACTTTTTATAGTGTCAGAATCTATTAGGCAGAATGTTCTAAGTCCCATAGTATCGGCGAATGAACAACAAAAAACATATTGGTCTCGCCTGTATGGCAGCGCAAAGTCACTTGCTGTTATAAATTTAGCATCCCAAATAGAAGTACCTGTCATACTCATAACAAAAGACGTCATAACTGCTGTTAATTTAATCAGTGAACTAGAAAATTTTTCTGGAAATTCAAAAATAGTTCCTATTAAATATTTCCCTGATTGGGAAATTTTACCTTATGATAATTTTTCACCATATCAGGACATCGTTTCTGAAAGGCTCCAAACACTGCATGAGGTAGCAAATTTATCAAGAGGAATATTGGTCGTTACTATTTCAACAATAATGCATTATTTGTTACCTAAAGATCATTTATTATCAAACTCATTTTCGTTAGATTTAGGACAAAAAATTGACATAGATGCTTTTAAAAATGAGTTATCACAACAAGGTTATAATTTCGTAATGCAAGTTACGGAGCATGGGGAAGTTTCTATTAGAGGTTCACTAATAGATATTTATCCAATGGGGAAAAATAAGCCTTTCAGGATAGATTTATTTGACAATGAAATCGATAGTATTCGTTTCTTTGATGTCGAAACACAGCGCTCAGGAGAAAAGACCAATTCATTAAGGATCTTGCCGGCGAGAGAAATTTCATTAACAGATAAACATATTGCACTCTTTAGAGAGAATTGGCGAACACATTTCTCGGGTAATCCTAATCAATGTCAAATTTATCGTGATGTTAGTCAGGTTATTGCACCACCAGGAATTGAGTATTATCTGTCACTTTTTTACAAAGAGACCAGTACACTATTCGATTATATCGATGATGATTCAATTCTAGTGTTTGATGAGGAAATAAATGCAACAGCAGAACTATTTTGGGATGATATTGCTACTAGATATAAGCAAAAATGTACTGATAAAGAACGGCCTATTTTGTCACCAGAGTCAATTTTTTTAAGTATTGAAAATTTTAATATGCTTTCAGACAGATATTCACAGATCCATATAACTAATATAAAAATCAATTCTGAAAAAAATGTTGGCCAATACAATTCAAGTATACCAATAAGTACGCCTATAGATGCTCGTGCAAAAGATCCTTTAAAACTAGTTAATCAGTTTTTAGATAAATTTAAAGGACGTGTTTTAATAGCAGCAGAGACAAAAGGAAGGCTTGAGACAATTTTAGAGTTATTTAAAGGAAAAATGAATCTATCAAAGGTAAATGGTTGGAATAATTTTTTAGATAGCAAAATTAATTTTGCTATCACAGTAATGCCAATTGAAAATGGTTTAATTATTAGAAATCCAAATATCGCTATAATTACAGAAGCACAGTTATTTGGCGAACGAGCAATGCAGAGACGATTAAGAAAACGTCAAAAAGTAGATGCAGATACTGTCATTCGAAACTTAACTGAATTAAGAGAAGGGTCACCTGTAGTTCATGAGCAGCATGGTGTAGGGCGCTATCATGGTTTAATTGCGATTCAGATCGGTGGAATTTTAGGTGAATTTATACATCTTGAGTATGCTGACAAAGCGAAGCTATATGTCCCGGTGTCAGCGTTAGATTTAATTTCTCGTTATACTGGAATTGATCCAGACAATGCCCCTCTTCATAGTTTAGGTAGCGGACATTGGCAAAAAGTAAAACGTAAAGCTGTTGAAAAAGCTTATGATATTGCCGCTGAATTATTAGAGTTACACTCCCGCCGTGCAGCAAAAAAAAGACAACCTTATACATTCGATCAGGATGAATATTTTTCATTTATACAAAATTTCCCTTTCGAGGAAACTGCTGGGCAACAGGAAGCAATTAACTCAATGATAGATGATTTGATCAGTTCTAATCCAATGGATAGGCTTATCTGCGGAGATGCTGGTTTTGGGAAAACAGAAGTTGCAATGAGAGCAGCTTTTATAGCTGTCCAAAATGGAAAACAGGTAGCACTATTAGTCCCAACAACACTATTAGCCCAGCAACATCACCAAAATTTTATTGATCGATTCGCTGACTGGCCAATAAAAATTGATTTATTATCAAGATTTAGAACGAAAAAAGAACAAGATATAGTCTTATCTGACATGAATAGCGGTAAAACGGACATTGTTATAGGTACGCATAAGTTATTACAAGACGGTATTGTTTTTAAAAATTTAGGTTTAATTATTATAGATGAAGAGCATCGTTATGGAGTCAGACAAAAAGAGAAATTTAAATCATTACGTGCTGAGATTGATATATTAACTCTAACAGCAACACCGATTCCTAGAACATTAAATATGGCGCTTTCAGATTTACGTGAACTTTCTATTATTTCAACACCACCCTCTAGACGTCTTGCGGTTAAAACATTTGTTAGTGAAAATAATGATTCTTTAATTAAAGAAGCAATAATTCGCGAAATTAAGCGTGGTGGGCAAGTATTTTATTTACATAATAATGTTAAAACAATAAAGGAGACTGTTAGGAGATTAAATAAAATTATTCCATCAGCACGGGTTGAATTTGCACATGGAAAAATGCCCGAAAAACAACTTGAGTCAGTCATGCTGGATTTTTATCATCGACGTTTTAATGTGTTAGTTTGTACTACCATTATTGAGACTGGGATTGATATACCAACTGCAAATACGATTATAATTGAACGGGCAGACAAGTTTGGTTTAGCTCAACTTTATCAATTAAGAGGTCGTGTTGGACGTTCTCATCATAGGGCTTATGCGTATTTAATGGTTCCCGAACAAAAAAACATGACACCAGATGCAATAAAACGACTAAAAGCCATAGAAGCATTAGAAGAGCTAGGCGTCGGGTTTACTCTTGCGACCCATGATCTTGAAATAAGAGGTGCAGGGGAGATTCTTGGAGAGGGGCAAAGCGGCCATATACAAGAGATAGGCTTTACTTTATACATGCAATTACTCGATAGAGTGGTACGAGCAATGAGAGAAAATAAGCAACTAGATTTAGAACAAGCTTTCAATAATAGCACAGAAATTGATTTACATATTCCTGCATTAATCCCAGAAGATTTTCTACCCGATGTTCACTTACGGTTAATTCTATATAAGCGTATTGCTAATATTAAAGATGAGCCTCAATTGATTGATATGAAAGAAGAAATGATTGATCGTTTTGGAAGACTTCCCGAACCAGTTAATAATTTATTTGATATAGCAAAATTGAAACAAAAAGCATACTCTCTAGGTATTAGAAAAATTGATATGGGCACAGAAGGTGGCCGCATTTATTTTAAAGAGAATTCAAATGTTGATTCGAAGCGTATTATTGATTTGATACAGTCTAACCCAGAGCATTATAAATTAGATGGTCAGAATAAACTAAAAATTAATAAAGAATTTATAGATAAATTTTCTAGAATAAACTTTTTAGAACATTTTTTTGATGAAATTACTTTAAGAGTTGCAGCATGATAATAAAAAAAATAATAAACATCCTTTCTATATTATTTTTCATAATACCACTTAACTTATTTGCTGAGTCATGGTATCAGATTGAAATTGTTGTTTTTGATAGAATTAGTGCAAATTTTAGCGAGGAAAATTGGAAGCCTGTAACCCCGAGAATCCGACCAGATATGATCGAATTACATCCTAGTGATACGATAATACCAAATCAACAGCTAGTCCCATTTATGATTATGGATAAAAAAAGTAACCGTATGAATGGTATATATCAGGTTTTAAAATTATCTAAAGAGTATCGCCCTTTAATTCATTTTTCATGGCAACAACCTGCAACAAATCGAATGCAATCAAGATATATCCATATAATAAAGCGCAATGAAGAGGATAAAGTATTAGGTCAAGATAGCAGCAGTGAGCTAAAAGAACCTGATTTTTTAGAAAATATTATTGTCTCAAAAAAAAATATTGATGGTGCGATAAGAATACGAAGTGACTTTTTCTTACATGTTGATGTCGAACTTTACTATTTCAGTAATTTTATCTATAGCAATAAAGATATACCCTCTGTTGCCGTTGAAAATTATGAGAAATTAATTATTGATCTTAAGGAGTCTAGAAAGATTAAATTAAATGAGATACATTATTTTGATAATCCGATATTTGGTCTAATTATACAGGTTAGTCGTATTGAATAATCTTAATGATTAGCACTTATAAAGTCAGAAAGTAGTAACATAATATCTTTAATCCCGCGTGCTAAATTTTCCTTCATAATTTTAGTATTAATTGGCTCTACAGATTTTCCAGCGGCCCAATTAACAACTAAACAACAGCTGGCATAATCTATATCAATCTCTCTCGCAAGGCTAGCTTCCGGTAGCCCTGTCATACCGACAATATTACAACCATCGTTTTCGAGCTTTGAGATTTCTGCGGCAGTTTCTAATCTTGGCCCTTGCGTTACACCATATGTACCTTTTGTATGAATATTAAGTTTCACTCTTTTAGCGGAATTAATTAATTCTTTTCGTAGAGATTCTGTATATGGATCTGTAAAATCAATATGCTTCACATCAGTTAGGTTATCTTCATGATATGTACTTTGTCTTCCGTAGGTGTAGTCAATTATTTGATTAGGTATAATAATTTCATTTGGAGACATTAGTTGTGTTATACCCCCAACCGTATTAATACTAATTATTTTTTTCACATCTATTTTATTTAATGCCCATATGTTTGCTCTATAATTTATCTTATGCGGAGGAATTCTCTGTGGATCACCATGACGTGATAGAAAAAAGATTTCTATATTTTTTATTTTTAAAATTTTTATTGATGAGGATGTTTCCCCCCAGGGCGTATCCTGAAAAATTTCGTCAACTAGACTTATTCCTGTTATTTTATCAAAATCACCCCCACTAATAATCGCAATTTTCATACTTTTTTTATGGCATAAATACCATTTATATTCCTATAATATTCACAGTAATCCATTCCTTGACCAAAAACATAAACATTAGGAACTGTTGTCCCAACGAAGTCTATATCTCTTTTTAATTTCCTATTTTCGAGTTCTTTTTTTACTAGAACAAATGTAAGAACATTCTTTGCTCCATTAGAATAGCAATATGTAATTATTTCAGACAATGTAATGCCTTCATCTAAAATATCATCAATTAATAATATTGTTCTATCCAGTAGAGATTTATCAGGTTTTTTTAGCCATACTAATTTTCCTCCTTGAGTGCTACTAGAATAGCGAGTCGCATGAATGTAATCTACTTCAAGTGGGAAGTTAAGTTTAGGTATTAATTGTCCAGCTGTTATCAACCCCCCAATCATTACTGGCATAACTATTGGATTAGTATCTTCTAATTTTTTTGATACAGCTTTAGCAATATCCTCGACAATATTATGTATCTGAACATTTGTGTATAGAAGTTCAGCGTCTTCCAATACCTTGTGGTAATTTTCATCAGATTTTTTTTGATTATTCATTTTGCCATTTTTTGCTATTTTTTTTAATCAAACGGGACATTTTTATCGTAAAGATAAAACTTAACCTAAAATTTTGATTTGACCCAAAATACCATCACTGAGCAAGCTGAAGGTTAAATAATATACAGCTAAAGTTATCTTATTGTTTTATATGGATTTTATTATAATTTTTTTTTAGAGAAGAGTCATCTTTTAAAATCAATTGCCCAATTTAACAATTTTTTGACAAGAATCATAAAAAAAATAATAATTGTATTATTTTCAGTATCTTATCTATATTTTTTTTGTAAAAAGCCAGATTAGAACAAATTACGAGAATTGTTCTATGCAAAATGCAAACAATGAGAGGTTTTGATAATATCCATGCCTCTTTTGCTTCTAGTAATGTAAACTTAGATGATTTTCACTTAAGTAGAAATTTATTCAAAAAAAATTAAAAAATAATATTTTTGTAATCTTTGAGGAACATGTATGTTTAGTAAAAATGTAATGGTTAAAGGCTTTGATGATGAACTTTTTAATGCTATGGAGGGGGAAAGACGTCGTCAAGAAGAGCATATAGAATTAATTGCTTCAGAAAATATGGCAAGCCCAAGAGTATTAGAATGCCAGGGTTCTGTACTAACAAATAAATATGCAGAGGGTTATCCAGCTAAACGTTATTATGGTGGATGTGAATTTGTTGATATTGCCGAGCAACTTGCAATTGATAGAGCGAAAAAATTGTTCGGTGCGGATTGGGCAAATGTACAGCCTCATTCGGGCTCACAAGCTAATGGAGCCGTCTTTCATGCTTTATTAGAACCTGGTGATACCATTATGGGTATGAGTCTAGCGCACGGGGGACATCTAACCCATGGTGCGACAGTTAATGTTTCCGGTCGCATATATAATGCAGTTCAATATGGATTGAGCTCTGATACTGGTGAGATTGATTATGACCAGGCAGAGAAATTAGCTCTTGAGCATAAACCTAAATTAATTATAACTGGATTTTCTGCATATTCCCGTATACTAGATTGGCAAAGATTTAGAGACATTGCGGATAAAGTCGGCGCATTAATGCTCTCGGATATTGCGCATATTGCTGGACTGGTTGCAGCAGGCGAATACCCAAGTCCAATTCAGATCGCTGATATTACAACCACAACAACTCATAAAACACTTCGTGGCCCTCGTTCTGGTCTGATAATGGGCAAGAGTAATGAGGAAATAGAAAAGAAAGTAAATTTCACTGTATTCCCTTCATATCAAGGCGGGCCGCTGATGCATATAATTGCAGCAAAAGCTGTTGCTTTTAAAGAGGCGATGGAGCCAGAGTTTAAAACTTATATTCAACAAGTAAAAGAGAATGCTAAAGTGATGGCCGAAACTTTTGTGGAGCGTGGTTTGAAAATTGTTTCTGGCGGAACTGATAATCACTTGTTTCTTGTTGATATGGTTGACAAAGGATTAACTGGAAAAGATGTTGATGCTGCTTTAGGTTCAGCCAACATAACTGTTAATAAAAATGCTGTTCCAAACGATCCTCAATCACCTTTTGTTACTAGCGGCATCAGAATAGGCACACCGTCAATTACAACAAGAGGTTTTGATAAATCAGATGCGATTCAGGTTGCAAACTGGTGTTGTGATATTATGGACAACATGGGCGATGACTCTGTAATTAAGCGTGTGAAAGGCGAAGTTCTCGAACTTTGTAAGAGCCGTCCATTATATGAATTCAATCAGGATTTGTAGAGTTATTTGAAGTTAGAATTTAGCTATAGGATATTTTATCTTTATAGTTATCTACGATTAAAGTGAGTGGGCTAATTATATGCGATGTCCTTTCTGTAATCACATTGATACAAGTGTTATCGATTCACGTGATGTTGGTGAGGGAGACAAGATTAGGCGACGTCGTGAATGTAATAATTGTAAAGGAAGATTTACAACTTACGAGTCAGTAGAATTAAATTTACCGCGCATTATTAAATCTGACAATCGACGCGAAGCTTTCGATGAAGCAAAGTTAAGGTCGGGCATATTAAGAGCTGTTGAAAAATGTCCTGTTGAAATGGAGCGCGTTGAAACTGCAATTTCAAATATAAAAAACAACTTACAAGCTCATGGAGATAGGGAAGTTAAATCAATTAAAATTGGTAATTGGGTTATGGAGGAGCTGAAAGATCTTGATAAAGTTGCATATGTGAGATTTGCATCTGTTTATAGAAGCTTTGAAGATGTAAGATCTTTTCTTGAGGAAATAGAGAAGTTAGAGCATGAGCTGCCGCCTGAATTAAAAAGAAATCAACTCGACCTTCTTCAGTCCGATGGTGAAGAGAATTGATGTGGAAAGAAGAAGATTATCAATTTATGTCGCGGGCGATTCAATTAGCAAAAAATGGAAAATTTACCTGTAGACCCAATCCACTCGTTGGGTGCGTCATAACCAAAGATGGTAAATTAGTAGCAGAGGGCTGGCATGCTGCGACGGGAAAACCGCATGCTGAAATCAATGCGCTTAATGTATGTGATAATTCATCTAATTCAACTATGTATATAACACTTGAACCCTGTTCTTATCACGGAAGAACGCCCCCTTGTACTCAGGCATTGATTAACGCAAAAGTAAAACAGGTTATTGTATCGATGTGTGATCCAAATCCAAAAGTTTCTGGTTCAGGTATCAAGGAAATTGAAAAATCTGGCATAAAAGTCAAAAAAGGATTACTAGAACAGGAGTCAGCAAAACTTAATATCGGCTTTATCAAACGAATGACAGAAGGATTGCCTTACATTCGTTGCAAAATGGCTCAGTCACTAGACGGAGCAACAGCACTAAAAAATGGTGATAGCCGATGGATTACATCACCAGAAGCAAGAAGAGATGTTCATCACTTGCGGGCATCAAGCAGCGCCATTCTAACCAGTGTGGAAACAATAGTTAGAGATGATCCGATATTAAATCCTCGCGGCTTAGGATTTTTTTTTGAAGAACCAATAAGAATAATTGTTGATAGGAATTTAAGAATTTCAGAGAACTCGAAAATATTTGATCATAAAAGTAAAATAGTTATTTACACTCAAATCGAGAATTATAGTCATAAAGAATTTGAAAATCACAATGTTGAAGTTGTTTATATAGAAAAATCAGATAGTTGGTTAAATGATATTTGTAAGCATATGGCAAAGATTTACGAAATAAATGAAGCCTTAATAGAATCTGGACCAACATTTTCAGGTGCTATGATCGATGCTGATTTAGTAGACGAGTTAATTATATATACAGCACCAAAACTATTTGGTAACGAGTCCCTGCCTTTATTCAAGTTGAAGAAAATCGATAAAATCAAAGATGCAATGGAATGTGAATATACTGATATTAGGAAAATTGGAAATGATCTAAGATTAACAATGAAAATTAAAAAATAGCATTATGTTTACCGGCATTATTCAAACAACTGGCCATATTAGTAAGATTGATTTAAATAATTCTAATGGTCATTTCACTTTTAAGGTAAAAAATTTTTTACTGAATGATGTGAAGATTGGAGATAGCATCTCAGTTAATGGCGTTTGTTTATCAGTAGTTGAAAAGACATTAGATACATTTAGTGTTGATATATCGAATGAAACTATGAGACTAACAACCTTCTCACAGTTGAAAGTAAATAATAATGTAAATCTTGAAAAAGCCATGGCTTTATCAGATAGAATTAATGGACATTTTGTTTCCGGACATATTGACGGTACTGGCGTTATAAGAGAGAAGAGAAAAGACGGTAATTCAACTTTTCTTTTAATTGAGTTTCCAAATGACTTGAAAAAATATATATCGAAGAAGGGATCAATCTCTATTGATGGGGTAAGTCTTACAATAAATAAAATAGAGAGTAATAATTTAGGTATAAGTATAATTCCCCATACATTTTCTGGAACAATAATTTCTGAATATAAAAAAGGAACTAGAGTAAATATTGAAGTTGATTTAATAGCACGCTATTTGGATAAATTGATAGTAAAATAACTGTATAATAAAATATATATGTCACTTAATTCTACGCAAGAACTAATTAAAGAAATTCAAGATGGTCAAATGATTATTTTGATGGATGACGAGGATCGTGAAAACGAGGGTGATTTAGTGATTGCTGCATCTTGTGTTAGTTCTGAAGATATAAATTTTATGGCGCGGTATGGTCGAGGTCTTATTTGTTTAACATTAACCGGTGAACATTGTAAGAAATTAAATTTACCGTTAATGACAAATCATTCTAATAGTAGTTTTAGAACAAATTTTACCGTATCAATTGAGGCTGCTGAGGGTGTGACAACAGGAATCTCAGCTGCTGATCGCGCACTAACTATCAAAAAAGCTGTTGCAGCTGATGCAAAAGCTGCTGATTTAGTTCAACCAGGGCACGTTTTTCCTCTCATGGCTCAACAAGGCGGTGTTTTATCAAGAGCAGGACATACTGAAGCTGGATGTGATTTAGCAAGATTAGCAGGTTTTCGATCCTCAGCAGTGATTGTTGAGATTTTAAACGAAGATGGCTCAATGG
>NZJM01000027.1 GCA_002692205.1 Legionellales bacterium | reverse complement strand
CTGCCATTTTCCATTACAGCGAGACGGTCAAGTTTTTTATTTTCAAGTAACTTGTTGTTCTGTCCAATTATATATCTTGCTTCTTCACGGACTTTTCGAGTAGACCATATTTCTGGAAACTGAGGTTTTTCCACGAGACCTTGCTCGAGTTTATCCTCCCAGTCTGGCATACCCCATGGTTCACGATAGTTAAAAGTTAGCCACTCTTTAACAGACCATTTTAATGAACGAACATTGAAGGGGAATAATCCGGGATGAGCAATAGGATAACCTGGCCCATAAAATGCGTGATTTGAGTGTTTACGGTTTGAATCTCCTACGATACGGCCATTAACAATTGCAACGGGTCCAGTATCATAGCCTTTTGCCTCACCAGGTATTTTACCCATATGACATTCCTGACAAGTAACGCCCTTTGCATGAGCGGGACTATCGCGATATTGTTCCCACACTACTTCTAGTTTGATACCTAAATTAACTGCGACCTGATGGCATGAAACACAAAACTCAGATTCACCAATCGTCTCGAAAACTGAAGCTCCGCCATGAATTGGGAAACCCTCTTCATCTGGGCTAGTAGCAACTTGATAATAATCACGCTCTGATATTACTTCAGCAACCCCAGGCGCATCTCCAGTATTGTACACGGGCTCATAGATGGTTCCTGGCTCTATATCGCGCTCACCATTAACTTTTCCAAATGCTTTATTAACTCTATGGCAGGTAATGCAAGTGATACCCTCTCTTGCAACCTGTGAACGCTCCCAAAGTGGCGCCTCTCTAGTTTCTCCAAGTTGTGTTCCTACTTGTTGATGACAACGTACACAAAAAGTACCCATTGTTCCCGATGTCAGCGCATTGACAGCTTGCTCGAACTTATGAAACATAGGTGAGATAGAGGCGTAAGCATGATTTGATGAGGCCCACTCAGTAAAAATGCGTTGATGGCATCTTCCGCATAATGCTGCTGAAGGATATTTAGATTGTTGTAATATTTTTAGATGTGGATCCAGAATATCACCTCCGCCTGGCATTATAGGCTCGGTGTCGCCGGCAACCTTTTCCCATTGAGACTCATAGTTATCTGGTAACTTTAAGTCTTGGTCTATAATAGGTTCATTAGCATAAGCTAGATTAAAAAATATAAAGCCTACGAGCAAGCAAAGTGTATTTTTTAAAAATAGCTTATGGTGGTTTTTATGTAATGGAATATTCAATTTCATACTCAAAAAATACACTATCTCCAAACATTATTCTATCAAACACTAGTCATTAATTTAGGTAACAATTTTGTCCAGATTTTGGCTACCCATTTAGTATTTTTTTGAGAGCTGTAATTCAGGCTCAATAGCACTTTTAATATTTTTTATAGCCTCGACAAACTCTGATGGACGATACTTCTCATCAGATTTTACTGCTTTGTAAGCCATATTCATTGCTTTTTTAACTTTTTCAATTGCTCCACCTTTTATTATTCCGGCATCCTTCATGGCTTCGATTACACTACCAATCGAGTATGTAGCTTGTTCTGCTGCTATATAATTAACATATTCTCCATGAAACCCAAACTCTAATAGAGCATTTAATATCTTATTCATTTCGTTAGTATTGAAATCATGTTTACTTACTTTTTGAACAATACCTTGAAGAGTTGACTTTAATGTATCAGCAGCCTTAAGTGTTGCGTCACCACCTTTCATTGAGGCCTGATGCAATTGTCTTGCTTCAACCTCTATACGTTTTCCAATATCTGGATCAACAACGGAGGCAACTACGCGCAACATTACAATATTAGCGTCGTTTAATTTTGGGATTCCGGGATCGAGACCCACGCTATCCCGTCTCTCCCAACGTAAATTAGACATGGGATGGTGGCAAGCATGACAATCAAAAAATACTAGCTCTGGGAAAATACCCTGACGATTACGTTTTTTATCTGTTAATGCATCCAAGGTTTCCTCAACAGCAACTGCTTGCCCAATTGCCCATGTTTTCACACCATTACTCCAGCTTTTTCTTTGCTTATAATCAGCATCAACCTTATAGTGTGCTGGTTGTGTTGCAGTATAGGTATCGAGCTCAAAAGATAATCTTGGGTGACCTGCTCCCATTATTCTATGTGTTAGAAATTTGTTTTCAGTGCCATAGTGACAACTTAGACATAGTTTTGCTCTCGCTATAGGTTTCTCTGTTGGATATTGGCCTGCTTTGATATTTTCTTCCCGCCCACCTACTCCAGAAACATGTATGCCAAGCCATTTTTCTGCACCCCCATGGCATGCCTCACAAGTAACGCCATCGCTTAATACAAAGTTTTTGGCACGCTTTTCTTTTGGTACATTATTGGTGTGACAATTAAGACATGTGTCATCTTTTTGTGGATTATCAATTCCTAAGTTTTTAGCAATACGTTTTGAACGATCGCTAGCCAATGTATCGAAAGCACCAGCATGAGGATCATACTTCTTCCAAGTAATTGCTTCATTTTGAAGAACAGATGAATTTTGCCATGGCTGAACAGCTGCATGACAGGTTGACCCTGAGCATGTCTGTACGCCTAAATGCATATCACTGCCATACTGAGGTAGGGTATCAGCAGTGGTGGTTGATATTTCTAGTGCAGCTAATATCCATAGCGCAATGAGAGAAGTTTTTAAGCTTTTATTCATGGGTTATTATTTGTTTATTATTATTATTCTTGTGCATATCCTAATTATACCTTTAATTGGCATTGTTTTTTAAGGGTTAAAATATTTTTTGTAGCTTAATTCTAATATATGGCTGTTTAGACAACAGTTTATCTTATCATCTTGGATATTATGGCGGAGAGGGAGGGATTCGAACCCTCGATACGGGATAAACCGTATACTCCCTTAGCAGGGGAGCGCCTTCAGCCACTCGGCCACCTCTCCGTTATGAAAAATAGTACGTAATTCTTATATTATCCTGACAGATCTTGAGTAACGGATTCCTCAGATTCTTCATCTTTAATGCGTTCATAGATTTCCTCTCGGTGAACAGATACATCTTTTGGTGCATTAATCCCAATGCGAACCTGATTGCCCCGAATACCTAGAACCGTAATATCGACATTATCTCCAATCATCAACGATTCTCCTACTCGTCGTGTTAGTATCAACATAATCTATCCTCCTTGTGCTTCCTTAAATATTTTTATTTTCCAATAACTCAAATCAATATCTGATTTCTAACATTACTCTTTTCCCAAACCAAATGCCATGTGTAAAGTATCCACTCCGGATTCTAAATATTTTTGATCAACAACGACTGAAACTTTAATTTCAGAGGTTGATATCATCTGAATATTTATTTTTTTATCTGCTAGTGCTTTGAAAATCGTACGTGCGACACCTGCATGTGAACGCATACCAACGCCAACAACAGAAATTTTAACAATTTTGTCATCACCGATTACATCTGTGGCATCGATATCTTTTGCTGTCCTTTTCAAAATTGACATAGCTTTATCATAGTCATTTCGATGAACAGTAAATGTAAAATCTGTACTATTATTTATACCTACATTTTGAACAATCATATCAACTTCTATATTCGCTTCAGCAATTGGATTGAGTATTAGAGATGCAATCCCAGGGTTATCAGGCACGCCGATGACGGTTAATTTTGCTTCGTCGGCATTATGAGCGATTCCAGATATTAAAGCTGCTTCCATTATTTCTTCCTCATTAGTTATTAATGTTCCCGGCCCCTCTTCAAAACTAGAGAGCACGCGCAAATTAATATTATATTTTCCAGCAAATTCAACCGCACGAGTTTGAAGTACTTTCGAACCAAGGCTTGCCATTTCAAGCATTTCTTCGTAAGTAATCGAAGATAATCTTTGGGCATTTTTAACTATTCTCGGATCTGCAGTATAAACACCATCAACATCAGTATAAATTCTACACTCTTGTGCATTTAATGCTGTTGCCATCGCGACAGCTGTCGTATCAGAACCACCACGACCCAATGTTGTTATATTTCCATGCTCATCTATCCCCTGAAAACCAGCCACAACAACTATCTTTTCATTCTTTAATTCTTTTTGAACACGTTTTGCGTCAATATTTTTTATTCTGGCTTTACTGTGTGCACCATCGGTTTGGATAGAGACCTGTCCGCCTGTAAAAGAAACCGCATCTGAACCTTTTTCTTTAAGCGCCATGCATAAGAGAGCTATGGTAACTTGTTCGCCAGTTGATAAAAGTACATCTAGTTCCCTCAAGTCCGGAAATGGAGATATATCTTTTGCGAGCGCTAAGAGACGGTTAGTTTCACCGCTCATCGCAGAAACAACCACCACAACCTGATGCCCTTGTTTCTTGGTTTCGATTACTTTTTCAGCAACAAGTTGAATTCTCTCGATAGTGCCAACGGAAGTGCCGCCATATTTGTGTACTATTAGTGCCATTATTTTCCCGATTTTAAAAAGCGTGCGATTCTAGCTTAACTAGTAGGCGTTGGATATAAACAATTTAACCTTCGAGCTTAGTACGAACCCAATCTGGAACTTTTGCTAGAGCACTCTCAAGTTTTTTTGGATTATCGCCTCCAGCCTGTGCCATATCAGGGCGACCTCCCCCCTTACCTCCTACTTGTTCTGCAACAAAATTTACTAAATCACCAGCCTTAATTCGATTTTTCGTATCATCTGTTACACCTGCAACTAAATTAACTTTAGAATCATTAACAGTCGCAAGAATCAAAACAGCTGTTCCAAGTTTATTTTTTAATTGGTCAACAGCTTCTCGAAGATTTTTGGGGTCAGTGTTATCAAGTGATTTAGCTATAACATTAATTCCTTCTATTATTTTAGCTTCCTCAATTAGATCTGAACCAGCACTACTAGTTAGCTTGCTTCTAAGTTGCAAAAGATCCTTTTCAAGTTTACGGTTTTTTTCAAGTTGAATATTTAATTTGGTGTCGACTGTCTCTATGTCTGATTTTAAAAGTTCGGCCATTCGCTGTAACTTGATTTCCATCGTCTCAATCCAGTCAAGCGCGGCCACACCCGTGATTGCTTCTATCCGTCTAACGCCTGAGGCAATACCGGACTCGGAAACAATTTTAAATATCCCAATATCACCAGCATGTTCAACATGTGTGCCGCCACACAACTCACATGAAAATTCTCCGCCTATATTTAGTACGCGCACAACATCTTCATATTTCTCACCAAACAATGATATTGCACCTAATGATTTTGCTTTTTTAAGAGACATAGTCTGAACCTGACTTTCATTATTTTCTATTATCTTAGTATTCACCAATCTCTGTATTTCATTTATTTGATCGCCTGATAATGCATCATTATGTGAGAAATCAAATCTCAATCGATTACTTTCAACTAACGAGCCTTTCTGTACTACATGTTCTCCTAAGATTTTTCTTAAGGCAGCGTGTAATAAATGTGTAGCAGAATGATTACGAGCTATATCTATTCGCCTAATTCCATCAACTGATGCACGAACTACATCTCCTACTTTGAAGGTTCCTGTTCGCAACACACCTAAATGAACATGTGATTGCCCTTGCTTTTTTGTATCTTCAACCTCAAAAAAAACATCTCCTGCAAATAACTCTCCTTTGTCGCCAACTTGTCCTCCAGATTGAGCATAAAACGGTGTTTCCAATAAAATAACGCCTCCGATATCGCCTTCATTTAGCGAATTCACATTTCTTCCATCTTGGTATAAACCGATTATTGATGTCTTTTGCTCTAACCTTTCGTAGCCAGTAAACGAACTTACTAAATTAGTATCTGTATTGGTTGAAATATCAATATCAAACTTGCTAGCAGCTCGAGCACGTTGTCGTTGACCAGTCATAGCTTTGTTAAAACCTTTCATATCAACCTTAAGATTTCTCTCACGAGCAATATCTGCAGTTAGATCTACAGGAAAGCCATATGTATCATATAAACGAAAAACATCTTCCCCTTGAATTTCATTGCCTTTTATTCGCAAAATAATGTCATCCAAAATTTTCAATCCTTGGTCGAGAGTTTCAGCGAAACGCTCTTCTTCATTTAGCAGTGTTTTTTCAATGTTTGCTCTTGACCTTGATAACTCAGGATAGGACTTGCCCATCTCATCATCAAGAACTTGAACCAATTTATAAAAGAATGGCTCTTTCAAGCCTAACTTATTGCCGTGACGAATTGCTCGACGAATTATTCGTCTTAAAACATAACCACGACCTTCGTTAGATGGAATAACCCCATCTACTAATAAAAAAGAACAAGACCGTATATGATCCGCAATGACACGACTTGATACAATATCGATCTTTTTATTGTTACAAAAACTGTTAATCTTTTTTATAATATTTTTAAATAATTCAATCTCAAAATTATTATGAACACCCTGCATAACCGCAGTAATCCTCTCAAGACCCATTCCGGTATCAACTGATGGATGTGGAATTGATGTTAATGAACCGTCAGGGTTACGATTATATTGTGTAAACACCAAGTTCCATATTTCAACGTAACGATCAAGATCAGCATCTTTTGAACCTGGTGGACCGCCTGGAATATCTTTACCATGATCGTAAAAAATCTCACTACAAGGTCCGCATGGCCCAGTATCACCCACTGACCAAAAATTATCTTTTTCGCCACACCGACTAAATTGTTTCGATGATATACCAATTTGATTTAACCAAATATCAGCAGCTTCCTCATCATCTTCGAAAACTGTTACCCAGAGCTTAGACTCTGGAATTTTTAAAACTACTGTTAGGTACTCCCATGCATAAGAAATGGCCTCTTGTTTAAAGTAATCACCAAAACTAAAATTTCCTAGCATTTCGAAAAATGTATGATGTCTTGCTGTATAACCAACATTCTCTAAATCATTATGTTTTCCACCGGCACGAACGCAGCGCTGAGATGATGTTGCACGTTTAAAAGAAAGATTTTCTCTTCCAAGAAATACATCTTTAAACTGAACCATGCCCGCATTTGTAAATAACAACGTCGGATCATTCGAGGGGACTAGCGAGCTACTCGGTATAATTTCATGGTCTTTTGATTTGAAAAAATCCAAAAAAGACTGGCGAATGTCATTACTAGTAATCATGAGTGCCTAATTATGACAAAAGTTGACTGATTAGTTGACTGCTAAAACCTCTGTTAAGCAAAAATCTTGATTGTTTTAACCTTTCGGCAATGTTGATAGGAGCACTTTTACCAAATTTTTTAACTCTAGCCATCTCAGCATGTGAAAACCAGTCAATGGACTCTGACTCAAGATACTGACATATTAAAGATTTTTCGATGCCACGTTGGCGTAATTCTTGCTGAATTTTAAGTGGTCCCTTCCCGCTCCCGATGCGGTGATTTACAAAAGTTTCGGTAAATCTCTCATCACTCTGCAACCCCTCGCTGGACAGTTTGTCCAGAAGCTCATCAATTAACGCCTGATCATCACATGCTCGGGCAAGCTTACATGATAATTCATCCCGAGCATGCTCCCTCCTTGCTAGAAAATCACAGGCACGCTGTAATATTTGCTGGCGTTCCGTGCTCAGACAACCGCCTCTTCTGTATCAGACTCTTCGACAACGTCTTCTACAGGAGTAGTTGGTAATAGTTTCTCCCTTATTTGCTCTTCTATTTCACTTGCAATTTCAGGGTTTTCTTTCAAGAAAACTCGTACATTGTCCTTCCCTTGGCCAATCCGATCATCTTTATAGCTATACCAAGCACCAGCTTTGTCTATCAATCCTTCTTTTACACCTAAATCTACTATCTCGCCTTCACGAGAAATACCTTCGTTATATAAGATACCAAATTCTGCTTGCTTGAATGGCGGAGCAATCTTGTTCTTTACTACTTTTACTCGGGTCTCGTTCCCTACTACCTCATCACCTTTCTTTATTGCGCCAATTCTACGAATATCCAAACGAACTGATGAATAAAACTTTAACGCATTCCCCCCAGTTGTTGTTTCTGGATTACCAAACATTACGCCTATTTTCATTCGAATCTGATTAATAAAAATCACACAGCAATTTGCTCGCTTTATATTCCCAGTTAATTTCCGCAAAGCCTGCGACATGAGTCGCGCAGCAAGTCCCATATGTGAATCTCCCATCTCACCCTCAATTTCTGCCCGAGGCACGAGTGCTGCAACCGAATCAATTACTACTAACTCAACCGCACCACTCCTAACTAACATGTCACAAATCTCTAGTGCCTGCTCACCTGTATCTGGCTGTGAAACTAATAACTCGTCAATATTTACTCCAAGCTTTTCAGCATAAACTGGGTCTAGCGCATGCTCAGCATCGATAAATGCACAGGTCTTTCCTTGTTGTTGCGCCTCGGCAATTGCCGATAAGGTTAATGTAGTTTTACCTGATGATTCAGGACCATAAATTTCAACGACACGCCCATAAGGTAGTCCGCCCGCACCTAAGGCAATATCAAGCCCCAAGGAACCAGTGCTGACTGAAGCAATTTTAGTAATTGGCTGGTCTCCCATTTTCATGACCGAGCCTTTACCAAATTGTTTTTCAATCTGGCTCAGTGCCATCGTCAAAGCCTTTTTTTTGTCATCTCCCGTATCTGCTGTTGCCATTTTAATTCTCCTAAGTTTGTGTATTAAATCTGTTAATAAGCATAACTATAGTTTATACTTTTTCTGATGTCAATACTTTTTATGACCTTTATATTTTTTACCATATCGTATATTTTACTACGTTTTAGCAGTTTTTTTGTATAATTCTATGAATTTTCTTGGATTAAGATAATGACGAAAAAACAAGTAACTATTGATGGTATCAAGTGGGTAACACTTCAGCGCCTACAATATATTGAGTTAATGGCCTTTTATGTGGGTATTAT
>NZJM01000026.1 GCA_002692205.1 Legionellales bacterium | reverse complement strand
GAATATTGTTTCAGCAATGTGATGTGAATTACGACCTCTTATATTATCTATATGCAGGGTCATCATTGCATGGTTAACAAACCCTTGGAAAAACTCAAAAATTAAATCAACATCAAAATCACCAACTCTTGCGCGCGGGTAATTAGCATTATATTCAAGACCCGGACGGCCCGAGCAGTCAATTACAACACGAGATAGGGCCTCATCAAGAGGCACATAGGCATGGGCATAGCGACGAATTCCTTTTTTGTCTTTTAAAGCCTCGGCAAATGCTTGACCTAGTGTTATACCAACATCTTCGACGGTATGATGAGCATCAATTTCCAAATCACCTTTGGCTTGGATATCGAGGTCAAATAAACCATGACGGGCGATTTGTTCCAGCATATGTTCTAGAAAAGGGATGCCAATATTGAGCTTAGACTTGCCTTGACCCTCTAATATCAGAGATACCTTTATTTGCGTTTCTTTAGTATTTCGTTTTACAGTTGCTTTACGGTCACTCATTATGATTATCACCTAGCTAGCATTATTGTTTCATTAAAAATAAGCATGATAGGATAACCTCTAGAGGCGTGATTACCAACAACCGGATATAAAATGACTGATATAAATATTATTAAGGACTATTTAATAGACTTACAGGATCGTATTTGCGCAAAATTTACCAATATTGATAGCAATTTAGTCTTAAAAGAAGACCATTGGGAGCGAAAAACGGGAGGCGGGGGAAGAACGCGTGTATTCAGAGACGGGGAGATTTTTGAACAGGGGGGTGTTAATTTTTCACATGTATTTGGTGATAAATTACCATCATCTGCAACAGAAAATAGACCTGAATTAACCGGTAGGTCGTTTCAAGCTCTGGGTAACTCGGTAGTTATTCATCCTTTAAACCCTTTCATACCAACGACACATATGAATATAAGGTTTTTTGTTGCTGAAAAAAATGGGGAAAAGCCTATCTGGTGGTTTGGTGGGGGATTTGACCTTACTCCGTATTATGGTTTTATAGAGGATGCTAAACATTGGCACGAAATGTCAAAAGCCGCTTGCGATGGTTTTGGTGAGGACACATATTTGAAGTATAAAAAATGGTGCGATGAATATTTCTATCTTAAACATCGACAAGAGCCAAGAGGAATTGGCGGTATATTTTTTGATGATTTGAATGAGTGGGGATTTGAGTCGTGTTTTTTATTTATGCAGAGTGTTGGCGAACATTTTCTCAAGGCTTATTTACCTATTGTTGAACGTCGAAAGGGAATGGCTTTTTCAAAAAAAGAAAGAGACTTTCAGTTATATCGGCGTAGCCGCTATGTTGAATTTAATTTAATTTACGACCGTGGGACTCTATTTGGTTTACAATCCGGCGGAAGAACAGAATCAATTTTGATGTCAATGCCTCCATTTACACGTTGGGAATATAATTGGCAACCCAAAGCCGGTTCAAAAGAGGCAGAATTATATGATGTGTTTCTCAAACCTAAGGATTGGTTTTTAGAATAACTAGATAAAAGCAACCAGAAGAAGTATTGATGTTACAGACAATGATAGATACATTCGTAATCTTAAAAAGGTTTTAGAATAAATCGTCGAGAGATATATTCTCTCGTAGCAGTGCAAAGCAATAAATGAGGACGAAATAATAACAAATAAAAAAGGATAAAACTGCTCCGGTATTCTACATGAAATAATCCACACAAATGACCATAAAATTGTGCCGACGGATACATAGAGAACATGTTTGGGTGGTTCATAATCTAATGTTGTAGCCCAGAGTAAGCCGCCAAGGAAACTAAAAATTAAGCCTGAGTATGCAACAAGCAATAACAGAGAATATTCTTCCTTGTTAGAAAAAAAATAAACTAAAGAAAAAATAAAAAAAGGAAATATTCCAGCGTAGCCTAATATTTGATGTAATCGATTCATATTAATTTATTAAAAATAAATTATTTTTTTATAACTTCAGTGTCTGATGCGATAATAAGAATATCAGCCGGTCTTTTTGCAAACAGACCATTGGTCACGACACCCGTAATCTGATCTATTTTATTTTCAAGTTCTGATGGATTTTCTATTTTCATATTATGGATATCTAAAATAATGTTACCATTATCAGTTATGAAGTCTCTCCTTAATTCAGGCTGACCGCCAAGTTTTATAATTTCTCTCGCAACATAACTTTGTGCCATCGGAATAACTTCTACTGGTAATGGGAACTTTCCTAAAATTGGAACGAGCTTTGTATCATCAATAATACAAACAAATTTTTTACTTGCCGCGGCAATAATTTTTTCACGGGTAAGTGCACCACCACCACCTTTTACGAGATGTTTGTTTTTCGTTGCTTCATCAGCCCCATCCACATAAACCGGTAACTCATCAACGCTATTTAATTCGATTATTGGTATATTATATTCTTTAAGTAATTTGTCGGTAGCTACAGAACTCGATACTGCCCCATCGATAAAACCCTTATTTTTTGCCAACTCTTCTATGAAAAAATTTATGGTGCTACCTGTCCCAACACCAATAATGGCATTGTTTTTTATATAATCGATTGCTACCTTTGCAGCGTTTCTTTTTTTCTGGTCCTGTGACATAAGATTAGCTCCTATGAATTATTATGTTAGAACGGCTGTTAATGTTATCTTATGCTAATGTTCGAGGAATACAAAAAATTAATTGAAGAGGCTAGCCAACGTGTTTATGAAGTTGCGAAACGCACAGACCTTGACTATGCCCCTCAGCTTTCTCTCCGTCATAATAATAAGATCCGGTTAAAGCGTGAAGACCAGCAATCTGTATTCTCCTACAAGATAAGGGGTGCTTACAATCTAATGGCATCTTTATCAAAGGAGGACCAGGAGCTTGGTGTTATTGCTGCTTCAGCAGGTAATCATGCTCAGGGCGTGGCACTTGCGGCAAAACATCTGCATTTAAAATCGACTATTGTGATGCCAAAGACCACACCTGAAATTAAAATAGATTCGGTCAAGAGAATGGATGCAGAGGTTATTCTGCATGGTAATACATATGATGATGCTAAAGACCATGCGTTGAAACTCTCATCTAAGACAGGAATGTATTACGTTTCTCCATATGATCACCCTTTGGTAATTTCAGGTCAGGCGACGGTTGGTGTTGAGTTATTGAAACAACATCCAAATAAACCAGACATTATTTTCGTACCCGTTGGCGGTGGTGGCCTGGGCGCAGGTATTGCAGCTTACGTAAAGAAAATTCATCCCGACATAAAAATAATCGGAGTTGAGCCGGATGAAGCACCATGCATGCATGATGCTATTAAGGCAGGAAAGCTAATAGAGCTCGAGCACATAGGCATTTTTGCTGACGGGGCAGCTGTTAAGCAAGCAGGAGAGGAATGCTATCGAATCACCAAAGAACTTGTTGATGAGATATTATTAGTCAGCGTTGATGAAATCTGCGCAGCAGTGAAAGATATCTTTGAGGATACTAGATCCATTCCAGAACCCGCAGGAGCGTTGGCACTTGCAGGGCTGAAGCAGTATGTATCAAGTCATGGCGTAAAGAATAAAGAATTAGTATCAATTTTTAGTGGCGCTAATGTTAATTTCGATCGCTTAAGACACATAGCTGAGCTATCGGCGTTAGGTGAAAATAGAGAGGCACTGATTTCTATTATGATACCTGAGCGACCCGGTAGTTTTCAAAAGTTGTGTCACGACTTAGGTCCTCGTTTAATTACAGAATTTAATTATCGTTATGCGGATGATAATGAGGCTCATGTTTTTGTTGGTGTGCAAGTAAAAAACGGCATAAAAGAAAAAAATATATTAATTAAACAGCTTCAGGAAAAGGGACATGATGTTATTGATTTAAGTAGTAATACGATTGCTAAAATGCATATTCGCTACATGGTTGGTGGCCACGCACCACAAGCTAAAAACGAGCTTATATACCGTTTCGAATTTCCAGAGAGGTCCGGAGCACTACTACATTTTTTAAGTGAAATGGGAGAAAACTGGAACATTAGTTTATTTCACTACAGAAACCATGGTGCAGCATATGGTCGTGTACTTATGGGTTTTCAAGTTAAGGATACACAAAAAGAAACCTTTCAAAATTTTATAAATAATCTAGGTATCCCATATTGGGATGAGACAGAAAACCCTGCTTACACGAAGTTTTTAAGCTAAAGAATTAGTTTTGTAAAATTAGTGGGGTATCAACCATGAAGTCGTTTCAGAGGCGTTGAACTTGAACCAGAGGTTCAAGTGGGTATCTAATTTAGCACTTCAGGCTTCCCACGTGGATGGACATGCACAACAATGCTAATTAAAGATCCCCTGTTTTATATCTTATCGGCTCAAGTTACCACGAGCTTGATAACGAGCATGACAGAAGACACCCAAGTTTAATTCTTTATTTTATTTGCTCAGACAAATTATATTTATTAGCCGTAATCTAACTGATTTTCTATATCTAATGCGTTATTAATTTTATTTTGTAGCCTACTAAGAGTACTGTCTATTTTAAATTTATTATCCTGATTCTCTTTTTTACGTTCTAACATTTCATTAGCTATATTTAGTGCCGTCATCACCGCAATTCTTTCAGACCCAATAACACTCCCATTTTTTTTTGTTTCAGCGACTTTTGTGTTTAAGAATTTAATAGCATTATTTAGCGAATCGGCTTCTTCTGGCTCACAAGTTATTAAATATTCTTTATCTAATATCGTAACTTTTAACGGGGATGTTTTTTTATTCATGTTCTAGTTTCCATTGCACGTAAGCGAGTTATCATTGCTTCTATTCGACCTCTAGCATGTTCAGTCTTCTCGATTAGTATAGCACGTTCATTCACAAGATTTTCTTGTTGATTTTTTAGGCTAGAATTTTCAGTTTTGAGTTCATTAACAGTATTAATCAACTCATCGACACGCTCTTCAAGTGCACTTAGATCTGTGTTCTTGTCATTATAGTCACTCATGCTCTTTACCCTATTATTCAGTTATCGAATGAACTGAGTATATTGTTGATATATCATATAAACAAGAATATAGAGCGCTTAGATTTGCTGGTCAACTAATGATGTTAAGGAAAAAATGGCATCAATTATTAATGTTTAGTAAAAAATCAATTAGTTAGTGCAGTAATGGCTTAATAAAAAGATTAAATATATGATTAATATATCTAGTTACCGTGGTGTTGAAATCTGAAATAATGGGATTTAGCACTATCCAGCGCTTGTTCTTGATAAGAAAAATTAGCTTAAAATTAGTCAAAATAGAAAATAAACCAACATAAGAATAGAAGGAATTTTACATTGATCGATATAAAAGAATTCAAAAACCGTCGAAAACGACTTATGGATATGATTGGGTCAGACAGTATAGCAATACTACCTACCGCCTCCATCTCTATAAGAAACCGAGATGTCGAATTCCCCTTTCGTCCCGACAGCGATTTTTTCTATCTTACCGGCTATCCAGAACCCGAAGCTGTTTTAGTCTTGATACCAGATCGTAAGCAAGGAGAATGTATATTATTTTGTCGTGAACGTGACAAAAAAATGGAAACATGGCATGGGAGGCGGTCTGGTTTGGAGGGTGCACTTGAAAAATATGCTGCAGATGATGCTTTCCCAATCGAGGATATGGACGATATCTTACCAGGCCTAATTGAAGGGCATGAAAGAGTCTTTTATAACATGGGCAATAATCAAACCTTTGACCAAAGAGTACTCGGATGGGTTAATCAAATTAAAAATAATGTAAGAACGGGTGCAATTGCCCCGGACGAATTTGTTTCGCTCAATCATTTTTTGCATGAGATGAGATTATATAAAAGTCGATATGAGATTAGTTTAATGCGTAAAGCCGCAAAGATTTCTGCCAAAGCGCATAAGCGAGCAATGGAAAGTTGCACACCGGGGATGTATGAGTATCAGATAGAAGGTGAATTGATAGCTGAGTTCATTAAGAATGGTGCACGCCATAGTGCCTATCCGTCGATTATTGGTTCAGGAAGAAACTCCTGTATTTTGCATTATACGGATAATAGCGATGAAATGGTTGAAGGCGATCTATTACTAATAGACTCGGGTGCAGAGTATCAGTGTTACGCAAGCGACATTACAAGAACATTTCCAGTTAATGGGAAATTTACAAAAGCGCAGCGCGATGTATACAATTTAGTTTTATCCGCTCAAAAGGCTGCGATTAATCAGATTAAGCCGGGCAAGCATTGGAATAATTCGCATGATACCGCTGTCAGAGTATTAACAGAGGGCATGGTAGAGCTTGGGATTTTGAAGGGCGACCCCGATGAGTTAATAGAAAATGGAGATTATACAAAATACTATATGCATCGTACTGGGCATTGGTTAGGTATGGATGTTCATGATGTTGGTGATTATAAGCTTGATGGTGAGTGGAGAATGCTTGAGGCAGGTATGGTCATGACCGTTGAGCCCGGAATCTATTTACCTGTTGATGAGAGTTTACCCAAAGAGCTGCACAATATTGGAGTCAGAATCGAGGATGATGTTTTAGTAACGAAAGATGGAAATGATGTTTTAAGTAAAGATGCACCAAAGACAATAGATGAGATTGAGGAATTAATGGCTAATGCAGCATGAATATGATGTTGTTATTGTTGGCGGGGGGATGGTTGGAGCTAGCCTAGCATGCGCAATTGCCCCTACAAATTTATCGATTGCACTCATCGAATCTATTGCGTTAAAAGAGGACCAGCAACCTAGTTATGATGACAGAGGTATTTCCCTTTCTCCTTCTTCCAAACGTATTTTAGAATATCTTGATGTTTGGGATGATATATACACAAACGCGACGCCAATAAAGAACATACATGTCTCTAATCAAGGGAGATTTGGTTTTACTCACCTAACCGCCTCTGAATTAAATGTTCCAGAACTAGGACATGTAGTTATCGCTAAATCACTAGGTCATGCATTACATAAAAAGTTAAGTCATTTTAAAAATATTAAGATTTTATGCCCTATTAAGTTACAAAATTTTGAAAGAAAAAATTCTAAAATTTCATTAGAACTACTATCTTCCAAAGGTACAAAAGTTATAGATACAAAGCTACTCATTGGGGCTGATGGAAGTCATTCGAAAGTGAGAAGTCTAGCTAATATAGAAATCAACAAGAACGATTATAAACAAACTGCAATTGTTTCAAATGTTACAACACAAAAACCAAATCAAAATACTGCCTATGAAAGGTTTACATCACATGGTCCAATTGCACTTTTACCAATAGATAAAAATCGCTCTGTTTTAGTGTTTACTACCCACTCAAATGAAGCCAATCAATATCTCAGTATGCCAGATAATGAATATATAAAAATAATCGAAAAAGAATTTGGTCGTCGTTTAGGTAAGATTTGTAAACTAGAGAAACGTTGTGAGTATCCAATTTTTTTTATTGAAGCGAAGACACAATATCAGGAAAATATAGTTCTAATAGGTAATTCTGCTCACACAGTTCATCCTAATGCAGCGCAAGGCTTTAATCTTGGCTTAAGAGATGTTGCAGGATTAGCAGAATGTATAACTAATGGTCTTAATAGAAACTTAGCAATTGATGACATAGATATATTGAAAAGATATATAGATTTGCGTAGTGCCGACCAAAAAAATGTTATAGATTTTTGTAATAGTATTGCAAATTGTTTTTACAATAAATCCTTCATACTTAATTCATGCGCAAATGCAGCAATGATTTCTTTTGATTGCATACCAGAACTAAAATCTCTGTTACTAAAAAGAGCAATGGGAGTAGCAGGATATCAGCCACGACTCGTAAGAGGGCTGAATTTATGACAGTTTTAAAAGGGTATGACTGTGACATTGTAATTTGTGGCGGAGGAGTTATTGGCGCTAGTCTAGCTTGTCTCTTGGGCGACGCAAATTTTAATGTTGTTTTGCTTGATAGAGAACCTCCAAAGAAAATCGAATCAAAAGCAGATGATTCACGCATATTAGCAGTGACTGTTGCATCCGAGAGAATTTTAAAAACAACTGGTGCATGGAGTTATTTTGCTGAGGAAAAAATTTCTCCATTTCGTGAAATGCATGTGTGGGATGAAAATGGTGACGGAAAAATTTGCTTTGAAAGCGCATCGATTTGTGAGCCCGTAATGGGATATATTATAGAATACAATGTTATTGCTAATGCGCTACATAAAAGAATATCTTGTTTAGAAAATGTAAATTATATAAGCGGAGTTTCACCTAAATTAATAAAAAAAGAAATTGATGCAATAAATATTGAAACTGATAATGGTAGAAAATTAAAAACTAAACTCTTAGTCGGAGCTGACGGTTCTAACTCTGTAGTCAGAAAACTTTGTAATATTAATTTTCAGAAACATGATTACGAGCAATCCGCCTTAACTTGTGTTGTGACATCTGAAATTGAGCATGGTGAGATAGCACGCCAGCGGTTTTTAAGCGATGGCCCACTTGCATTTTTGCCAATGAAAAGTCCTAACAAATCAGCGATTGTTTGGTCTGCAAAACCTCAGCGTATTCAGCAGCTTTTGAAATCTAATAAGACAGTATTCCATGATGAATTAACAGCAGCTTTTGGTAATAAATTAGGTTTAATTACAGAAAGTTCAGAGCGCAAAATTTTTCAATTAAGCAGAGCTCAGGCCGACCATTATGTTCAGCCTAGACTTGCCCTAATTGGGGACAGTGCACATACTGTCCACCCATTAGCAGGTTTGGGGGCAAATCTAGGTTTGCTCGATGCAGCTTCGTTAGCAGAGGTGCTCATAGATACATTCAACTCAGGCAGAGATATTGGTCGATTACAAGTGCTACGTCGATATGAGCGTTGGCGAAAAGGCGAGAATTTACAGATGATGTATGTGCTCGATGGATTTAAATATCTCTTTGAAAATCAATTTCAATCAGTACAATGGTTACGTAATTCAGGTTTAGACGTCATAAATGATATGCCTATTGTTAAAAATGCAATCATGGCAAGAGCAATGGGTTTAAACGGGAGCTTACCTAGGTTTGCAAAGAGTTATAATTAGTTTACGTAATTACAAAAACAATACGTTCGTTGTTAATATAAATGTTATGACTTAAGGATAGTGAATGTCAGAGAATTCTAATTCTGAATCAAGTAATTTTATTCGAAATATCATCAAGGGTGATATAAAAAATAAAAGCCTTGTGCACACAAGATTTCCACCAGAACCAAATGGCTACCTTCACATAGGTCATGCTAAATCAATTTGTCTAAATTTTGGAATAGCAAAAGATTTTATTGGCGGCCTTTGTAATTTACGTTTCGATGATACTAATCCAGCTAAAGAAGATCCTGAGTATACAGATTCCATCAAGCAAGATGTAAAGTGGCTAGGGTTTGAGTGGGATGACCGTCTTTTTTATGCATCAGATTATTTTGAAAAACTTTTTGAATTTGCAAAGAAAATGATTATGGATGGCAAGGCATATGTCGACCATCTAAGTGCAGAGGAAATTCGAGAGTATAGGGGAACGTTGACTGAGCCCGGAAAGAAAAGTCCTTACCGAGATAGAAGTGTTGAGGAGAACATCAATTTATTTGACCGTATGCGTGCCGGTGAATTTGAGGAAGGTGAGTGTGTATTAAGAGCCAAAATAGATATGTCATCACCAAATATGAATATGCGCGATCCAACTATCTACAGAATAAAAAAAGCAGCACATCATCGTACCGGTAATGATTGGTGTATATATCCGATGTATGATTACACGCATTGTATTTCAGATGCGCTGGAGGGAATAACCCACTCTCTATGCACACT
>NZJM01000025.1 GCA_002692205.1 Legionellales bacterium | reverse complement strand
TCATCCATCATTTTAATTGCATCAATGACGAGCGCGTCGGGGGTGACCGAGAAAATTTCATCACTCTTGGTGTTAAGTAATTGATTTACCGTTGTTGTCATGATCCGCCCCCCTATGTATTAAGCTAGTTTTAAAAGAAAATCGACTAAACTCGCGTCATACCTCAAGTATAAGGAGCTTCTGCCAACGGTCAACACGAAGGACCCAATATCGCATAATTAGTGGTAAATATTTATTTGGCGCCCTGAAGAGGATTCGAACCTCTGGCCTTCCCCTTAGGAGGGGGACGCTCTATCCAGCTGAGCTATCAGGGCTTTTATGAACTGATATGATTTTATCTGATAAGATTCATGCTTGAAAGCTAGCATATAGTACTAAATTCATCGTAAATGTCTGATAAATATATTAATTAAAATTGTATCTTAGGAATTTTGAAAAACAATTCTAAATATGGAGAGGTGTCCGAGTGGTTTAAGGAGCACGCTTGGAAAGCGTGTATACGTTAATCGCGTATCGAGGGTTCGAATCCCTCTCTCTCCGCCACTATAAAATATGACCACCATAGAAAACTTTGAACACTTATTAGGTATCGACCGAGACTCAATTTGGCATCCATACAGTGCGATGCACTCGAATTTTCCCGTCTACCACGTTATCTCAGCTGAAGGTGTACGATTAAATTTATCCAACGGCAAACAGTTAGTCGATGGCATGTCATCCTGGTGGTGTGCAATACATGGTTATAATCATCCTGAGATAAATAAGGCACTTGAGCTTCAACTAAAACATACAGCTCACGTTATGTTTGGTGGACTCACCCATACTCCCGCAATAAAACTGACAGAACAATTACTTTCTATTGTTCCAGATAAGTTCGACGCCATATTTTATTCAGATTCGGGTTCGGTTGCTGTTGAGGTTGCAATGAAAATGGCAATTCAATACTGGCATGCAAAAGGCAAACCGGAACGTCAAAACTTCGTTTCATTACAGTCCGGCTATCATGGTGATACCTTTGGCGCAATGTCTGTTTGCGATCCAGTTACTGGTATGCATAGTTTATTTTCTAAATCCCTTACTAAACAATTTTTTATTGAGCAACCCAAGTGTCGATTTGGTGAATCATGTGCTTCAGCAGATATTGCAGAACTCAAACTAACTCTAGAAAAAAATTCCCAGCATATCGCTGCGCTAATTTTGGAGCCGATTGTACAAGGTGCCGGTGGGATGTGGTTTTATTCTGCTGATTATTTAAAGGAGGTTAATCGATTATGTAAAGAGTTCGATGTCCTTTTAATTTTTGATGAAATTGCAACCGGTTTTGGCAGAACAGGAAAACTATTTGCTTTTGAGCATGCAAAAGTTACTCCCGATATCATGTGTATCGGTAAAGCACTAACAGGGGGTTATTTATCATTAGCAGCAACAATTACTACAAGCGATATACATAAGGTGATTGATGAGGGTGAACCCGGAGTCTTTATGCATGGCCCCACATTTATGGCAAATCCACTGGCATGTAGCGCTGCTTTGGCCAGCACAAATTTATTACTAGAATCATCATGGCAGGACGCCATTTTACGAATTGAAAAAAGCTTAGAAAATGGATTAATGCCCTGCATAGATATGAATCAGGTTGCTGATGTTCGCGTATTAGGAGGTATTGGTGTTGTTGAGTTAAAAAATGAAGTTGATATGCAAAAAGTAATTCCAGAATTTGTTAAGAGAGGCGTATGGATTAGACCTTTTGGTAAATTAGTCTACCTAATGCCACCTTATGTTACTAATGAGGATGATTTAAATCTATTAACTAAAGCAATTGTTGAAGTTGTTAATATTTAATAAATTACTTTGATAAGAGTTTTTCAATTATCTTTTCGTAAATATTCGATAAGGTTTCCAGATCATCAACGTTAACGCATTCGTTAATCTTATGTATCGTTTCATTCACAACACCAAGCTCAATTACCTCTGTACCAGTCGGTGCAATAAAACGCCCGTCAGAAGTACCGCCTCCAGTTGAAGATATTGTGTCAATACCGACAATTTCTTTTATAGCGGCAATTGTTGCATCAATGAGTAAGCCGGAGTCAGTTAAGAATGGTGCACCTGATAGTTTCCATTCGAGATTATAATCCAAGTTATATTTTTTCAGTGTACCTTCAACTTTGTTTTGTATTTCATCCTGTGATGTTTCAGTTGAATATCTAAAATTAAACAGAAGGTCTAACACACCAGGTATTACGTTATCAGCTCCTGTACCAGCATTAATATTTGAAATCTGAAATGATGTTGGTGGAAAAGAATCATTGCCTCGGTCCCATTCAATTGAGGTTAGTTCATTTAAAAAATCTGCTGCAGCATGAATAGGATTTTTTGCTTTTTCAGGGTAGGCAACATGTCCTTGTATTCCGTTTATTTTTAATATTCCATTTAGAGAACCACGACGGCCAATGCGTATAACATCTGCCAGCTGCTTATCACTAGATGGCTCTCCGATAACACACCATTTGATTTTTATTTTTTTCTCTTTTAGGTAATTAATTACTTTACGTGTTCCGTTAACAGATGGACCCTCTTCATCACTTGTTATTAAAAAACCAATTGTGCCATTATGATTTGGATTTTTTTGTACGTATCGTTCAGTAGCCGTTACCATTGCGGCAATACCACTTTTCATATCTGCAGCACCTCGGCCGTAGAGCTTTCCTTCTTTAATTTCAGCTTTATATGGATCTGTATTCCATTCCTCGATAGACCCTACGGGCACCGTATCAGTATGACCGGCAAAAACGAATAATGGACCCGAATTACCATGTGTTATCCAGAGATTATCAACATCACCAAAACATAAATGTTCGGCAGAAAACCCAAACTTACTAAGACGTTCTGCTATAAGTTTTTGACAACCATTGTCATTTGGCGTCGGTGTCTTTCTGTTGACAAGTTCGGTTGTTAATTTAAGTGTTTCTGACATTTAGCTTACCTTATTCAGTTTCATCTGAAGTTTGAGCTTTAATACTTAATGCATGTATTTCTGTTTGCATCATATTTTCTAAAGCAGAGTAAACTAAGCGATGTCTTGCTAAAATTGCAAGACCATTGAATTTATTTGAAACAATGTGAACTTGAAAATGTCCGGCGCCACCGTGACCCGAATGACCGGCATGTAAATGCGAGTCATCAACGATTTCAAGTTGAGTTGGATTGAGTGTTTGTTCCAGACATTCGCGAATCAATTCAACGCGGTTTAGTTCAGACACCAGGGAAGACCCGCTTAAATGGCTTAACAGTCACTTGTTTATAAACACCCGCCGCAATATAGGGGTCAGCATCTGCCCATGCTTGCGCGTCTTCTAATGATTTAAATTCTGCTACTATGAGACTACCACTAAAACCAGCTGGCCCGGGGTCCTCACTATCAATATTAGGATGCGGACCAGCGATTAATAATCGTCCTTCATCCTGTAAAGTATTGAGTCTTTCGATATGCTCAGCTCTTACACTTAGTCTTTTATCAAGACTATTTTCAACATCTTGGCTTATAATTGCATAGAACATAACTATTTTATTTCCTCTTTAACATCTTTTATATATCGTGATATGTATATTGCTTGCGCAATGGCGAATATAAATGTTAATCCTAAAAGACCATAGACTTTAAAATTCACCCAAAATTCCGTACTAAAATTATAAGCAATATATAAATTAATGGCTCCAGCAAAAATAAAAAATCCTGCCCAAGCGAGATTAAGTTTACTCCAAATTTCATTGGGTACGGATATCGCATGGTCCATCATCCTGCGGATAATTGGTTTTTTTCCAATAAAGTGGCTACCGATAAAAACAAGTGCAAATATCCAGTTGACCGCCGTGGGTTTCCATTTAAAAAAACGCATATCTTGAAAGTAAAACGTGGCGCCACCCAATATCACTGTTAGGATTAATGTTATCACATGCATTTTCTCGAATTTTCGGGTCATTAACCAATAAACAATGATTTGTATTGCTGATGCAATAATCATGGCTTGTATACCCAGATAAATACCTTGCTCTCTATCCTCTGGATAGTAAAAGGCAACTAGAAATGCCACTAATGGAAAAAAATCAAACAGAAATTTCATGAGTCTTTACTTAATATTATGATTAGACCGTTATCATAGCTTAAATTTAAATTGCGGGCATTTTATAGTATTAATTTTTCAAAATCACATGACTCAATTTTTAAAGGCATTTAATCAAGAAAATTATGTAACCGTTTATCAGTCAGGGTATAATAATGGAGATAGTTACACATAAACAAATAGCGACCAGAGGAGGTTGTTGATTGTCTATCAGTGGTAAACAGAGGGTTTTGTCGGGTATGCGACCGACAGGCCAACTCCATCTTGGTCATTATCATGGCGTACTTAAGAATTGGTTGAAACTCCAACAGGAGTACGAATGTTTCTTTTTCGTTGCAGATTGGCATGCGCTGACTACGGAATACGAGAATCCATCAATTATTGAGAAAAGCGCCTGGGACATGGTTATTGATTGGCTTGCCGTTGGTGTTAATCCTGGTTCTGCTAAGTTGTTTATTCAGTCCCGAGTGCCTGAGCATGCGGAATTGCATTTATTACTGTCGATGAGTACGCCTCTGAGTTGGCTCGAGCGAGTACCAAGCTATAAAGACCAACAGGAAAAATTATCCGACAAAGACCTGACAACCTATGGCTTTCTTGGCTATCCATTATTACAAACAGCAGACATCGTTATTTATAAAGCTGGTTTCGTTCCTGTTGGTGAAGATCAAGTTTCACATGTAGAGTTGGCACGCGAAGTGGTCCGACGATTTAATCATATCTATGGTCGTGAACTCGATTTTGAAAAAAATATTGAGACTGCCTTAAAAAAAATGGGAAAAAAGACAGCTCGTCTTTACGATGAATTACGACGCAATTATCAGGAACAAGGTGATACGACATCTTTAGAAAAGGCACGAGATTTGCTGGCCTCTCAACAAAATATCAGTATTGGCGACAGAGAACGCCTCTCTGGCTATCTAGATGGTTCAGGTAAAGCTATTTTTCCTGAGCCACAAGCCCTACTTACACCAGCATCGAAAATGATGGGGCTGGATGGTCAAAAAATGTCAAAATCCTACGGTAATACAATTTCTTTAAGAGAAAACCCGAGTGTTGTTGAGGATAAGATTAAAACTATGCCAACTGACCCAGCAAGAATAAGATTAACTGACGCAGGTAATCCTGAAAAGTGTCCCGTATGGAATCTGCATCAAGTTTATTCTGAAGATTCACTTAAAAAGTGGGTTGTTGATGGTTGCACAAATGCTAAAATTGGATGTCTTGATTGTAAAAAGCCTTTGATTGATACCGTGCTAAAGGAACAGGAACCAATTCGAGAACGAGCTAATGAATATTTAAATGATCCAGAGACAGTTCGCGGTATTATTTCAGAGGGATGTGAAGCCGCAAGGGATATTGCAAGAGAAACTTTGGATGATGTTCGTGAAGCAATGGGGCTGAGTTATCCTTAAAAATAAATATTGAATAATGAACGAAGAAATTGAAACAATAGAAACACAACAAAAAGAGATGCCGTTTGCGTTGATTCAAGGCGCGCCAATAACGGATTTACCAAAAGATTTATATATTCCGCCTGATGCGTTGGAAGTTTTCCTAGAGGCATTTGAAGGACCTCTGGATTTACTACTTTATTTAATAAAAAAACAAAATATCGATATTCTTGACATTCCATTAGCTAAGATAACTGAGCAATATATGAGTTATATTGAGTTGATGGAGACCTTAGAGCTCGAGTTGGCAGGCGAATACCTATTAATGGCTGCAATGCTTGCTGAAATTAAATCCAGAATGTTGCTTCCAAGGCATACGGAGGACGAGGAAGAAGAAGATCCAAGAGCGGAACTTATTAGACGTTTACAGGAGTACGAGCGATATAAAGAAGCAGCTGAAAAATTAGACAGTTTACCGCGTCATGAGCGAGATTTTTTTCCTACAGTAACCGAATTTCCAGATCGTAAAATTAATCACAAACCACCAGAAGTATCTATGACAACAATTGTAAAAGTTTTTTCAGAGGTTTTAGCAAGAGCGGATATGTTTACAAATCACATGATACAGAGGGAAGTTTTATCTGTGCGTGAACGTATGGGGATTGTTTTAGAAAAAGTTAATACCGAAACATTCACTGATTTTAAAGAATTATTCACAGTCGAAGAAGGGCGTGCTGGTGCAATTGTTTCTTTATTGGCAATACTTCAATTAATGAAAGATTCTCTGATTCAATTAGTACAAAATGAAGAAAATGGTCCAATCTATGTTAAGGCGGCTACTTAATGAGTCAAAAGAAAATTAAAAACATTATTGAAGCTGCTCTCATGGTTTCAAGTCACCCATTGAGTATTAAAAATTTAATTCATTTGTTTGAAGAAGATAAAATATTACAACCAGATCGAAACGAAATCAGAGCAGCAATCCATGATTTACAGCAAGAATTTGACGGGCATGGAATAACTTTAGTTGAAGTTGCAAGTGGGTTTAGATTTCAAGCAAGAAATGAATATGCTGATTGGGTAAATCGATTATTTGATGAGCGCCCACCTCGTTATTCAAGAGCATTATTAGAAACACTATCGATTATTGCTTATCGTCAGCCCGTAACCCGCGGTGAAATTGAAGATATAAGAGGCGTTAGCGTGAGCGGGACAATTACAAAAACATTATTGGAAAGAGAGTGGATAAAAGTTGTGGGGCACCGAGATGTTCCTGGGAGACCCGAATTGTTAGCAACCACAAAATCATTTCTTGATTATTTCAATTTAAAAAAATTATCGGAACTACCGCCATTAGAAGATATAAAAGATTTTGATGCAATAAATCCAGATCTATTTGAGGCACTAGAAAAAGATAAAAGTCAGAGTAATAAATCTAGTCAGATTGATAGTTCATCGGATGATTTGAGTAGCACAAATGCAACGCCAGAAGATACTAATAGTGATACCGTTGAGAGCGCTAAAGTAATTCCATTCTCTAATTAAAGTCTTAATATTTAGTTAAATATTCAATGAACGAACGTATTCATAAAGTGCTCGCCAATGCCGGCCATGGCTCACGTCGCGAGATTGAAGCATTAATTCGGGATGGAAAGATTGCTGTTAATGGTAAACCAGCAATACTTGGCCAGTGCATTGGAGAAAAAGATCGAGTTACTATTAATTCTCGTGCGATACGTCTTCACCTTCATCAGAAAAAAAATCCAAAAGTACTTGCTTATTATAAGCCAGCTGGTGAGGTTTGTACTAGGCGAGACGAAAAGGGACGCGAGACCGTTTTTAGAAATTTACCTCCACTTAGAAATAGTCGATGGATAAATATTGGGCGATTAGATCTAAATACTATGGGACTATTATTATTTACAACTGATGGTGACTTAGCTAATAAACTAATGCACCCCTCGAGTCAGGTTGAGCGAGAGTATGCAGTGCGAATTTTAGGAGATGTGACAAAAAAAAATTTAAATGCTTTGCTTGATGGCGTTGCGTTAGAGGATGGTGTTGCTAAATTTACTGATATTCACGATTCAGGTGGCAAAGGAGCTAACCATTGGTTTCATGTTGTTGTTATGGAAGGGCGCAATAAGGAAGTACGTCGTCTATGGGAATCACAGGGTGTGCAAGTTACACGCTTAATAAGAACACGTTTTGGGTCTTACATACTACCTCGAAAAAAGAGGGTCGGACAACATTGGCGTCTTGATGATAAGGAGATTGAGGCGCTTCAGAAAACTATTACATCTTAATGAGTCACCGTTCAGCATTACTAAAAATTTATCACCGACTTTTTGAATGTTATGGTCCACAAAATTGGTGGCCAGCAGATTCTCCATTCGAGGTTATGGTGGGCGCTATCCTGACTCAGAATACATCCTGGAGTAACGCTGAAAAGGCACTTAATAACTTAAAAAAATCTGATGCACTAAATATTCATTCCATTTTAAAGTTAACAGAAAAAGAGTTAGCAAAATTAATCAAACCCTCTGGATATTTTAATATTAAATCAAAGCGTTTAAAAAATTATGTGACATGGTTTGAAAAAGAAGGACGTTTTAACTGTTTAAACAAATTAGATGATAATATTTTAAGAGAGCGTTTACTTAACGTTAACGGCATTGGACCAGAAACAGCGGATGATATTTTACTCTATGCATTTGAAAGACCCGTTTTTGTGATTGATGCTTATACTCGTCGTTTATTAAAATCTATGAAAATGATTGATGGAGCTGAATCTTACGAGAAATTACGATTTTTTTTTGAGTCCTCATTATCAGCAGATATAGGCCTTTTTAAGGAGTATCATGCCTTGATCGTTAGGCATGCTAAAGAAAAATGTACTCATCTAAAAAACTGTCGACATTGTATTGTTGAGACACCAATGTGATTTTTTACTTAAAAATGACGAATATATTGATTTCATCTAGTCCTCTCTGTAACCTTTGGCGCCTTTGACGATAATGTAATTAGATTATGGTAGATCGACAAACATTAGTTGCGGCGAATTGGAAGATGAATGGAACACTCGGCGGTATTCCAAATCTCCTTGATGCCCTAATTAAGGGTGTTTCAACTGAAACACAATCAGAAGTGGTCATTTGTCCGCCATTTGTTTATCTAGCTGAATTAGCTAAAGAATTGAAAAATAGCCCTATTAAGCTTGGTGCTCAGAACGTGTCACATATAGAGCGCGGGGCGTATACCGGCGAAGTATCAACCGAGATGCTTAATGATTTTGTTTGCGAGTATGTCATTATTGGGCATTCGGAGCGAAGAACGCTTTACCATGAAACAGACGCTCGCATTGCTGAAAAATTTAGCGCTGTTCAATTATTCAATATAATACCAATACTATGTATCGGGGAATTATTGGAAGAACGCGAGTCAAACACCACAGAAGAGGTGATTGCTCGACAACTTGATGCGGTAATTGATAAGGTGGGTATTGATGCATTTGATAAGGCAGTGATTGCTTACGAACCTGTTTGGGCAATCGGCACAGGTAAAACTGCATCACCCGAACAGGCGCAGGATGTACATCAATTTATTAGATTGCGATTAGCCAGGCATAATAAAAATATAGCTGATGGCATCAGGGTGCTTTATGGAGGAAGTGTTAAAGCGGATAATGCAAAACAACTTTTTGAAATGGCAGATATAGATGGTGGATTAATTGGCGGTGCATCACTTGTCGCAGAAGACTTTCTTAGTATTTGTCATGCAGTGAGGAAATAAAAGATGGAATCAATTTATACATTACTATTCATTTTACAAGTTATTGTGGCTGTTGCCCTGATAGCTTTCGTATTAATTCAGCATGGAAAGGGTGCAGATGCGGGCGCTGCTTTTGGCAGCGGCTCATCGTCAACAGTATTTGGTAGCCAAGGTTCAGGAAGTTTTTTAACAAAAGTAACAACTTTTCTGGCAGTCATTTTTTTAGCTAACAGCCTACTGCTTGCCTATCTAGCAAGTCAAAGTATACGTGAAGTACCAACAAGTTTATTGGATACAAGCGCTATTACTGAGCAGAGTGAGACGACTACCGAAGCATTGCTACCTAGCGAAGAGCCTGGGAATGTTGATGAGGGTAATAGCAATGATATTCCTAATTTACCCATAGAATAGCGCTATTCTAATCTCAATTACTCTAAATATCTGAATTGCCGATGTGGTGGAATTGGTAGACACGCTATCTTGAGGGGGTAGTGCCTTCGGGTGTGCCGGTTCGACTCCGGCCATCGGCACCAATCATTTTTTTCATATTTAACTGAATTCAAATAAGTTATAATCTAGCCATGATTTAATGTGATCCATAATATTTTGTAACAACAATTTGTCGTCAAATGAAAATGTATAAAATCACTAAAAAGATTATCTATCTCATTCTCAGCTTTGCGCTTGTGTTTGCAAGTAGTGTTGGGCGTACCGACGATACTGAAATCTATTTCAATACAGGTGATGCCACCAACAACACCGATATCCTGCGTTCAAATGTACTTTTTATTTTAGATACATCTGGAAGTATGAGTGCAGGGGTAGGAGGTGGTGGTACTCGAATGAATGCATTAAAAGATGCGATGAGAGTTGTTTTAAATTCTCTAGAAAACGTAAATGTTGGCTTAATGCGATTTAGTCGGTCTAGTACGGGGGGGCCTGTAATTTTTCCGATTAAAAATATTGATGGAAATGTAAATGACGTTGTTGGTGATATCGGACAAAACACAGTAACTGAGATTGTAAACACGGCTTTTATACAAAGTAATTTAGATGATGGTGAGGAAGTAACTACAACTAATAATGTTACATTGACCGATCCCTCTCTGGACGCCTTCGATTTTGGTGGTCAGCCATCAGTTGTGGGGGGTACCCAGACTTTTCAAATTGGTAGTAACGGAGATGATGGCTCGGAAGAAACATTTCCTGGCGAATGTATTGGTGGATTTTTTCCGTTTATGATTTCTCAGGGAAGTCATTTCATTCATCGTTGCCGATTTATCGGTTTACGCTTTTCAGGCATCACGGTGCCACAGGGGGTAACGATAGAAAATGCCTTTATTGATTTAATAGCAGGTCAAACTCAGACGAATTCCACCACCACGACAATCGTTGGTCAAGATATTGGGAACGCTTCTCCTCTATCTGGTTTTGGAACCCAAATAAATGATATATCAAGCCGAGAACCAACAAGTGCTTCTGTTACCTGGTCAGTCCCAGCTTTTTCCACAGGTAGCCTCAGGACCTCACCAAATATTAAAACCATTATTCAGGAGATTGTTGATAGGGGGGATTGGGCAACTGGTCAAGCGATGTTTTTTAGGTTTCAGGATGGTGCTGGTTCTGCGCTAAATAACGGAAGAAGAGGCGCCTCAAGTTCCTCGTTTAGAAACTTTCGAGCTTTCGAATCAGGTTCTTCTAATGCTGCAAGACTTCGTATTGAGACGGCATCAAGCGGCACCGAGATCAATGGCGACCCACAAATGATTGCACTACGCTTTACTGATTTAAGAATTCCACAAGGTGCGGTGTTAACCGAAGCCAATTTATCCGTAACAGCGTCCGCATCACCAGCAGGAACTCCGGAGAGTAATAACTGGCGAATTACCGCAGAACAGGCAGATGATTCAGCACCATTAGTTGATAGTGTTGCTAATATTACAAACCGTGATAATAGCGGTCCTTCCATTAGTTGGACAGTTGATGGGAGTATGTTAGTGACTGAGGATGATACGCAGTCAAGTATTGATATAAAGAATGTTATTCAATCTGTTGTAAATCGTCCTGGTTGGTGCGGAGGAAATTCGTTAACTTTGCTTCTCGATGCCGCATCCGTAAGCCCTAATAAAACTCGTTTTCTACATAGTCATGATAGCGATTCAACTCAAGCACCTAGATTAACTTATAGACATGGTGTTGGTGCGACGGGTTGTGTTAGAGCAAATGAAACTTCGCAAACAGCATTGAGTAGTGATGATGCTGAGCAATTTGGTGTAACAGTCGACACGATAGATAATGATCTTGATATCGGTTTTGATACCGAATCATCTCAAGAACAATCTGTTGGCTTACGTTTTCAAAATGTAAATATACCAAAAGATGCAACAATTCTCTCAGCTGAGATGGTGTTTACATCAAAAGGGACCTCAACTTCATTTGCCGATTTTACTATCAAGGGAATTGGTGAAGACAGTGCATTACAATTTACAAATAGTGCAAATAATATTACCGACCGAACAACGACAACCTCTTCGGTTGGGTGGATTCCGGAGGCCTGGGGAACTCCTAATACTGCCTTTTCAACGAGTGATATCACTCCGATTCTTCAGGAAATTGTAAATCGCCCAGGCTGGGTTGCGGGCAATACAATGGGTTTTATTATCAATAACACCACACCTGGAGGCGGGCAAGCGCGTATTGCGGAGACCGCTGATGGTGATGCATCTAAGAGCCCACGTTTACGAGTGGTCTATCAAACAATCTTAGAGACTCCGTTTAAAACAAATCGCCAGCGTATAATTGAACTGGTGGATGGATTACCCACGACTGGCGGAACTCCAATTGCCGGTACAATGCTAGAGGCCGCGTTATACTGGCGCGGTGAAAATGTTCGAGCTGGGAAAACCCGTAACGGACAAAGACAGAATAGAATTAGTCACGCAGCAACTTATTGTGATACTGCAGGTAGTTGTAACGGTGCCACGATAGATGGGACTACTGATTCATTCGGGGTAATCCCAGGCTCAGCTTCTTGTAATGTCAATGTCAATCCAAATGCTAATAATTGTCGTAACAGACGAATAAAAGGTAACCCAAACTACATTTCACCTTTCAATACTGTGGTCGAATGCGCAACTAATCATCAAGTACTTTTAACTGACGGTGCAGCAAATAGTAGTAGCAGTACCGTAAGAAATAACATAATTAATATTATCCCCGGCGGTTCATGCCTCACTAATAACGCAAGCATTAAACGTGTATCCGATCTTTCTAAAAGTTACAGTACCAATGGTGAGCGATGCACCGTGGACCTTGTTAAAGCCATGAACGAAGTAGACCAATCTACCGTTATTAATAATAAACAGATTGTTAAAACTCATACTATTGGTTTTAATTTGACAGACAACAATGCGACACAATTTATTACTGATATGGCAAATGTTGGTGGTGGAGACGTTTATTCGGCGACAACAGCAGCTGATTTAGTAACTGTATTTGAAAATATTCTAACCCAGGTCAAAAATGATCCAACATCATTTGTTGCCCCTGCATTAGGAACCAATCAATTCAACAAGCTTCTAAGTCGAAATGAAGCGTATTTTGGTTTATTTACCCCAAGTCTTGCGCGTGCTTGGGATGGTAATATAAAAAAATATAAGGTATGTGTAGATTCATCTGATGGTTGCGTAGTCGGAAATACACTCGATATTAATGATTTAGATGCAATTGACCCTACGACTTCTAAATTCAAAGATAGCGCGCAAAGCATTTGGTCATCAGTCGTTGATGGTAAAGCAACAACCAAGGGCGGGGCTGGTGCTGAAATTACCGATTTTAATTCTCAGATACTCTACACAGATAAAAACAACAGTGGACTCGCATCAACTAATCAACTTTTAGATGGGGTTGGTTTTGAATTAAATAGCGCTAATTGGAATAGTGGCGATCTAAGTTCAATGAGATCAGCAGTATGCCCATCGCCAGATACAACAGCTGGCAGTGATTGTGAAAAAAGGATGCTATATCTGCTAGGTAAAAAAGTTACGACCACTGAAACCGATGTCAACTCGGACCAGCGCTGGTCGGTTCATGATGTTCTACACAGCCAACCTGTCGTATTAACGTACAATGGGTTTGATACTAATGCTGACGGTTTGGTAGATTCATTTATCGATAAAGTTATCTATGGTACCAATGATGGCGTTTTACATATGGTTAATAGTGAAACCGGTCAAGAAGAGTGGCGTTATATGCCAGGTGATTTCTGGGGACAACAACAAAATATATTTACAAATGCTGAAGGTTCGCATCTCTATGGTTTGGATGTTACTCCCACTATTCAGATAATTGATAACGACCAAGATGGTGTTATTGAGTTATCTGATGATGATAAGGTAAGAGCTTTTATAGCATCAAGACGCGGCGGCAATAATATCTACGCTTTGGATTTGAGCGCACAACTTAACACCGTTACCGATACAATTACCCCAAGATTTTTATGGAGAATTGAGGGGGGCGCAGGTGATTTTTCACGTTTAGGTCAAACCTGGTCGAGACCAACGCTTACACAAATTCTTATTGACGATGGTTCTTCTATTCAGAATAAAGATGTTTTAATTTTTGGTGGTGGATATGACCCTGTACTTGATAATCGCACGACATATTTCCCTGCTGATAATGGTGGTAATGATTTTAATGGCAATGCGATTTATATCGTTGATCCAACTACTGGCGAAAAACTTTTATCAATTAGTGGTGCAGGCTCTGGTGCCGACATAGAAGTTACGGACATGCATTTCTCGATTCCCTCAGAGATCTCTGCTGTAGATAGTAATGGTAGTGGTGTAACGGACCGAATTATTGTTGGCGATACAGGCGGACAGGTATGGCGTGTTGATTTAGCTCCACTAGAGATATCGCTCAGTAATCCTAAAGCAACAACCGTAGTAGGAAAACTTGCAGACATAAGTGGCTCAGGTGTTGAAGAGAGACGACGTTTCTTCGAGAAACCTTCATATGTACAGGTTAGAGATAATGTTTTCTCTAATGAATCTAATTATGATTATATTATGATGGGTACCGGTTATCGTCCGCATCCTCTAGATAGAGATGTTGAGGATCGGTTCTATGCATTTCGAGATTTTCAAATTGGCGTGAACGAAATGCGAGATGATAATGGAAATAATATTTCGGATCCGACCGAGGGATATCCTCAGGTGAGTGGCAATGCTTTCACTAATAGTGATTTAATCAACGTTACTTCTATTGCACTAGATAGTACGATTGCGGCACATCGAGCATCCGCCGGCTGGTTCTTTGATTTTACTCAGGCTGGTTCTGTTGGTAGAAAAGTGTATTCAAGACCTATAACAGTTGCAGGCGTAGTTACCTTCACCACATTCGCACCGGAAAGTTCTGCATCAAGTGACCCTTGTGGTGCATCAATCGGTAATAGTCAGGCACATCATTTCAATATTTTATCGGCGGGTGCTGCGATAGACTATAACGGCGATGGTTCTGTTACATTAGCCGACAGGTCATTTGATTTGGGGGCGGGTATTGCATCCGGTGTTGTTCCTTTATTTACAAATGAGGGTGTTATTGGCATTGTGGGTGTTGAAGGTGGTTCTAAAAATATAGGCAAACTAGCAGACTTAACAAGTGATCGTGCTTATTGGTTAGAAAATACGGAATTTTAATGCATCAATACTTTATAATTTTCCTTTTCAAATTATCATTACTGATAATTGTGAGCACATCCGTGATTGCTGCCAATGATTCTATAAAGGTATATGATAAAGGTCTTGATGGTGGCGTAAGATACTTTCATGTAACTTGCTTAAATGGAAAAAATACAACCATTACTCAGAAAATACTAGATACGAGTGCTTTTGAGCAAGATGCACCGGAAATAAAAATCGAGGATCTTGTTCCTGAACAACAAAGTACAGTTGCAACAACTGCTGCAGACATCAAGCAAAAATTTCTCGACTTAATCAGCACCGATAAAATCGACCTGTGCATTATTTCAGTCAACCAAAAAGAGACATGTAAAAAATATAAAAATATTAATAGTGCAGCCAAAGCTGCCTGTGATCTAGTAGAATAAATTTTTAAATTTCCGATAGTACTTTAACCATTGCTTCTCCCATTGACTTTGCTGAAGGGGGATTTTGAGCAGTCACTAACCTTCCATCTATTTCAGAATGCGGTTTGAAGTTTTCAGCTTTTGTATGAATCCCCCCTCGTTCCTCGAGTTTTGATGCGAGCAGAAAAGGAACAACATCTTCCAATTTAATTGCACGCTCCTCCTCGTCAGTGAATGCCGAGAAACGTTTTCCTGAAATAAGGTATGTACCATCAGATAATTTCATATTTACGAGACCCTCGGGTCCATGACAAATTGCCCCTAGAACACCACCACGTTCGTAAATACTAACCGCAATTTTCGATAATCCCTCGCTATCTGGAAAATCCCATACCGCACCATGTCCACCCGCGTACATAATTCCATCATAATCATCAGGATTAATTTCATCTGGTGACAGCGTATTTTGTAACCTATCCATAATATTTACATCGTCTGCAAATGCCTTATTCACCTCATCATCCATGTCATTACTATTTGGGTCCATCGGCGCAGGTCCACCTTTTGGGCTTACAAAATCTACAGAATATCCAGCCTCAATAATTGCTTTGTAGGGGTAACTAACTTCCCTTAGAAAATAACCTGTTTTCTTTCCGGTATCCCCTAAATCTTCATGATTGGTAACGACGATTAAAATTTTATTTGTACGTTGCATGTTAATTAT
>NZJM01000024.1 GCA_002692205.1 Legionellales bacterium | reverse complement strand
TTCGAAGGGGCATTAAAAGAGGCATATAACAAGGGCTTTGTAGGTAAAAATATCCTAGGAAGTAATATCAATATTGATATTTATACTTCACTTGGAGCAGGTGCCTATATTTGTGGTGAAGAAACAGCATTACTAGAATCACTCGAAGGAAAAAAAGGATTACCCCGATTCAAACCCCCGTTCCCTGCAAACTATGGATTATATGGACGTCCCACAACAATCAATAACACTGAAAGTTTTGCTTCAGCGCCAAGTATTATTCGTGAAGGCGGCGCTTGGTTTGCAAACCAAGGAGTGCCAAATAGTGGAGGCACAAAATGTTTTTCAGTTAGTGGCCATGTAAACCAACCTGGTAATTTTGAAGTTCCGCTTGGCATGCCCTTTACAAAACTCTTAGAAATGGCTGGTGGAGTTCGTGATGGAAACCAGCTAAAAGCTGTAATCCCCGGGGGATGTTCAATGCCGGTGTTACCCGGAGAAATTATGCTTGAAACAAGAATGGATTACGATTCAATAGCAAAAGCAGGGTCGATGCTTGGGTCAGGTGCAGTAATTGTTATGGATGAAACGACATGTATGGTGAGGGCCTTAGAGCGTCTATCACGTTTCTATCACATGGAGTCATGCGGACAATGCACTCCATGTAGAGAGGGAACTGGTTGGCTACATCGAATGCTCCAGCGAATTATAGCTGGTCAAGGTGAGCAGGGTGATTTAGATAAGTTAGATGATGTTGCGAGTAAAATTGAAGGTCGCACTATTTGCGCTTTTGGAGATGCAGCTGCATGGCCAGTAAGAAGTTTTATTAAGCACTTTCGTAGTGAATTCCAGTACTACATCGATAACAAAAAAAGTTTTATTGACAGTGTAACTAGTAAAGTAGCCTAAAAAAATGAGCGACGAAAAAATAAAACTTGAAATTGATGGTCGTGAGATAAATGCAGATCAAGGGCAGATGTTAATAGAAGTTACTGATAAAAATAACATCTATATCCCTCGTTTTTGCTATCACAAAAAACTTAGTGTCGCTGCTAATTGTAGAATGTGCTTAGTAGATGTTGAAAAAGCACCCAAACCACTACCCGCATGTTCAACACCAGTTATAGATGGAATGAAGGTTAGAACACGGTCTAAATTAGCAGTCGATGCACAAAAATCCGTAATGGAATTTTTATTAATTAATCATCCTTTGGATTGCCCGATATGCGATCAAGGGGGAGAGTGTGAGTTACAGGATTTAGCGATGGGGTATGGTAATGATGTATCTCGCTATCAAGAGCGTAAACGCGTTGTAATAGATAAGAATATCGGACCACTTATCCAAACTGATTTGACACGCTGCATACATTGCACACGCTGTGTACGTTTTGGTGAGGAGATTGCCGGAATACGTGAGTTAGGCGCTACTGGTCGTGGTGAAAATATGGAAATTGGAACCTATATCGAAAAAAGTGTGACATCCGAAATGTCTGGTAATGTCATTGACCTTTGTCCAGTCGGCGCTTTAACCTCAAAACCATTTCGCTATTCAGCAAGAACATGGGAGCTTGTTCAGCGTAATACAGTCGCACCACATGACTCAGTAGGCTCAAATATTTATCTTCATGTTAAAGGAGATACAGTTAAACGCGTTGTACCGGCTGAGAATGAAGCAATTAATGAAACTTGGATTTCTGACCGAGATAGATTTAGTTATGAAGCGGTTAATTCTGAGGATAGGCTGCATCACCCTATGGTTAAAGTTAATAATACTTGGCAGCAGGTGGACTGGGAGGAAGCATTAGATTTTATTAAAGAAAAATTAGATATTATTATTGATCAATATAGTCCATCTCAATTAGGAACACTTATCTCACCAACCTCAACATTAGAGGAATTGTATTTATCTCAAAAGTTAATCCGTGGTTTAGGGTCAAATAATATTGATTGCAGATTAAAGCAAATTGATTTTTCTGAACAAGTTAGTGCACCTTATTTCCCTTGGTCAGGGCAATCAATTGTTGATTTTGAGAGAAACCAAGCTGTATTGTTAGTGGGTAGTCATGTTCGTAAAGACCAACCTATAATTAATCATCGTCTTCGAAAGGCGGTAACGAATGGTGCAGCAGTGATGGCTATAAACCCCATCGATTATGATTTCAATTTTTCATTACACTGTAAATCTATTGTTACACCTAACAATATGGTTGGAGAGCTTGGTTCTGTACTTAAGGCTGCATGCAAATTAAGCAAAAAAAATATAGATGCATCAGTTAAGAAGCTTACAACTAATCTATCGGCTAATGAGACACATAAAGAAATTGCGGATCAGCTTTTTAATAACGCTGATACAATAATCTTACTTGGTAATTTATCAACCGCACATCCTCAATTTACTTTACTAAGAATCCTCGCTGGTAGTATTAGTAAGTTGACTGGTTCAAAATTTGGCTATCTATCAGATTCAGCGAATAGTTCGGGTGCTTGGCTTGCTGGTGCATTGCCGCATCGTTTAGCTGGAGGAGTTGATAGTCCTGAAATAGGTTTAAATAGTTTCGAAATGTTATCTAAAAAACTCAAGGCTTATATATTATTGGGCGTTGAACCCGAACTAGATTGTTGGGATACGAGTATTGCCCATAGTGCGATGAGGGATGCTGATTTAGTAGTTTCTCTTAGCGCTTTTCAAAGCGGTGCGGCTAAAGATTACGCGAATGTCTTATTGCCGACTGCAACATTCGTAGAAAATTCAGGTGCCTATATTAATAATGAGGGAATTTTACAAAGGTTCAATAATGCTGTTTCACCACAAGGCGAAGCACTATGTGGATGGAAGATTATCAATGATATTGCTGATAATTTTGATTTGGATGGATTTGATTACCCTAATCATGATGTTATTTATAATGAAATAACTAATATTCTCGGTGAGTTCAAAGGTAATAATGATGAAAACTGGAAAACATCCATCACTAGCTTACCAAATGTGAGAGGCCTACAAAGAATCACAGAAACACCAATGAATATGATCGATTCACTAACAAGGCGAGCAATATCATTACAAAAAACAAATGATATATCAGTTGGTGCGATTCATATTAATTCCACCCTAGCAAATAAAAATAAAATATCAGCAGTTGATAGAGCAAAAGTAAGTCAGAAAGAACAGGAAATTCAAATGCCAGTTAAAATTGATAATAGGGTTCCAGATAATTGTGTTTTAATTCAGTCATCACATCCAAGTCAAATTGATTTAGGTGGTGCATTCGGTTCAATAAAAATAGAAAAGTGTTAAGTTATGCTTGAGACTATATATCACATAATCAGTCAGTACATTTTGTTACCACTTACAATCGCAATTTTTCCATTAGATTATCAAACCGAAGTAATGTTGTTTTTGCAAACCATGATAAAAATATTAGCAATTATAATTCCAGTTTTAATTACTGTTGCATATTTTACTTATGCTGAACGAAAAGTAATTGGTTTTATTCAAGGAAGGATAGGTCCAAACCGAGTAGGTTTATTTGGTTTTCGTTTATGGGGTTTAGGGCAACCTATAGCAGATGCCGTTAAATTAATTGCAAAAGAAATCATTATTCCCATAAATGCAAATCGTTCACTATTTATTATTGCTCCAATACTTTCTTTAGCACCAGCACTCGCAGCATGGGCCGTGATTCCATTTGATGACACAAAAGTTCTGGCTGATATTAATGCGGGGTTATTGTATGTGTTAGCACTAACCTCCTTGGCTGTTTATGGCGTGATTATAGCTGGATGGGCATCAAACTCTAAATATGCCTTTCTTGGCGCAATGCGCTCTGCTGCACAAATAGTTGCCTATGAAATTGCAATGGGATTTGCATTGGTTGGTGTATTAATTGCTGCAGGCAGTTTAAATTTAGGAGAGATTGTGAACGCACAATCAGGTAGTGCTATACATTGGTTTTGGTTACCTCTTCTACCTTTATTTGTAATTTATTTTATCTCAGGTGTGGCAGAAACAAATCGCGCGCCATTTGATGTTGCTGAAGGAGAGTCCGAGATAGTTGCTGGGTTTCACGTTGAATATAGTGGCATGGCGTTTTCAGTCTTTTTTATGGCTGAATATGCAAACATGATTTTAATTGCCGTTCTCTCTGCATTATTGTTCTTTGGTGGTTGGTTGTCTCCGTTCCAAGGTATTATTTTTCTTGAGGAATTTTTTAGCTGGGTACCGGGAATGTTTTGGTTATTAGCAAAAACTTCTATCTTCATGTTTCTTTTTTTATGGTTTCGTGCCACGTTCCCACGTTATCGTTATGATCAGATAATGCGTCTTGGTTGGAAAGTATTTATTCCAATTACAATAGTTTGGATAGTGATTGTTTCAATCTTAGTGATCATTAATTTACCACCTTGGTTTAACTAATATTTAGGATGAATAAAAGAGTGAATAAAATAAAACATTATATTAATAGTCTTTTTCTTTTTGAGCTTATAAAGGGCTTATATCTTACAGGGCGACATTTATTTAAACGTAAATTAACTGTTCAATATCCAGAGGAGAAGACACCGCAATCTAATCGATTTCGAGGTTTACATGCACTAAGAAGATACCCTAACGGTGAAGAGCGTTGTATTGCATGTAAATTATGCGAGGCTGTTTGTCCTGCAACTGCAATTACTATTGAGTCTGAGCAACGCGAAGATGGGAGTAGGAGAACTACACGATATGATATCGATTTAACAAAATGTATTTTTTGTGGTTTTTGTGAAGAATCATGTCCAGTCGACTCTATCGTGGAAACAAGGATATTTGAATATCATGGTGAGGAAAGAGGTGATTTGCTGTTAACTAAATCACAACTTTTAGAAATCGGCGATAAATTTGAAGAACAAATTGCAGTAGATCGTCAGGAAGATGCTAAATTTCGCTGATTATGACTCAAATAATATTTTATATCTTTGGTTCTATACTGCTCTTATCAGCAACTTTGGTTGTTGTAATTAAAAATCCAATCCATGCTGCTTTATTTCTCGTGCTTTCATTTTTTTCATCTGCTGCTATATGGTTATTGCTGAATGCTGAATTTTTAGCGATTGCACTCGTTTTAGTATACGTTGGCGCAGTAATGGTACTTTTTTTGTTTGTTGTAATGATGTTAGATATCAATATTTCTACATTAAGAGAAGGATTTGCACGTTATTTCCCACTTGGAATCATAATTGCGCTTTTTATGATGGTTGCGATGAGTTTAGTCGTTGGTTCAGATTATTTTCTCTCAGATATTTATACGCAAGCAAATATATCATCGACACAAAGTAATACTAAATTACTCGGACTTACAATTTATCAAGATTATCTTTATCACTTCGAAATTGCTGGCGTAATTTTGCTAGTTGCTATTATTGCAGCAATTTCATTATCAATGAATAAAACAAAGATTACTAAATCAACTCACCCAGATGAGCAAGTGCTTGCTAAGAAAAACGATAGATTACGTATAGTAAAAATGAATTCTGAGGAGAAAGAAAGCTAAAAATGATTAGTTTACCCGAAGTGTTAATACTTGGAACATTACTTTTTTGTATCAGTGTTGCTGGAATTTTTCTTAATCGAAAAAACATAATCATATTATTAATGTGTATCGAATTAATGTTGTTATCAGTAAATATAAATTTCATCGCGTTCTCTTATTTCTTAGGAGATATTCATGGCCAAGTTTTCGTTTTTTTTATTTTAACTGTAGCTGCTGCAGAGTCTGCTATTGGACTTGCTATTTTAGTCGTGATGTTTAGAAATCGAGATACAATTAACGTTGCAGAACTCGACAGTATGAAGGGATAGGATATGTATAGTTATATGGAAACCTTTTATTTAGTCATTGTTTTAGCTCCATTATTCGGTTCATTAGTTGCGGGTTTATTTGGTAGCCTAGTTGGTAGAAGAGGCGCACATTGGGTCACTAATATTGGTGTTGGTATTTCTACCGTGCTTTCGATGTTAGCATATAAGCATCACGTGATTGATGGTTCGGCTGATTTTAATCAGGCAATTTATACGTGGTTATCCAGTGGCGGTATAGATTTTCAAATTGGTTTCTTAATTGACAAGCTATCAGTTACGATGATGGTAGTTGTAAGTTTTGTATCATGGATGATTCATATATACACCATTGGTTACATGCGCAATGATCCAGGTTATCAACGCTTCTTTAGTTATATTTCTCTATTTACATTCGCTATGTTGATGTTAGTAATGTCAAATAATTTTTTCCAATTATTTTTTGGATGGGAGGCGGTTGGATTAGTTTCGTATTTATTAATCGGGTTTTGGTATAAAAAAGAGAGCGCTATTTTTGCAAATCTAAAAGCATTTTTGGTTAATAGGATAGGTGATTTTGGTTTCTTATTGGGGATTGCTGCAGTATTAATGTATTTCAATACTCTCGATTACATGGATGTCTTCAATAATGTAGAACAGCATGCCAACACTACAATTACCATAATAAATGGTGAATCGTGGTCTTTGATGAGTGTGATTTGTATTAGTTTATTCATTGGCGCAATGGGTAAATCAGCACAAGTGCCATTACATGTATGGCTACCGGATTCCATGGAAGGCCCAACCCCAATATCAGCATTAATACACGCCGCGACAATGGTTACTGCGGGAATTTTCATGGTCTCCAGAATGTCGCCATTATTTGAACTCTCTACAACAGCATTAAATTTTATTTTAATTATCGGCTCAGTTACTGCATTATCTATGGGCTTACTTGCTGTCGTTCAAAATGATATTAAACGTGTTATAGCATATTCAACTTTATCTCAATTGGGCTATATGACAGTAGCTCTTGGTGCCTCTGCTTATGCAGCAGCAATGTTTCATCTCGTTACGCATGCATTCTTTAAAGCACTTTTATTTTTAGCAGCGGGCTCAGTTATTATTGTTATGCATCATGAGCAAGATATGAGAAAAATGGGAGGGCTCTTTAAATATATGCCAATAACTTGTCTAACTTGTTTGATTGGCTCACTTGCATTAGTTGGTTTTCCCGGAACGTCTGGTTTTTTCTCAAAAGATATTATTATTGAGGCTGTTCATCATTCATCTCTTCCAGCTTCAAATTTTGCTTATTATGCCGTTCTGATAGGAGTTTTTATTACTGCTCTATATAGCTTCCGCCTCTTTTTTATGACTTTTTTCGGAAAAGAAAATATGAGTCGAGAAGTATGGGAGAAACTGCATGAAGCGCCAGCTGTTATTACAACACCGCTGCTAATATTAGCTGTCCCATCATTACTTCTTGGTTTTTTCTTAGTTGATCCGTTATTAGTTGGTAATTATTTTGCCGATGCTATCTATGTCTCCTCCGAGCACGATGTTTTGTCAATAATCGGAGCAGAATATGAAGGAATCTTACCTTTTATGTTTCACGCATTTTTATATCCCCCTGTCTATTTTACTTTTCTAGGGATATTTTTTGCTTGGTTATGTTATGTAAAATTTCCTCATTTTCCATCTCAGTTAGCAGGTAATATTGGATTTATTTATCGATTATTAGTTAATAAATATTGGTTTGATGAATTCAATCAAATTATTTTTGCGAACGGAGCAAGAAAATTTGGTTATTTTTTATTTCAATATGGCGACAGCAAACTTATTGATGGTGTATTTGTTAATGGTTCTGCTAAAGCTATACGTACCTTTTCTGCTGCTATCCGAAACATTCAGTCAGGTTATTTATATCACTATGCTTTTGCCATTATTATCGGATTACTCACTTTGATTGCCATTTTTGTGCATAGAATTTTATTTTAAAATATGTTTTTAGATAACTTACCAATTTTAAGTATATTAATATGGATGCCGATATTAGGAGGCATTTGGTCACTTATTATCGGCGATCAACAGGAAAGAATGGTAAAGCATTTTTCACTTCTAATTAGCATTACTGCTTTTTTATTTTCTATTCTTCTTTACTATAATTTTGACAATAATTTTCGAGGCATGCAGTTTGTTGAGGAGTTTTACTGGATTGAATCATTTGGTATTAAATATCATCTTGGCGTTGATGGTATTGCATTACCTTTAATTATTCTCACAACTTTTACTACAATTGTTGTCATATTAGCCTCATGGGAAGTTATTGATGAAAATATTTCCTATTATATGTGTGCGTTTCTTATTTTAACTGGATTGATGAATGGGGTTTTTGCTGCGTTAGATAGTATCTTATTTTATGTTTTTTGGGAGGCAATGCTTATTCCGATGTTCTTGATTATTGGAATATGGGGTGGACCTAATCGTGTTTATGCAACTATTAAATTTTTTCTATACACTTTTCTAGGCTCAGTATTTATGTTGGTTGCACTTCTTTATTTATATTCAATTGGTGATAGCTTTAATATTCAGGATATGCATTTAGTCCCATTGGGATTAATAGAACAGAAACTTATCTTTATTGCTTTTTTCTTAGCATTTGCAGTTAAAATTCCAATGTGGCCTATACATACATGGCTACCTGATGCACATGTTGAAGCACCAACTGGGGGCTCTATTATATTAGCTGCGGTTATGCTAAAAATGGGAGGATATGGTTTTCTGCGTTTTAGTTTACCTATAACTCCTGACGCTAGTCTTATTTTTGCTAACCCCATGATTATTTTATCTTTGATTGCTATTGTTTATATTGGATTCGTTGCTTTAGTTCAGGAAGATATGAAAAAATTAATTGCATACTCATCAATCTCACATATGGGTTTCGTTACACTAGGTTTTTTTATTCCTTTTGGTATTTTTGCATCAACGAATTCAATGGATGGTGCGGCGATGGGAGTCGAAGGCGCATTAATGCAAATGATATCTCATGGTTTTATTTCTGCTGCCATGTTTCTGTGTGTTGGAATAATGTATGACCGATTACATAGTCGAATGATTAAGGATTATGGTGGAGTTATTAATAGCATGCCATATTTTGCTGCTTTTATGATGTTATTTGCTATGGCAAATTCAGGTTTACCAGGCACCTCAGGTTTTGTCGGGGAATTTTTGGTAATACTTAGTAGCTTTAAATTAAATTTTTGGATTGCATTTACTGCTGCCCTTACATTAATACTAGGTGCTGCCTATACGTTATGGATGTATAAGCGCGTTATTTTTGGCGAAGCCATTAAAGAAGAGATCTCCGAACTAAAAGATATCGATGCAAGGGAAAGCTTTGTTCTTTTATTGCTTGCAGCTGTCGTACTATTTTTTGGTATTTGGCCAGCACCAATTTTTGATGTTATGCAGGTTTCAATACATCAGCTTATAGAACATATTACACAATCAAAGATTTTATAAAATAAAAAATT
>NZJM01000023.1 GCA_002692205.1 Legionellales bacterium | reverse complement strand
ATTTTATAAAATAAAAAATTATGAAAGCAGATTTAATAATTTTAATACCTGAAATTACATTACTTGTAACGACATGTTTTGTATTGATTATTGATGCATTTAGTAAAGATGTTTCGCGTAAAACCACTTATTGGGCGGCACAATTAAGCTTATTAATTACTCTTATTATGTTGTTCTATTATAATCCCAATGAAGCATACACAGCATTTAATGATGTATTTATTGCTGACACGATGAGCACAACTCTTAAGGTTTTTATCTGCGCTATTAGTTTTGTGGTTTTCTTTTACTCATATGAATATTTAAAAGAAAATGAATCATTAAAAGGCGAATATTTTATTCTTGGTTTATTTGCAGTACTAGGTATGATGATAATGTCATCAGCCTATCATCTGCTTTCAGTTTATCTTGGGATAGAATTACTTTCACTTTCCCTTTATGCGATGGTTGCTATGCAGCGAAAATCAAAATTTTCGACTGAGGCAGCAATCAAATACTTCGTTTTGGGCGCATTAGCTTCAGGTATATTGTTGTATGGTGTTTCCATGATTTATGGTTTGACGGGATCACTGCAGTTGACAAATATAGCTGAGATGATTGATAGCTCAAATATTAATAAACCGTATTTAGTTTATGGGATGATATTTATTATTGTCGGTGTAGCATTTAAGCTTGGTGCAGCACCTTTTCATATGTGGGTTCCGGATGTTTATCAGGGGGCACCTACTTCAGTTACATTGTTCATCAGTAGTGCCCCAAAAATTGCTGCCTTTGCTGTAACAGCTCGTATTTTGGTTGATGGGCTTTTTCCTCTTATCGAGGACTGGCAATCAATTTTGAGTTTATTGGCAATATTATCTATGGGAGTTGGAAATATTATTGCAATCTCGCAAAAAAATATTAAGCGTATGCTTGCTTACTCCACAATAGCTCATGTTGGCTATTTGTTCCTCGGTTTAATTGCTGGAACACCTTTTGGTTTTTCAGGATCAATGTTCTATGTTATTAGCTACTCATTAATGACAATGGGCGCATTTGGAATGATAATTTTACTAGGGATAAATGATTTAGAAGCCGAAAAAATTGACGATTTTAAAGGATTAATAGTACGAAACAGCTGGTTTGCATTTATTATGTTATGTTTAATGTTCTCTATGGCTGGAGTCCCTCCATTTCTCGGATTCTGGGCTAAATGGTTTGTAATTAAAGAGCTTATTGCATCAGGGTTCATAATTTTAGGTGTAGCGGCGGTATTTTTTTCTATTATTGGTGCTTATTATTATCTTCGAATTGTTAAGCTTATGTACTTTGACAAACCTGATACGATGCGTGCAATCAAGGCATCGCAGCAGATGCGCGCAGTACTAACAATTAATGGTCTTTTAATATTAGTTGTAGGATTAAAACCAGGACCGTTAATGGATATTTGTTTATCCGCATTTTAGCTTTGTAGCAAATATTAAATTTTTTTTATTTAATTTTTATATTTCCCAATGATTGGCCGGAATTTATAGAAACATTTTTTATTTTATCACTTAACCATGCTATCTTATTTTTTTGAAATAATAAGATTACAGTTGATCCCATATTAAAATGACCGAATTCATCACCTTGCACTAATTTAATATTATTTTCTTTATAGTCATTTATAATCTTCTCACCTTTTTTACTTGGTATAATTTCGCCAGACCAGACTGTTTCCATGCTGCCAACAAATATTGCGCCGACCATAATTTGAGCCATTAAGCCTATATCAGTAATAAAAATACTAACAAAGCGTTCATTCCGTGAAAATAATTTATCAATATTATTAACACTTGAATTATTAACAGGAAATAAATCACCCGGAATATATATTGACTTAATGAGGCGACCAGTTACTGGCATATGAATTCGATGGTAATCTCGTGGCGATAAGTATAGTGTCGCAAAGGATCCGTTTTTGAATTCGTGAGCTAGATTTTTATCATTACCTAAAAGTTGTTCAAGGTTATATTTTTTTCTTTTTGCTTGTATGAGTCGATGATTATTAATATTTCCGATTTGGCTTATTTGCCCATCAACAGGGGAGAGGACAAGATGATTGTTAATCTCCCATTTTCGTGTATTTTTTTTAAGTTTTCTTGTAAAAAAACTGTTAAATGAATCATAATCATTACTATTTTGATATTCGGCTATCCTCATATCAACATTGTATATACGAATAAAAGTATTAATTAGCATATTTTTAAAAGGTTTAAACTCAATTCGTGAAAGACGATGAATAAGTTTTGATAATTTATGCTGAGGAAGACAATGTAGAATTAGAATTTTTAGGTAGTTTAACATCTTAATTAATATTATTAATCAAACGTATTCTTAATGATTATGTTGACTTTTATTAATATTTCGCTTCTTAACTTCCGCCTCCATGAGTATTTTACTTTCATTTGAGAAGTAAAAAATTAACTCTGTTTTATCACCCAGACTTAGTGGCTTATTAGGATTAAAAAGCATTAAATGATAATCTCCAGGTAATAATTTCAGGGTAGAATCTGATGGTATTTCCAATTTAGAAAATCTTTCCATAGTCGCTACATCATTTTTAATAACCGTCCGATGTATTTCGATCGATGAAAATGAAGTACTTGTAATATTAGTCAAGGATATTGGCGATGATGTATTATTTTTTAGTTTAACATAAGCAACTAAGACAGATGCACTTGCAGGTGCCTCACTTATCCATAAATCAGATATAGTAATTTTTGCATGACCATCAGCGAAAATGGCACTAATATTTAGAAAAAAAAATAAAATACAGAATAAACTTTTAGCTTTTTTCATCGATAAACCTTTTTATTTTTTTAAATTTTTCAATTATTTCATCTGATTTATGCGGAGGTGAAATTTTAGAAACAAGGCGCATTTTAGGATCGATAATAAAAATAGATGCAGAGTGATCAACGATATACTTTCCATCTTCTTTATTATTATAGTGAGCAACACCAATTTGTTTTGTTAGACTATTTTCTGTTGTCGGTTTTTCATATAGCCCAACAATATCGGGATCAAAAAATGAGACATAACTTTTTAGTTTATCTATATTATCTCGATCCGGGTCAACTGTAACAAATATAATCTGTATATTTTTATACTCATCAATTAGAGCCTGATAGGCATCTGTCATAACTGACATTGTTATGGGGCAAATATCAGGGCAGTTCGTATAGCCAAAAAATATGAAGGTCCATTTTTCACTTATTTGCTCTAATCCAAATAAATCACCATTATGATCTTTAGTGGTAAAATCTACTATTTCTTTTGGATTGGGCCAAAATAAGCTCTGAACTATATTATTTTGTTCCAATCTATTTTGTGATTGTTTTAATGAGATATAAAATCCAATACTAGTCGCCAAAATCGAGAGAGCGACTATTGCTGGTATCATGAAATTGCTATGACTAAGTTTTTTAAGCATCTTTTTATTATACTAGAGAATCTAACTATTGCCGACGAACCTATTTTTTTTCTATATAATAGAGCTAAAATTTCAGTGAATTATTAGTAAATCTAGCAGTATAAAATCATTAATAATTATTTTTAAAGGTCATTATAAGTTAAAAAATGGAAATTTTAAGCTCATTTAACTATTGGGCGGTTATTGTATTAATGATGATCGGATTTTACATCATTATCGCAAATAATAACCTCCTGAAAAAGATTATTGGTATTAATATATTCCAGACATCTATTTTTATCATGTTCATATCCATGGGTAAAGTGATTGATGGGACGGCTCCGATACTGAACGAAGTCAATACATTATACTCAAGCCCACTCCCTCACGTGTTAATACTAACTGCAATCGTAGTCGGTATTTCAACAACAGCACTAGCTCTTGCCATTATTATAAGAATATATAAAGCATTCGGCACAATTGAAGACAATATCATAAAGAAGAAAATGAAGTGATTAGCTCAAATCTACCAGCTTTACAGGTAGTGATACCTCTTCTTGCTGCACCACTTTGTATTATTCTACATAATCGTATTTTAGCATGGCTTCTAACTGTCCTAGTCACACTAACTTCTCTAGGTATTTCATGTGCGTTATTAAACAGAGTATTAATCGAAGATAGCATAACCTATGCAATGGGCGGATGGATAGCTCCATGGGGAATTGAATATTATATTGATAAATTGACTGCGTATATGCTACTTATTATCAACGCAATTGCTGTTCTTGTCTCAATTGGTGCTAGAGAAAGTATAGAAAATGAAGTAGCTTCAGATAGAGTTTACTTATTTTATACTACTTTTCTGTTGAATCTCACCGGGTTAGTAGGAGTTATTATAACTGGTGATGCATTTAATCTTTTTGTTTTTATTGAAATCGCATCATTATCATCGTATGCAATTATTAGTTTAGGAAAAAATAAGTATAGCTTATATGCAGCATTAAAATACCTAATTTTTGGAACTATAGGCGCTAGTTTTATTCTTATTTCTGTTGGGTTACTTTACGCTGTTACAGGCACACTCAATATAGCTGATATGTCTCAGCGATTAGTGTATGCTGAAAATACTTCAACAATCACTACCGCCTTTGTATTTTTTATAATTGGAGTCGGAATAAAAGCAGCAATATTTCCTTTGCATTTATGGTTACCAGATTCTTATACTTACTCTCCATCAATTGTTTCTGCATTTTTGGCTGGCACAACAACAAAAGTTTTTATTTATGTATTAATAAGGTTTATTTATTCATTATATGGCTATGAATATAGTTTTTATATTGAATCGTTCAATTATTTATTGATGTTCGCCGCATGTGGCGCAATACTTTATGGCTCATTTCAAGCAATCAAACAAGATAGTATTAAGCGACTATTAGCTTACTCCAGCATATCGCAAATTGGCTATATGATTTTAGGTTTAGCATTAATAACTGAACTTGGTCTTGCTGCAAGCTTAATAAATATTTTTAATCATGCTTTTATTAAAACAGGTTTATTTTTAGCAGTAGCAGTTATTATTTATTTTTACAAAACTGATTCAATTGAAAATCTTTCGGGTATGGCTAAGACATCACCGTTTACCTTTATTTTATTTTTAATTTCTGGGTTGAGTATAATTGGTGTGCCGCTAACATCCGGCTTCATTAGTAAATGGTATTTAATAAAAGCCTCCATTGACGCAGGTTATTGGTTCTTTGTTTTGATTATTGTCTTTTCTTCAGTATTAGCAATAATTTACATTGGTCGCATTATTGAATCAGCGTATTTTAAGCCAGAAAGAAAATCAGCCTATATGTGTGATGAGAGCAGAGGGGTACCTTATTTATTATTTATCTCGCTCTGTATTTTTACATTTGTGAATATTTATTTTGGTATAGAAACAACACTCAATGTTGATTTAGCAATGAAAATATCAAATGATCTTATGAGTCATTAGGAATGAATAGTCAGCTACTTATTTTGGTTTCATTAATAATACCAATTATTGGTATTATTTTTATTTCACTTTTTAAAGAAAAGAGTAATTGCAGAGAAGCATCAACATTACTTGCTGCAATCGCATTGATTTTTTGTACTTACTCGCTTTTGCCTAATATTTTGGAGGGTGTCCGTCCTGAATTAGTATTATTTAGTATAACTAATAATTTAGCTATACATTTTAAGGTTGAACCATTTGGTATGCTTTTTGCTTGTATTGCTTCATTTTTGTGGCTAATAAATTCAATTTACTCAATCGGTTACATGCGGAGTAATAATGAAAAAAATCAGACACGCTTCTACATATTTTTTGCACTAGCTATTACCAGTACAATGGGCATAGCGTTTTCAGCAAATTTATTTACTTTGTTTATATTTTATGAATTTCTTACATTATCAACTTATCCATTAGTAACTCACAAAGGTTCTGATAAAGCAAAACGTTCGGGCCGTATTTATCTTGGTATTTTACTTACAAGCTCAATATGTCTTTTTCTACCTGCTATTATCTGGACTTATAACTTAGCGGATACAATTGAATTTACTAATAATGGTATTTTTAATGAGAGCTACGAACCTATAATCATTACATCATTATTGTTAATTTTTGTATATGGCATTGGAAAAGCGGCTCTTATGCCAATTCATTACTGGCTACCTTCTGCTATGGTTGCACCGACACCAGTAAGTGCATTATTACATGCTGTAGCTGTGGTGAAGGCAGGTGTTTTCAGTATTGTAAAAATAATTATATATATTTTTAGTCCGACGTTATTGTCTGAAACTATTAATATTAATTTTTTACTTTATTTAGCTGGAATAACAATTATTATTGCATCTATCATAGCGTTACGTTCCGATAATTTGAAGAGAAGACTGGCCTATTCAACAATTAGCCAGTTATCCTACGTGATACTAGCAACTGCATTATTGGTACCTATTTCTATTATGGGAGCTATTTTTCATATTCTTGCTCATGCTTTTGGAAAGATTACGTTATTTTTTGCAGCCGGGGCTATCTATACTGCGACAAAAAAAACAGAGATAAGCCAACTAAATGGTATTGGAAGGACAATGCCTTTGACGATGCTAGCATTTGCTATTGGTAGTCTCTCAATGATAGGCGTGCCTCCAACTGCAGGTTTTTTAAGTAAATGGTTTATTTTACAGGGGGCGCTTGAAATTCAGTCATGGTTTGCAATTTCTGTGATTATCATTAGCACCATCTTGAATGCTGCTTATTTTTTACCTATTATTTACGCTGCATTTTTTCTTACCCCTAATACTAAGAGCCAGCATTCATATAATGAAGCACCTGTTCTAATCTTAACAGCTTTATTATTTACTGCTTTGATAACGATTATTCTATTTTTCTTTCCTCAGGTACCAATGCAGCTTATTGGTTTATTAATAGGGGTGAGTTTATGAAGAAAAATTGGTTTTATAGAAAGTCATCAATAAAAAAGCTATGTGCCTACTCGTTAATTATCTTAATAGTAGTTTTTTTTGTTGAATATTTTATTTTTTTATACCCACATTTCGATATTGAGAGATTGTTTGGTTTTTATGCATTTCTTGGTTTCTTATCCTGTATCGCACTAATTATTTTTGCAAAATTGTTTGGAATTCTCATTAAACGAAAGGATGATTACTATGATTTGTAGTCTTTTTCATCCTGGTTTACTAATAATTTTTTCTGGATTAGTGATTCCTTTTCTTAATGGTTTTAAACGAACTTTATTTATATTATCTATTCCATTTTTATCACTGCTGAGTGTCTGGACTATGTCATTTGGTAATGATTGCACTATTAGTTATTTAAATTATGAATTAATTTTAATTAATTTGGATTTATTAAGCCGTCTTTTTGTTACTGTATTTATTATTACTATATTAGTGGCTGGACTCTTTTGTTGTAAGCAAGCTGGCTCATTTGAGCTTGCTGCAGCATTTGTTTATGCCGGGAGTGCTGTGTCTGTTGTATTAGCGGGAGATTTAATAAGTCTTTTCGTATTTTGGGAATTAATGGCGCTCGCATCTACCTTATTAATATGGTCTTCCAAAAATAATAAATCGTATCAGGCTGGAATGCGATACATATCAATACATCTACTTGGTGGTGTTATTCTAATGTGTGGTATTGCTGGTTATGTTTATGAAACAAATTCAATTGAATTTACTCATATGCAACTAAATAGTGTTACAACATGGATGATACTTTTTGGATTTTTATTGAATGCGGGAGCACCACCACTTTCTGCGTGGTTAGCTGATGCTTATCCAGAAGCTTCATTCAGTGGCATGGTTTTTTTAAGTGCTTTTACAACTAAAACAGCAATATATGTTTTATTAAGGGGCTTTCCAGGAACAGACTTACTTATTTATATCGGTTTATTTATGGTTTTTTATGGGATTATTTATGCGTTACTTGAAAATGATATGCGACGAATTTTAGCATACAGTATTGTGAATCAAGTTGGCTTTATGATTTGTGGTATTGGGATAGGAACGGAAATGGCATTAAATGGAACTGCAGCACATGCATTTACGCATATTATATACAAAGCATTACTATTAATGTCAGCTGGCTCCGTTTTATATATGACTGGAAAACGAAAATGTACTGAATTGGGTGGGCTTGCACAATCAATGCCTATTACAGCAATTTGTGGCATTATAGGCGCACTCTCAATATCTGCATTTCCACTTACATCGGGCTTTGTAAGTAAATCAATGATTGTTCAAGCGTCTATAGATGAACATTTATTATGGATCTGGTTGTTATTGCAGGTAGCCTCGGCGGGTGTTTTTCTACATGCTGGAATAAAATTTCCGTGGTTTGTTTTTTTTCAGAAAGACAGCGGCTTGAGGCCTTCAGACCCACCGAAAAATATGCAATTTAGTATGATATTTCTAGCGTTCATTTGTATTTTAATTGGTATTTTTCCAAACATTCTCTATAAGATGTTGCCATATCAGGTGCTTTATCAGCCATTTACTTCTGCGCATATTCTTGTTCAGTTACAGTTACTTCTTTTTTCTGGACTAGCATTTTTTGTGATGCTTCCATTAATGAAAAGAACTTTAACAATTAGTTTAGATTTCGATTGGTTTTACAGAAAGTTAGCACCAAGTATTTCATTATTGATATTTAATTATTTATCAAAAGCTAAAATTTCTGCAAAAGAGGTATTTAATAGGATAATATTTTTAATTTCTTTTAATGAAAAAACTGAGCATCAAGTGAGTATAAGTAATTATCTAGAAATAATTGTAATATCTTTTGCTATAATATTGTTTTATTTTCTTATTTTATAATTTTATTGATATTTTTCTTTATTAAACCAGTCGACAGCATCATCTAGTCCATTGAATGCTGAACGTGGATTATAACCCAGTTTTACTTTTGCTTTTTCACTAGAAAAGTACATTATTTTTTTTGCCATTTTAACACCATCTAATGTTACTAGTGGTTCCTTATGTGTAATTTTTGATGCACACTCCATAACCCATGCAATAGGTAAGATTAAATTATGAGGTAATTTTATCTTAGGCGGACTGATTTTTTCTAGAGTACAAAGATACTTAATTATAGATTCAAGAGACATATTGTCACCACCGAGGATATAACGCTCTCCAATTTCACCTCTTTCCATTGCAAGTAAGTGGCCATAGGCTACATCATCAACATGAACGATATTTAATCCAGTTTCAACATAAGCAGGCATCCGATTTCGAATTGTATCGAGAATTATTTTTCCTGTTGGAGTAGGTTTTATATCATTTGGACCAACAGGAGTTGAGGGATTAACTATTGTGACAGGATAACCTTCATTTTTTATTAAGCTTAGCACCATTTTTTCGGCAATAAATTTGGATTTTTTATAAGCACCAACCATATTTTCAATTGTTGACGGAGTCATTTCATTAGCTGATGTGCCATCTTTATTTGTACCGAGTGTTGCAACACTACTCGTGTAAACAATTTTTTTTACACCTTCATTTTTTGCAGCATTTAGTAAATTCCTAGTTCCATCAATATTTATATTAAACATATTCTTAGGATCAGGAACCCATATTCTATAATCAGCTGCGACATGAAAAACTAGCTCACATGAATCGACGGCAATTTTTAATGATTCAGTATTTCGTAAATCACCTTCAATTATTTTGATATTGTAATTTTCTAGATTATTTCTATTAGCTCCAGCTCTTACTAATACCTGTATATCAAAGCCTTTACGAATAAGCAGCCTTAATATAGCAGATCCTACAAATCCAGTTGCACCTGTAATAAGTACTTTCATTAAACTATTCTTTTAATTCTAGGTATTTTTTTATTACATAAATACAGAATAAAGGAGCACCAATAGCAGCTGCATTTATAAAATAAAAATCTAATTTAAAATACGTGATCACAGGAAGAATATATAACGAATCTTCAGCTTCAAAACCACTCTTGTTAGGTTGACGAGCATTATCTTTACCTATCTTTTTTTCAATAATATTTCTCATATAGAATATTGCAGCAATGGAACATCCAGCAATAATTCCCATTAAAAGACTATAAAAACCTAAACTACTATGCATAAGGCCAATACCTATGCCAACAAATAGAGATATATTAACCAAAGCGTCAGATATAAGGTCATATACATGACCCTTGGTTGTAATCTGATTCTTCAATCTTGCTAATTCACCATCGGCATGATCCAATAAATTTGAAAAAATAAAACAATATGCTCCAATATTACTATACTTATATTCACCGATAGAAAAGAAAAATCCAGCCAGTAGACCAAATATTAATCGCATGGTTGTTAGATAGTTTGGTGTAATAAATGTATTTCGTAGTGGATATATTAGATGAAATGCAATTTGAGCATCCCAAGGCCTCATATCAGATCTATCAATTAGCATTTTACTGGGCCAATGAATCTCGCCATATCAAAAAAGAAGGTAATACTAACATAGTTGCAATCAACATTGATATTAACCCTATTGTTAAAAGCAGTCCCATAGTTGCAGTTCCTTGATGAGAAGAAAATGCAAGATTTCCAATACTGAATATTGTAGTTAGAGTACTTATAAATACCCCTTTCATAGAACTTGTTTTATAAATATTAGTTTTTTTACCACTATTTTCATAGAAACGTTCAGTTATATGGATTCCGCTATCTACACCAATACCGAGTAATAATGGAAGTCCAATTATATTGGCAAAATTTAATGGAATATTAAATAGAAGCATAAATCCGAATGTAAAAATAGCACCAACCAATACTGCTCCTAAAATAATAATTGCATCATATTTTATTTTAATTAGCATTAGTAATAATATTGAGATCATGATTAGTGCAAAACAAAATGCAAATTTAAATGCATTAACAACGGCATCGCCAGCTTCTATACTAATAATTGGTGAGCCTATCACATCATTATTGTAATTTTTTAATTGTGCAACAAAGTTCCTCATTGCATTATTATTATTTAAATCTTCTTTTGGTAGGATTTTTATTAGGTAATTTTCATTATTTACCCATCTTTTGTAAATTTCATCGGGAATATTATCTAACGATACTTTACTAGCATCTAATGCATGTGATAGCGCATCAAGTCTACCAGGTAAATTTTTTAGAAATTGATTTTCAATAGCTATTAAATTTTTATTATTATTTATATTTTCTAATAAATTAGTTAAATTATTATTTAGAATAGTTATTTCATCATCAATATTATTTTCTAAATATTTTTGTAATCCAATCTTTAGTTTTTTTATAGAATTTAATCTATCGCTATTATTTATTTCTAATGTCTTAGGATTATTATTTATTTTTCCCATTAGTAAGCTCATTTCATCAATGAGCATTAATTTATCATCCTGTTCATCTGGTAGAAAATTATCTATTGAGACTACAGCATCAACTAATGGAAGTAATTCAATTTGATTCTTTTTTCTATCAATCTCATTTTTCGATTTTACTATCAGTACGGCTTCCCATGGTGTCGTCTCACTATTCATAATTAAGTCACGATAGGTTTGCACTGATTCATTTCTCTGATCTTGAAGATTTAAACGATTTTCATCGAAAGTTACTTTATCTATAAATAAGGTAATAGAAACAACTGTGAATAATGTAAATATCAAAATTGTTTTTGTATATTTATAGGGAAGTGCAAAAAAAATGTCTAAAAAATTTTTATTATTTATAATTTTTATAGAATTTATTTCTCCAATCGATGTATATGTTAATAATGCAGGTAGCAATGTAATAGTTATTATAAAACTTATAATCATTCCTGAGCCCGCTATCAAGCCGAGTTCTGCAACTCCCGAATAATTAGTTGGAATAAAGGCATAAAATCCAATTGCAGTTGTAATAGCACATAATAATAAGGGTTTTAGCATATATCGTAGTGTGTTTTTTAGTGCTATAGATGAGTTAATATCTAACTCTGATTCTTCTCTATACCTAAGTGCCATATGTATCGCAAAATCGATACCTAGGCCAATATAAAGCACAGCAAATGCAATCGAAATTAGATTGAGCGTTCCAATACTTATAGACGCGAATGCTGTTGTTATAATTAATCCAATTAGTAGTGTGGTTAGGCATGCAACAGCGATACGAAAGGATCCTAAACCAATTATTAAAATCATTGCCACAAGAATAATTGATAAAGCAATTGCTTTTATATTTGCATTAGATACACTTTTCAATTCTTCGTAGGCGAGTACTTCGCCACCAGTCAATCTAACTTTAACTTTTGAATCCTTGTATGGCTCAATGACTTCCCTTATTTTTTTAATTATATTTTCATTAGGCAATAAGTCGTTCTCAGTACTATTAATTTTTAGTTCTATGAATTCTCTATATATCTTCTTATTTTTATATTTTGGATCCATTAATCGATGCCATGAAATAAAGTGATTATTATTTTCAAGCGCATAATTAATTTCAGATATTATAGGCGTCAATTCAATAGAGTCATCATTACTTTTTGCTTCAATAGCATCGCTAAGCATATTGAACAATCCCCTTAAACTCTTATCTTCTAATAGCACTCCAAGAAATGGTTGGATTGTAGCCAATCTATCAGATAAATTTTGTAGCTCAGTATATTCAAGAAATAGAAAAGACGATTTTTTGATATATGGTATATCTTTGATATAAAATATATTTTTTATTTCATTTTTATTTTTTTTTAATTCTTCAAAAATATTTTTTGCAGTGTCAGCTGCCAGGTCAGGTGATTGTGCTTCGACTACTACAATGATGTTATCTAAAAATTGCGGAAATAATTTTTCATACTGAATATCTAATTTTCTCCAATCTAAATCCTCTGATAACATTTCACTAGTATCAGTACTAAATCCTAAATTATTTTTTATAGAGTGTAGCGATATTATTGTAAGTATAATTGCACTAAATATAATTAATATTCTTTTTGTTTGGATAAATTTTGACCAAAAAGAAATAATTTTTTCAAAATTTGAAGTATTTTTATTATTCATAATAGTTGTAAGTTATACTAAACTTTAAAAATATATTTTTTATTTGGATCGCGGTCAATATCAGGAGGATAGGTAAGCCATTTATCTGCATAATATTTTGAACGTTGGTCGCCATCAGAAATTGCATTGTAGGTTACATAAAGTACTCTTCTTCTATCTTTTGTGAGATTAGGACCTGATCGATGAGGGGCATATGAATCAAAAAATATAGCATCCCCCGGCGCTGTTTCGACTGGACTGTAATTTAATAGATCTTCATCAATAGGCTGCCATCGTTCACCAATTAATCCCTTGCAATGATTCCCAGGGGCTATTTCTAGACACCCATTTTCAATTGATGAGGTATCTATTGATACTAAAGCTGTAATATGTAGCTTTGCATATTTATCCCATCCTGCTTGAACATCTTGATGAGCCTTAAATCCATCTCCACCCGGCATTTTAAAATTAATTTTATCTTTAAATAAAAGTGCTTCTTCATTAAATAGTTGAGATACAATCTTTTGAATTTCACCAGATATGAAGAGTTTGCTAAAGCCTTTATGAAACGGCTCAATATTTTCCATGCGTGATAATATACGTTTTTTTGAGTCAAGCTTACTTTCTTCAAAATACATCATGTATTTATTTTTTATTTCTGGATAATTTGTTACCTCATTAGTCCATTGAATAATTTTTTTCAGTTTTTCATTAGAATATAGGCCACGTATTATCAGAAAACCGGTTTCTTTAAATTCTTTAATCTTTTTTTCAGATAATTCCATCAAAAATAATATTATATTTTTTATAATTTAAAAGTTATTAATAAAAAAAAAGCTTTCTTTTTTAAATTCTTTATAAATTTCCTTTAACATTCTTTGTGCTTTCACATACTTTTTAACTAAAGAACTAATTTCACTAAATGTAAAAGAACTATATTTGTATGATTTTATGAATTTTCTTATATTAATTTTGCCGAATCCATCAATATTTTCAGTTAATAAAGTTGGTAAATTTAGATTAAGATCATCTAATATCACACGCATCGAAATAAATTCTATTTTTTTTTCATTGGCAATTTTAGCTATTGCCGCGCTTTCCATATCGACAGCTTGTGCTCCTGTTTTATTATATAATTCAATTTTTTCAGCCGATGAACCAAGTATTTCTTCTATGCAGATAATTTTACCACTTAATACCGTATAGGGTGTAGTATGAAAGTGAGACATAATATTCCTACGCCATTTACTTGTTGTGTAATAAATTTCTTTATTATTTTGTATGGTTTCAGGAATTATTATATCACCTGTTTGTACAGAATTATTTATACCTCCCGCTATTCCCCAACTTATTAATCCATCTACTCCTTTTTTAATTAATATTTTTGCAGCTGCAGCTGAAGAGTCATATCCAATACCAGAAATGTATAAATAGATATTTTTTTCTATTTTTAGTAGTTTTTGATTAGGTATTTCTGCTAACTGAAAGCATTTTGCTTCAGCTGGCATAGCCACAATAATTCCAATTTTTTTCAAGTTATTTTTCTAAAAGGTTTCGATAGCGAGCAAGCGCCCAAAGAGGAAAGTATTTTGAATAACCATGATATTTTAAATAGAAAACACGCGGAAATCCGGGTGCTGTATAACAATCATCATACCAGTGCCCATTTGATAGCTGACTTGATAGAAGATAATCTATTCCTTTTTTAACAACTGGATTTTTAACTTCTCCAGCAGCTAAAAATGAGAGTATTACCCATGCGGTTTGAAATGCAGTACTTTTATAAGGCCTATGTATTTTAGGTGGATAATAACTATCATTACTTTCTCCCCATCCTCCATCGCTATTTTGAGTATATGTGAGATATTTGATAGCTTTTTTAATATATTCTTGATGTAAATCTTCTCCAGCGATTTCAAGAGCAGTTAACACAGACCATGTTCCATAAATATAATTAGTTCCCCAACGCCCAAACCAAGAACCATTTTCCTCTTGCTCCGTTTTAAGATACTCAATCGCATCTTTTATCTGTTTTAAGTATGCATCTTTATTAGCAAGACTAAGTATAGCTATAGCACGTCCAGTAACATCAGCGGTAGGAGGGTCCAGTAAAGCCCCATGATCCGCAAACGGAATTTCATTTAGATAGTAATACGTATTGTTGATATCAAATGAACCAAATCCTCCATTATTAGACTGCATCCCTGCAACCCATTGAGCTGCACGTTTGATTGATTCAGAGTATTTTCCATCTTGTGTACGATGCATTGCCCAGGCAACTACAGATGTATCATCTAAGTCAGGATAATAATAATTACTATATTGAAAGGCCCAGCCACCGCCAGCTAAATTGGGTTTGTGTATGCGCCAATCACCCGGTTCATTACTTAGTTGTTGTTCTTTTAGCCAATTTAATGCATTTTCTATTTCCATAGGAACACTTTTTTCATTTTCTATTTCTAGTAAAGCGTGACTAACTAACGCGGTATCCCATATAGGCGAAACACAGGGTTGACAATACATACTTGAGCCACGTTCTTTTAATAATGCATCTATTGCTTGACGTGCTAATTTTCTTTTCGGGTTATCTTTTGGGTATCCTAGTATAACTAATGATTCATATACATTCACCATTGCAGGAAAAATACCACCAATTCCATGTTTATCATTCATTCTCTCTAAAAACCATTGCTCGCATTTTTTTATCGAGTATTGCCTCACAAATTTGGGAACTAATTTTTCGATTAAACGACCGATATGATCGAGAATAAGAAATGCACGCTTTAAAGGCGTTGTAATTTTAAAGTAGTTTAATTCATCTTCAGGAGCAGTGGTAAACAACTCTCTTATATCAATGCCGCATGGATTAGAGGCGCTTGGTTTTATTGTGCATAGAACAAATAAAGGAACCATAACCGTACGTGACCAATAGGAAACTTTATTGATATGGAAAGGAAACCATTTAGGCAAAATTATAACTTCGGCAGGTATAAAGGGTGTTGCCCTCCATGGCACCTGTTCAAATAATGCCATTGTTATTCTTGTAAACACATTACAATGTGCAGCGCCACCATGGTTTAATATCATAGTTTTTGCACGTATCATGTGCTCTTCGCGAGGATCATCACCAATCAACTTTAAAGCAAAGTATACTTTTACCGAACAACTTAAATCGAAATTACCTCCTGTATACAAAGACCAACCACCTTCTTCATTTTGTTGCGCACGTAAATATTCTGCTATTCGCTCTTCTTTTTCTTCATCAACCTCACCTGTAAAGTGATTCATAAGAATATATTCAGCTGGTATTGTACAATCAGCTTCGAGCTCATATACCCAGTGTCCATCATCTGATTGTTGGCGCAGAAGTTTACTTTTAGCGGAGGTAATTGCCTTGTCTAAATTTGCTGAAAAAACTTTTTTTAGAGCTTCGTTAGCAGGCTGAATTGATTGGCTCTCGTTTTGAGTATCTAGCGTCATTTTATTATTTTAGGTTCTAATATTAGCGCACAAACCTTTTTCGAGAGAGTAAACTAAAGTCTCTCATGAATGGCAATTCTAGGCAAATGTCGTCCACTGAATTTGAAAAGAAATCTTAATATATTGTCATTTTTTACAAAAAAACTTGTGAGCATAATAATTATTTTTACACTAAGACGACTAATTTTTACTTGATTGCCATTTGTAAAGTTTGGCTTTTTTCTAATATTCTCTAATGTAAATACTGCCATACCAATCGCCCATAAACAAAATTTACGCAAACCTCTTTCATTTTTTGGAATTAATAAAGTATATGTTAGAGCATTTTCTAGGTGAGAATATGAAATCCCCAGTAATTCAATTAACCCAATATTAAACTCAGGAGAATTTTTACCTGGAATTTTATTATTTATATGTACCCCAAATTTTTTAAAATGTTCTTTTGGTAACCAACATATCCCTCTATCATGATCATCCCAAATATCTTTCAATATATTTGTCATCTGTAATCCCTGGCCGAATGAAACTGATAGTTCCATTAATTTTTTTTGATTATTATTAATTTCATTCGAATAATCACAGAACAATTCAGTTAGCATCTCACCAACAACACCAGCTACGAAGTAGCAATAATTGTTCATATCTTTTATATTTCTTAAACCGTCCAATGACTCATAGTTTTGATATCTTGACATTCCCTCACACATGATTGATACACAACGTTCTAATGCCTTCAATTGCCTTTTATTAAAACTATGTGTGATTTGTATAATAATTTTTGTATTAGCAATTAGATCATGCTCAGCTTCAGTTGCATTTTTTGCTAGTGAATCGAATAATTCTTTAGAAAATACACTCGCATCTTTATTTTTTTTTACTACATCGATAAACATTTCAGAAAATTCTTTCTTTTTTTCCATAGACATTGTTTTGTCATCTTCAATAGTATCTGCTATTCGGCAAAGAAGATAAGCATTAGATATGACTGTTTGCAGAGATTCTGGTAGCTGAGGTATTGTAAGTGCAAAGGTTCTAGAAACGCGTTGCAATATCTGATGCTGATAATCAAGTTCGTTCAGAACTGTGTTAAACTCTCTAAATGTTTTCATAATTACGAATATATGCTACTTAATAAGGTATTTTTTATACATTAATATAAGTAAAAGTATTAGGCAAAGAGTATTTTTAAAAAAAAGTCAATTTTGGTATGGAAAACTTGGACTATAATAAAGTTAATCTTTCAACAGAGAATGTTCATGTTCTTTTAATAAATTTTTCTACGTTTGATTTTCAAAATTATATGAATTATTTGACTTCTAATGAAATTAAAAGACTTGGTAATATAAATAACATAAATAATAGAAATCAATTCGTTGCATCTAGAGTAGTTATAAAAAAAATACTCTCAAAATATTTAAAAAAAATACCAAATAAAATTGAATTTTCATTTAATAAGCATGGTAAACCATTTATTCGTGATAAATACCATAATCATAGATTCGAATTCAATATATCTCATTCTGATATATATGGATTAATAGCTATTACCCTTGATAATAAGATAGGTGTTGATATACAGAAGATTAATCACGATATTGATGTTGATTCTCTATCTAGTCGTTTTTTTAGTGAAAATGAAAAAACTCAATTAATGAATCTTGATAAAAGTAAAAAAATTGATGCTTTTCATCTTGGTTGGGCGAGAAAAGAGTCATTTATTAAAGCGATTGGAGAGGGTGTAGCATATGGTTTAGATAATTTTACCGTTTCATTAGAAAAAAATGATACCAAATCTATATTAGATATAAAAAATAAAAAATGGCATTGTTATAATATAATAGATTTCGAAAACTATAAAACTGCTCTAACAACAGAAATAAAATCTAAAATTATCACATCAAGTAATGAAGTAAATATTAGCACTAATTTTTAGTGACAATTAAGAGAAAAATTTATTGGTAAAATTAAATGCGTAATTGGTATGACCTTCCTACATATTATGATGTATCATTTTCTTATGATATGGCTGATGAATTAGCTTTTATAAATAATGTCTTCAGAAAATTTATAAAATCAGATAAACCAAAAATACTAGAACCAGCCTGCGGTACAGGACGTTTACTCATTCCGTTAATCAAAAAAGGATTTGATTGTACAGGATTTGATTTAAATAAAAATGCTTTAACTTATTTGAAGCATAAACTCGAAAAGAACAGCTTACATGCAAATATAAAATATGATGATATGATTAATTTTTCATCACGGAAAAAATATGATGGAATTTATTGTACAGTTGACACATTTAGACATATCCTCTCAGAAAAATCAGCTATTCAGCATTTAGAAAATATTACAAAAGTATTAAAAAAAAATGGAATTTATATATTAGGTCTTCATTTAATTCCAAAGAAAAAAAAAGTTGATAAGGTAATTAAATGGACATCAAAAAGAGGACGTTTAACAGTAAAAACAATCATGTCAATGATAAAACTTGATAAAAAAAAGAGAAGAGAAACGCTAGAGGTGCAACTAAAAATTAAAAGAGATAAATCTACAGATTCATATACATCCAAATATTCTTTAAGGACCTACACATTAGAGCAATTACTAAGCACTTTAGATAAAATTATAGATTTAGAAATTATTAATATTTACGACGAATATTATGACATTTCGAAACCAATAACTCTTAATTCTAATTCTGACTATGCTGTCCTGTTACTTCGTAAAAAATAATTTTTTTGCATTATGTTTTTTTATATGGATTTTTTTAATAGGTAATATGTATAAACTGCAAATGCAGGAGCACCAATAGATGCCCCTATAAGAAAGTACAAATGTAAATCTAACCAAACAATAGGAGCAAAAAGATATATGATATCGTCAAAATCAAAACCAGCAATTCCAGAATAGGCTTTTTCGCCGGAAGGTTTTTTTCTTTGATCAATTATTTCTGCAAAAAATTCAGTAAAAATCACACCAAAAGATGCAGATAGACCCAATATTATGGAAACATAACCTGGTAATAGCTCGAGTAAATTTATTCCTATAGCTAAAAAAAAGAGCGCGGTGATAAAGGTGTCTGTGTAGTAATCAAATTTATGACCCCATGCACTTATTTTATTAGATGCTCTTGCAAGTTCGCCGTCAGCTCTATCTAGAAAAGTTGATATTAACCATATAATACCACCTAAGATATTCATTTTTAATGCAAAAGCTCCGCATGCTATTAATCCCGTAATCAACCTTAGTATAGTAATGTGATTTGGTGTAATAGGCGTATCAATTAATGGGGAGATGCATACCCTAGCAATTTTATGTGTCCAAGAATCACCAACCATATTTATGAGTTAAAACCTGATAGCTTAATATTAAATTTTTCTATAGTCCTTTTTGTACGCACATGTATAAGGGCTTTGAATTCTTCTACAAACTCATAATTTTGGACAGTATCATTATTTTTTAATGAAGGGTGAGTATAAATCTCAGTTATTCCACTTTTGATATGGGGAATAATACGTATTAATTTTTCAATGTGCATATGACCACTATCATGGAGCCCATAAATATAATTGTTAAATTTCATATTATTTTTTATACATTTTTTTTTCATTTGAGAAGTAAATATTGAAAAAAATATCCATCTAATATAGCGAATGAAATATTCTTTCTTATTATAGATTATTGAAGTAAGCGGAGGTTCATTAGGAATACGAATTGCCGTTAAATTATATTCGACACCAATCTTTATAATTAGATTGAAAATTGTTGGATGAAGATGCATATGTTTGTGAGCATTAACATGATCTAATCTTAATCCTGTTGCTTTAAATGCTTCGAATTGCGCGCGTATTTCTTTTTTTAGTTGATTCCTTGCTTTAACATTAAAAAAGTAATTTATACCAGCTAAAAATTGATTAGTTTTAAATTCACAGTCAGGATCAACTAAACTTGAAATTTCTTTGGATGTTAATACTGAATTACCATTACATAAAACAATATGTAAACCTACATTTAGTTTAGGATTTTTTTTTGCTATTTTTATTGCATGTTCTGCATCCGGAGCAGAGATCATTAGGCTTGCAGTAGTTAATATTCCTTCTTTATAGGATTTAGATATTGCGTCATTTATTGAAGTTGAAAGACCAAAATCATCACCAGTAACAATCAACTTTTTCAGACTGTATTCTCCCGGCCAAATAAGAATTTGAAAAATTCTACACCTTCTCTTAACCTACGTTTCATTATCTCCCAGTCTCCACACATCTCAAAGAATAATGTAGCCATTTTTTTTGGTCTGAAATAAAAACGTTTATAAAAATTATCTACTGCTTCAAAGATTTCTTTGCTTGAAAGATGCGGGTAATTTAGTATTGAATGCTGAACACCATTATTGCTCACTAGTTCATCAGCAACTAGCCAACCGTTTTCAGTTGCTTGTTTGTATAAATGTGTCCCAGGGTATGCGGCAGGCAGAGATACTTGAATTGTTTGTGGATTTAGTTCCTGTGCATATTTTATCGATTCTTCTATAGTTTCACTAGTTTCACCAGGAAGACCAACGATAAATGTGCCATGAATAAGAATTCCTAGTTTATGGCAATCTCTCGTAAATTGACGAGCTATATCGAGCCTTATTCCCTTTTTTATATTAATTAATATCTTTTGGTTTCCTGACTCATATCCAACTAGAAGTAAACGTAACCCATTATCCTTCATTATTTTTAATGTTTCGTAAGGAACATTTGCCTTAGCATTACAAGACCAGACGATACCAGCCTTACCTAGTTCTATAGCAAGAGCCTCAACATGTTCAATATTATCGGTTAATGTATCATCATCAAAAAAGAATTCTTTTATCTCGGGGAAATTATGATGCGCCCATTTGACCTCCGCCACAATATTGTCAACAGAGCGTGTGCGATAATTATGACCAGAGATTGTCTGTGGCCACAAACAAAATGAACAACGAGATTTACAGCCACGTCCGGTATAGAATGACATATATGGATGTAACATATAACCATTATAATAATCAGATGTAGTTAGATGCTCCTTGTAGACTTTAGTAACCCAAGGGAGACTATCCATATTTTCAATCATTGCACGTGGTTTGTTATGGATAGCCTTATTATTTTTTTTATAAGTTAATCCATCAATAT
>NZJM01000022.1 GCA_002692205.1 Legionellales bacterium | reverse complement strand
GACAATTCAATAAGAGCGAATGAAATAGGAAATTTATCTGAAGCACCCATTTTTATTATAGGTTCACCCAGGAGCGGCACCACATTAATTGAGCAGATTATTTCAAGTCACTCATCTGTGCATGGCGCAGGAGAATTAAATTATATTAGAAGAATTGCATATGAAAGAACTATTAAATCAAACACCGAATCCTATCCCGAAAGATTACTGAGTTTAATAAATAGTGACAATAAGGCAGAAGAAATCATACGCCGAGATTCTGAAATATATCTAAAGGAAATCAATTCTTATCTTGCGCAAGAAAATATTCTACGTGTAACTGATAAAATGCCAAATAATTTTTTATATATAGGCTATATATTTATGCTCTTTCCAAATGCAAAGATAATACATGCAAAGCGAAACCCTATTGATACTTGCCTATCAATATATTTTCAAAATTTTAATTCAGAACATAAGTATTCATTTCAGCTCGATGATATTCTTTTTTGGTATAAAGAATATAGTAGATTAATGGCTCATTGGAACGGCTTATACGGAGACAAAATATTAGATATTCATTATGATAAGATAATTAATGATATAGAAAATACTGCAAAACAAATGATCAGTCATTGCAATCTAAATTGGGAAGATCAATGTGTCGAATTTTACAAAACAGGAAGAGCAATACATACATCAAGTAGTTGGCAAGCGAAGCAACCAATATATCAAACATCTCGAGATAGATGGCGTAAGTACGAAAAGTTTATACCAGAATTAATAGATGGTCTTTCAGAGTTAACTTAGGATTAAATATGTTAAAAGAACTTTATCCGGAAATTACTGAATTTGATAGTTTTTTTCTTGATACTAATACAGAGCATCAGGTGTATGTTGAGCAAACTGGAAATCCGAGAGGAATTCCCATTATATTTTTACATGGGGGACCTGGCTCTGGATGTAATGCAAATCATAGACGTTATTTTAATCCAGACAAATATCGTATTATTTTGTTCGACCAACGAGGCTGTAACCGTTCATTACCCAATGGTTCTGTGACGCACAATAGTACGTCTGAATTACTAAGTGATATAGACGCAATCAGAGAACGCTTAAATCTTGAAAAATTAATACTATTTGGCGGTTCATGGGGGGCAACACTAGCTTTGCTTTATGCTGAATCATATCCAAAAAATGTATCAGGAATTATTTTAAGAGGCTCTTTTTTAGCTAGAAAGAAAGATCTGTCTTGGTTTGTGGGTGAAGGTGTAAATCGAATTTATCCTGATTATTGGCAAGAATTTTTATCTATTTTTAGTGATAATGAAAAAAAAGATTTAGTTGGCTCAATGTATAAGAATATTTTTTCAACTGATAAGGATACACAGTTAATAGCAGCAAAAGCATGGTCGCTATGGGCAGGAAGAGTGGTTACCCATAGTTTTGATGAAGAGTACCAGCTCGACAAAGATGAAGATGAAGATAAATTAATTAACGATGTTAAAATAGAAATTCATTACGCAAAAAATAATTATTTTATTAAAGAAGACCAGATTGTTAAAAATATAAAAAAGATACCTAATGTCCCCATTAGAATTATTCATGGACGTCATGATATTACTTGTTTACCGGAGGCATCGTCTTATTTGTATCATAAATTACCAAATTCAAAACTTATTCTCGTTCCAAATGCAGGTCACCTAGCAGGCGAACCAAAAATTACTGATGCGCTAATAAATGCCACCAATGAACTAGCTACATTAATTAATGTGAAATAATATGAAAATAAAACCTAAAATAATGGGTATTTTAAATGTTACTCCAGATAGTTTTTCAGATGGAGGGAAATTTAATAATCTTGATTCAGCTGTATCTCAAGGGAAAAGAATGATTGATGAAGGTGCCGATATTATTGATATTGGTGGTGAGTCAACTCGACCAGGTTCTCAGCGAATTCCAAGTGATGAACAAAAAGAACGGGTTATCCATATAATAAAAGCAATAAATGAAACAAAACCAAATCATGTAAAAATTAGCATTGATACAACACAATCAGATGTTGCTGAAGCAGCGATTAACGCCGGCGCTGAAATTGTAAATGATGTATCGGGAGGTAATGATGACCCTGAAATTATCTCACTGTGTGCCAATAGGAAGTGTACATATATCATCATGCATATGCAGGGAACCCCTGAGACAATGCAAAATAGTCCTAGTTACAAGAACGTTGTATCTGAAATTTTATTTTTTCTTAAAAAACGAGCGGAAGAATGTGTAAATAGTGGTATTGATAAAAAAAATATAATTATCGATCCAGGAATAGGCTTTGGAAAAAAGAGTGAACACAATCTTAAGTTACTGAATAATATGAAAACTTTTGTTGATACAGGGTACTCTGTACTCTTGGGTACAAGCCGAAAAAGATTTATGGGTGAAATATGCGCCGTTAATAAACCATCTGACCTTATTGGAGCAACAGCGGCGACAACAACACTGGGAGTATTAGCAGGGGTAAAGATTTTTCGTGTACATGATGTATTGCCAAATAAACAAGCCATTGAGACAGCATGGGCTATCTTATCTTCGCAAAATTAAACTATTTCGGGTGTTTTCTTATCAGTCATAATATCCTTTGAATTTTTCATATTTCTAAATACCAAAGGTTTAGATTCAAATTCTTTGTTGCCTGATAATTTATCGATACGTTTTACATCATTGTGTAATGTTTCATGAAATGGTGATTTATCACAAACCGGATCAGCATTAGTTGCATCGCCCGTAAGCATGTAAGCTTGGCAGCGACATCCTCCAAGATCTTTATGTTTCTCATCACACGATTTGCATGGCTCTTGCATCCACGAGGTTCCTCTGAATTTATTAAAATCAGGAGAGTCATTCCAAATCCAATCAATTCCATGATCTCTTACATTTGGAAATTCAAGCCCAGGTAATTGACCTGCGGCATGACAGGGTAGAGCGCTGCCATCAGGAGCGATAGTTAAGAAAATATTACCCCAGCCATTCATACATTTTTTAGGTCGGTTTTCGAAATAATCAGGAATGACGTAGATTATTTTCATTTTATCTTTCATTTTTTCCTGATATTCACGAGCGACAGACTCAGCATGTATTAACTGTTCTTTTGTTGGAAGTAATTGGTCTATATTAACTCTTGACCACCCATAATATTGAGTGCTTGCGAGTTCTACGTAATCAGCATTTAGATCAACGGTCATATCAAGAATGTCTTTTATCTGATCGACATTTTTACGATGCAAAACAATATTAAGTACCATCGGATATTCATATTCTTTTACAAGTCTTGCCATTTCGTATTTATGTTGAAATGATTTTGTCCCACCTATGTAATTATTAAGTTCTTCGTTACTTGCTTGAAAACTAATTTGAATATGGTCAAGGCCAGCTTCTTTGAATGCCAAAATTCGCTTTTCATCCATACCGACTCCTGATGTAATCAGGTTTGTATAATAGCCAAGACTTCTAGCTTCCTTTATAAGCACTTCAAGGTCTTTTCTAACTAAAGGCTCACCACCAGAAAATCCTAGTTGTGTTGCACCCATCTTTCGAGCTTGCTGCATTACTCTTATCCAATCATCAGTGCTTAGTTCATTTTTATATTTAGCCATTTCTACCGGATTTGAGCAGTATGGACATTGCAGCGGACATCGATACGTCAGCTCAGCAAGCAACCATAAAGGTCTTGATTGATTATTTGTTTCTAATCCAACCGTTGCCATAAACAACCTCCAAAAATTTCATAACATCTTCTGTTACATCAGCTCCTTCGAAAGTAGCTGAAATATCATTAATGATGTCAATTATTGTTTTTTTGCCATCTATACGTTTCATAATTTCCCCGGCGCTCTGACTTAGTTTAACCATCCCTTCTGGGTAAAGCACCACATAGCAGTCTTGGACTTCTTCCCATTGAACACGAAAAGTAGGTACGATTTCAAGTATAGTTTCATTTTCAAGCTTCAATTAGGCACCTATGTACAGTTATAAAATGGGGGTTTTTTCTCAATATAAGCCATCCACATGCAATCCAGCATAGTCCATAGAATATCAAGTTTAAATTGTAAAACACTAAGCGCATACTCTTGTTCTGCTCTTGTTTTATAGTATTCAAGCGTAATATCTAATCCATGTTGGACATCACGCCGCGCCTCTTTTAATCTTTTGCGAAAATATTGGTAACCTTTTGCATCAATCCATGGATATAGATCAGGCCAGTTATCCAGTCTTTTTTGATGAATTTTAGGGGCAAATAATTCTGTTAATGATGAGCTTGCCGCTTCTTCCCATGTGGCTCTTCTTGCAAAGTTAAGATATGCATCAATTGCAAACCTTACACCCGGAAGAACATGTTCGTAGGATAATGTTTCTTCTCTAGACAATCCAACAGCCTCAGCTAATTGGAGCCAAGCTTCAATACCACCATCATCACCTTCAACACCATCATGATCAATAATTCTTTGAACCCATTGCCTTCTTGCATTGCGATCTGTGCAGTTAGACATAATTGCTGCATCTTTTATTGGTATAGTTGTTTGGTAGTAAAAACGGTTAGCCACCCAGCCTTGAACAGCTTCTTTATCCAAGCCTCCTTCATTCATTAAAATATGAAAATCATGATTAATATGATAGTACATTTCTTTTGAGCGAAGCTTTTTCTCAAATTCTTCACGACTCCATGGTTTATTACTTGTTGTCATTTTTTATTTTTCCAAGATTTAAATTACAATTTCCATACCATCAAATGAAACTTCTATATCTGCATCAGTTAACCTTTTTCGCTCAGAAGAATCTTCATCCAATATGGGGTTAGTGTTATTGATATGAATTAAAATTTTACGTGGTTTTTTAAGACTACTTAATGTCTCCATAATACCACCTTTACTAGATTGGTCTAAATGCCCCATTTCACTTGCTAATTTGTTGCTAATGCCATGACGAGACATTTCGTCATTTGTCCACACTGTACCGTCTACCAATATACAGTCAGCATCATTCATATATTCAAGTACATGATCTTCTATAACACCTAATCCTGGCGCATAGAAAAGATTTTTATTGGTATTTTTATCCTCAACTTTAAAGCCAACATTATCCCCTGGGACTGTAGCATGTCGATGTGGAGAGTAGGGAGGAGCTTCGCTCTTTAATGGTACAGCAGTAAAAACTAGATTATCTGCTTTTGGAACAGTAAAAGACGATTGATCGGTTTTAATTTCGTTCCAATTAACTCCTCGAAAATGCCCTAACATATTAAATATTGGGTAGCCTGTAGTCATATCCTCGTAAACTGCAGATGTGCAATAAACATCCCAAGGTTTGTCATGCTCTCTCATAATAATCAATCCAGTAGTATGATCAATTTGAGCATCGCATAAGATAATCGCACAAATACCCGTATCTCTAATTTTTCGTGCAGGCTGAAGTGGCGGGAATGATTCTATTTGAGCACGTATATCTGGCGAAGCATTGAATAGAACCCAATCTTCATTATTTCCACTAATTGTTATCGATGATTGTGTTCGGGGGGAGCTTTTGATTGTGCCCGCTCTGAGCCGGCTGCAATTATCACAATTACAGTTCCATTGAGGATAACCCCCACCTGCTCCTGTTCCCAACAAATGAATTCGCATATGATTTATTGACCCGTTTAATTAACTTAGACTTATTTATAATGGAATATACTGCGATAATCATGCCAATGTAGGCGACCAATTAAAGTTAAACATAAATACCTATATAAATCAATATTATATATGCACTTTTTAAATTAAATTATTGTTTTTTGCTTTTTTTATTATACGCTATTTGAAATTAATTTTAACGAAGATTGGTTTATATCAACCAGTTGAAACGCGAAAAATAACACTCTATTAAATAATCATGCGCGACTATAATCATTTGAGATGAATAAAACACCGAAAGAAAACATTCTTTTTCTAACTGGAAAATTAGCGCAAAAACGTCTTGAGAGAATACTCAAGGAGATGGCGCCAACGGAATTTACATACGAAATTAGAAACATAGGTGTGAGTGTTGCTGCTCTTATGACAGCTCAAATGATTGCTCGCAGAATAACTAATATTGAACATATAGACAGAGTTATTGTTCCTGGACTTTGTCGCGGGGATCTCTCAAAACTCTCTGATGAGATTGGTGTTCCTTGCGTAAGAGGGACAATAGATATGAAGGATATACCAACTTTTTTTGGAAGAGATTGTAAACCTGTCGATTTAAGTAAACACGAAGTCAAGATATTCGCAGAAATCGTTGATGCTCCGATGGTTGATATTGATGTAATCCTTAAAAGAGCTGAAAAATATCGTCAAGATGGTGCAGATGTTATTGATATAGGTTGTTTACCTGATACACCATTTCCACACCTGGAGGATGTGGTTAAAGAACTACATCAAGCCGGTTTCAAAGTCAGCGTTGATTCATTAAATGAAGATGAATTACTACGTGGAGGAAAAGCGGGCGCAGATTTTCTTCTAAGCCTCAAAGAAAGCACCTTATGGATTGCAGATGAAGTTAGTTCTACGCCAATACTCATCCCAGATAAGCATACTGATATGAAATCATTATTTAATAGTATTGAAAAATTTAGCGCAAAAGGACGTCCTTTTTTTGCTGATCCAATATTAGATCCAGTACATTTTGGTTTTACAAAATCTATTATTCGTTATCATGAGTTACGTGAAGCGTATCCGGATATTAAGATAATGATGGGTATTGGTAATTTAACAGAATTAACAGAAGCCGATACAACTGGAATAAATGCAATACTATTTGGGTTAATTTCTGAAATGCATTTAAATGCCGTGTTAGCAACGCAAGTAAGTGCGCATTGTCGAAGTGCGATACGTGAGGCTGATATTGCCCGTCGTATCTTTTATTCTGCTCGTCAAGATAATAGCTTACCTAAAGGACTGAGTGGTTCTTTATTAGGCATGCATGAAAGAAGACCTTTTCAATATAATACTAGTGAAATTCAAGAATTCTATGAAGATGTCAGAGATCCAAGTTACAGGATTCAGGTAAATGAAAACGGCATTCATGTTTATAATCGAGATGGTATTTGTATGCGCGAGAATCCTTTTGATATATTCCCAGAATTAGAATTAATACAGGATGATGCACCACATGCATTTTATATGGGCGTAGAACTAGCAAGAGCGCAGATTGCATTACAACTAGGGAAGAAGTACATGCAGGATGAGGAACTTGATTGGGGAGCATCATCTTCAAAAAGAACAGATGAACAAAAGAAAGATGATCTGCAAGCAACACATAATATGAGAGAAATGCGGAAGCAATCGAATGACTATAAATCCGAGGGCAGTACTTTGAAAGCAAGAAAAAAAAATAAAAAAAAATGATATACGAAGTAATAATTACAACAATGAATCAAGATGGCTCGACACACATTGCCCCAATGGGTGTCTGGAATGAGGGAGGAGCAATAATCATTGCACCTTTTAAGCCATCGGCGACACTCGAAAATATAAAAAGAAATAAATCATGTGTTATTAATAGTACTGACGATGTTAGGATATTTGCTGGGTGTTTGACTGACCATAAGAATTGGGATTTGCTTCCAACAGAAAAAGTTAAGGGATATCGATTAAAAGCTGCATTAAGTCATGTTGAACTTGAGCTTTTATCTGAGAAGGAGGATGAACTTAGACCTCATTTTTACTGTCGTCCTGTAAACGAAGTAATACATAAATCATTTAAAGGATTTAATCGTGCTCAGCAAGCAGTTTTAGAATTGGCTATATTGGTAAGCAGGCTTGACATGCTGCCTCCTGAAAAAATTAAAAATGAAATTGAATATTTATCAATTGCCATAAAGAAGACAGCAGGGAAGAATGAGAAAATTGCATGGGATTGGCTTATGAAAAAAATTAAAGAAAAAGAAATAATAAAGGGTGATGACATATGACAAGAATGTTAGCTAGTGTAACTTCAAAAGAGGAAGCGAGAATTGTTTTAAATGCCGGAGTCGACATCATTGATTTGAAAGATCCAAAACTTGGTGCACTAGGCGCACTTAATTTAAATACTATTAGATCGATTGTATGTTTAGTGGATAATTTTTTACCAACAAGTGCAACCATAGGAGATATCGATCCTGATAACCCAGAACTAATGAGTAGGATTATTGCTACAGCAAATACTGGAGTTGATTATGTTAAAATAGGGCTTTTTGGTAAAAATGTCACAGAGAATTTTTTAAATTCGATAAATGAATCTAGCAAGAAAGGCATAAAAATCGTCGTTGTTTTTTTTGCTGAAAATATTACAAAAATTAGCGAACTAGAGACGATAATGAGGTCTAATGTTAAAGGTGTAATGATAGATACAGAAGACAAGTCTAACCAAAGTCTTTGCACCTTAATTAAGTATGACGTACTTGATAAATTTATAAAATTAGCGAAAACTAATAAATTAATAACGGGTTTAGCAGGTTCACTTAATCATAACGATATTGATGTTCTCTTACCTCTCGAGCCTGATTATTTAGGATTCAGAGGTGCGTTATGCAAAAAAAGTAATCGTGTAAATAGCGTTGATTCGTTGTATGTAAAAAGAATTAGAGACATGATTTTCAAAAAAAAGATAATTGATAATAATATCGCATCAAAGGAGGTTTTAATAAATGGCACAGTGGCGTAAAAAAGAAAAAGATGAGGCATATTCAGTTGAGGAAATTGAAGCTAGATTAAAGGATGAACTACCAAATTGGCACTATGAAAAAGGTTGGATAAGACGTAAATATAAAACAAGTGGATGGAAAGGTAGTTTAATGGTTGTCAATGCAGTTGGGCATTTGTCAGAAGTAGCATGGCATCACCCGGACTTAACGGTTTCATATGCTTTTGTTATTGTTAAATTAATGAATCATGCTGCAAAGGGAGTAACCGATAAAGATTTTGATTTGGCAAAAAAAATAGAAGAGATGGTTTTATGGCAACCCGGACAAGACGAAGATTCAGCGCTTGAGGGAACTCCCGATGATCAGAGGTTTAAGTATATTAAATATGATTAACTTCTAACCCAGCTACCGGACTTACCTCCTATTTTTTTTAGTAGCTTGATTTCTGAGATTATCATCTCTCGATCAACTGCTTTGCACATGTCATAAATTGTTAGAAGTGTTATCTGGACAGATGTAAGTGCCTCCATTTCTACGCCGGTTTTACCCTCTGTTTCAGCAGTGCATTCACATGTAATGATATTTTCATTTTCATTTACATTTAATTCAATATTGATATGTGTAAGTGCAATAGGGTGACAAAGAGGAACAAGATCACTTGTTTTTTTTGACGCAATAATTCCAGCAGTTCTGGCGATCGCTAATACGTCACCTTTTTTACTGGCTTTTTCTACAATAAGACGCAATGTCTCCGGTTTCATGCTTATTATGCCAGAGGCAGTGGCTTTTCGGTGTGTCACAGCTTTATCAGCAATATTAACCATATGTGCTGCGCCTTCCCTATTAAAATGAGTCAATTTCGTCATAATAAAGCTATCTCTTTGTTATAATATTTTATATTACTCAAATTAAGCCTGTAGATATATAAAAGTTTAGAAAAATGCAAGTTTCAATTAAATATTTTGCTAGTTTACGAGAATTAATAGGTGAGTCTAGCACCCAAATTAATATTGATGAGACGTCATCTGTTGATGATTTATGGAAAAAAATAAAAGTTGAAAAAAATATTGAATTCGAAAATGTTATGGCTACCGTCAATATGCAATATGTAAAGGCAAATCATCAATTGCATGAGGGAGATGAAGTTGCTTTTTTTCCACCTGTTACAGGAGGCTAATGATGAAAGTTAGTATTCGTGAAAAAACTTTTAATCCTTTTCATGAAATTGAGAATTATGAGAAAAATTTGCGAGTTACAGGTAAATATGGTGCAACAGCTATGTTTGTCGGTTCGATGCGTGATTTTAATGAAGGTCGAAAAATTGATAGTATGTTTCTCGAATATTACCCTGAAATGACAGAAAAGCATTTATATGAAATTTTAAATGATGCAAAGAAAAAATTTACTCTTTTAGATTTATTATTATTGCATAGAGTGGGGCAGATCGAAGTTGGTGATCATATCGTATTAATTGCAACATGGTCTGAGCACCGAAAAGAAGCTTTTGATAGCTGCCGCTTCATAATGGAAGAGCTCAAAACACGAGCTCCATTTTGGAAGAAAGAAAAAACATCAACAGGCGACCACTGGGTGAAAAAAAACACACCTGGTTTCTAAACGTTGTTAGTTAAAACTAATTACGCGCTTTCAACCTGCACAAGATTATCAGAGAATGTTGGCGCATGTCCCATGTTTACAAATTCAGCGGAACTTATACTGTTCACGGTTCCATTATTTAGTTGACGCCAATATCCTAGTGTAGCAATGATAAGGCCAGGATTAACATCATCTGTGATTTTTGCATCACCTTCAAAAGCACCTCTGTCGTTGTAGACGCGAACTTTATCTCCACTATTAATGTTTCTCGATTTTGCATCATCTGTATTGATAAGTACAAATTGCTCACCCTGACCTCTAATTTTGTGATCCATATTGGCATAACATGAATTCAAAAAGCCGTGACTTTTCGGTGAGACGATGTTCAACGGATATTTTTTTGCAAGTTCTGGATTTGTTTCAGCCGACTCACGAGGAGCAACATAATCAGGGAGAGTATCTAATGGCTCTCCTGGCTGATACGCATCATACATTTGACGAAATGGACCAGCCACAAAGTTTGTAGCACCATCAAGTTTAATTTCACATTTACCAGAAGGCGTTGGAAAATTACCTTCTTTATGTGGGGCTCTGTCATCCTTGGTGCCTACATTCAAGCGAGCAAATCCATTATTACGTAAGTAGTCAAGATCAATACCTTCACAGGCCGGCGAATCCCAATCAACATAGTTTTCAAGGCATTCTGAATCCGACCATTTAAACTGTTCTTCTTCATAACCCATGCGTTCGGCAAGACGTCTAAAGATTTCACTGTTTGGTATCGCTTCTCCCGGAGATTCAACACTCTTAGCATTGTAGGTAAGATAGAGGTGTCCCCAAGACAAGATCATATCTTCCATTTCAGCGCCCATTGAGGCAGGTAATACGATATCGGCATAAGACGCCGTATCAGTAATAAAATGATCAGCGGTAACCATAAATAAATCTTCATCCATCAACCCAGCAGCAATCTTTTCTGTTTCCGGCGATTGTGTGAGTGGATTTGCGTTCCAGAACATCATCGATTTGATCGGAATATCTAGATCCATTTCGCCGGTAAGCGCACGACCTATCTGCAGAGCATTAATGACGCGTGTACCTTCTGGAATTAAATCTGGTCGACATATGACATCAAATTTATAAGGATGCTCCCAAACAGGAAATTGGGTAACACCTCCGCCAACATGACGCCAAGCGCCAGTTAGAGCAGATATGCAAGTGACAGCACGGACTGCTTGTCCACCACCATAACTACGCTCTAGTGCCACACCCATTCGGATTGCAGCAGGCTGTTCGGTGGCTAAGTCTTTTGCCAATTGTCGAATATCGGCTGCCGGAATACCCGTAATTTCTTCTGCCCATTCAGGGGTACGATCCTTTGCACGTACTGCTAATTCTTCATAGCCAACAACATAGTTGTCGACATAATCTTTATCAACTAAACCTTGCTCAATAATACTATTAATAACGGCCATTGCTAGCGCGCCATCAGTTCCTGGTTTCGGTGCAATATGCCAATCAGCTTGCTTTGCAGTTCTTGATGCATAAGCATCAATTACAACAACTTTTGCTCCTTTTTGTTTTGCATCCTGAACAATTGCCCAATGATGGAGATTAGTACTCATACTATTGCATGCCCAGATAACGATGTATTTAGAATGGACATAACTTTCCACATCAAGCCCTGCTGTTGGTCCTACTGTTGATAAGTAAGCGGTACATGAACCTTCCCCACAAAAGGTACGTTCACATACCGTCGCACCCATTTTATTGAAAAATGCATCAGCTCCATTTAAGCCATGCACCAGTCCCTGATGACCTAAATAGCTATATGGCATGATGGCTTGAGGCCCATATTCTTCAATAATGGCCTTCCACTTTGTTGTGATTTCATCTAATGCTTCATCCCAAGTGATACGCTCAAACTGTTTGCTGCCTTTGGGTCCGGTACGACGCATCGGATGTAATAAACGGTCAGGATGATAATGACGTTTTTCATAATCTTTTAATTTTACACAAAGCCCGCCACGAGTCATCGGGTGGTCTTTGTTACCACTTACACCTTTAACTTTTCCATCTTCAATATCAAAGATCATTGAACATGTGTCGGGACAATCATGCGGGCACCCGCCGAAGCCCGTTGTAATTTTTGGGTTAGCAGCCATTATTCTATCCTCGTTTTTTATTATGATATTGTCCTATACTAACAAAATAGAAGACCGCATAACATGACTTTGTTAAGTGCAGCTAATTATTTAAGCTATTAAAAACATGCACTTAAGTAATTAGAACAAATTAAATAATGCCTTGAAAGGGTTGTATATCCACAAGTTCACCGGGATTTATCCCCTCACAGTCAATTGGTAGGACGATAAAGCAATTTGCATCTGACATAGAACGGAGAATCCCTGAACCCTGAGGTCCGGTTTTACGAACAATAAAATTATTGTTTTTATCTTTTTCTAAGATACCCCGTTGATATTCGACTCGACCTCGTTTTTTTCTCAATGAAGAAGCCGAGGGAACTTTCAATAGGGTCGGGGCATAAGAACTCTCACCAGCTAATTTTTTTATTGCTAGTTGTGCGAATTGATAAAAAGTTACCATAACAGAAACCGGGTTCCCCGGAAGACCAAAAAAGAACGTCGTGTTAATTTTACCAAATGTTAACGGTCTTCCAGGTTTAATGGCAACTTTCCAAAAATTAATATTTCCATAATTTTCTAATATTTCTTTTACATAGTCAGCTTCACCAACTGATACTCCTCCTGAAGTAATTAGCATATCTACATTACCCGCAGCTTTTTCAAATGCTTTACTTAGAAGCTCTTTGTCATCATTAACGACGCCCATATCAATAATTTCAACATTTAATTTTGTCAACATCGCATACAAGGTGTAACGATTACTATCGTATACACTGCCCATGTTTAGTTTTTCACCGACAGAACATAGCTCATCTCCTGTTGAAAAAAATGCAATTTTCAGTTTTTGGTTAACTCTTACTTCTGGAATACCTAAGGAGGCAAGTAAACCGATATCTGCAGGAGTTAAGTTTTTTCCTTTTTTTAGCGCGATAACTCCTTTTGATATGTCTTCACCTGCTTCTCTGACATTCGCACCAGATTCTATGTCATTACCTATTACAATTTTATTACCAGATTTTGAAAGAGAAACACGTTCTTGTATAACAACAGTATCTGCATTTTTTGGCATAACTGCACCCGTCATTATTCTAACGCATTGTCCATTCTTGATAGCTTCATTAAATGGTTTACCGGCGAGACTTTTTCCTATTATTGTTAATTCTGTATTTTTTATTTTAGAAATGTCATTTGAATCTATTGCGTAGCCGTCCATTGCAGAATTTCTTGCAGACGGAACATTAATATCTGATTTTATATCTTTTGCTAGTATGCGATTAAGAGATTCTCTAATAGGTATAGTTTCAGTTTTTTCAGTCGGTATTATTGAGTTCAATATTTTTTCAAGAGCTACATCAGTTGTAATAGAATCTTGGTCAAAATCATCCATACAGCTTGAATCTATTTTGATATCATTTTTCATAATTAACTATTTCATTCCTTATTTATAAAATCATTAATAATATAATCAACAATCATTTTATAATCATTAATATCTAATATTGGTAAATTTATGTTCATTTTTAATTTATCATCACATGCAACAGCAATAATATTTTTATCATTTTCACAAATTAGTGGATGCCCAAGTGATGCTCGATGTAGTTCAATTTTTGGAATATAAGCAGACTTAAAGCCCTCAACGAGAATTAAGTCTACATTTTCCTTTTCTAATCTACTAATGTGCCTATGAAGTTCTTCTTCATCATTGCCATTATTTTCGACCATAAGCGCCCATCGACTATCGGACGTAATTAGCATATGACTAGCGCCAGCTTTTCTTAATTCATAACTATCTTTTCCTTTTTTATCAATATCAAATGCATGATGAGCATGTTTTATCACTCCTATTTTATAATTTCTTTCTTTGAAAAAAGGAATTATTTTTATGAGAAGAGTTGTTTTACCTGTTCCACTAAAAGCTGCAAAGCCAAGGGCAGGTATTTTTGTTTTATTTTTTTTCACTATTTTCCTCTGCAATTATTAATTCTTCTCTAGAATTAAAATTTTTAAAACTCTCAGGATAGCTTGATAGATCAGCAATAGCTACGGCATGCTGTTCAAACCATTTATCGATTTTTCTCTCACCTCTGTCTAAATACTCATTGATTGAAGTGACCATGGTTTTTTTTAGCATACAAAAAACCGGCTGCACACGAAGACCGTTGTGAGCAACACTAATATCAGCATTTTCATTGGCCATCGCAAAACTTAAAGATGATACAAGTTTAGTTGACAAGAATGGCGAATCACATGGTGCTGTTACTAAGTATGGAGTTTCTATTTTATTTAATATGCTCGCCATTCCAGATAGCGGACCACAATAGTCACTTAATTCGTCGGAAATAATTTCAAACCCATATTTAGCATATTCCTTGTGATTTCTATTTGCATTTATTATTAAATTACCAACCTGAGGGCTAAGAATATCAATTACGTATTTAACTAATGGCTTACTTTCAAACAAGATAAGGCCTTTATCTTCTCCGTGCATTCTTCGTGCACGACCCCCGGCAAGAATCGCCCCTGTAATGTCATTTTTTTCGATTTTTTGCATATATAATTTTAACTATGAAAACGACGCCATAAGCTCTATTCTTACTATAACAGACACTTTTAACTCGAGGCACATATTATGAATCAAGATAACTTTAATATGGAAATTAGAAAATATTTAAAAAAAGTAGGTATTACATCACAAAGAGAGATAACAGAGGCCGTGAGTAGAGCTATTTCAGAAGGAAAATTAACTGGAAATGAATCACTTAAAGCTCATGCAACCATAGTTTTTCAAGATATCGATTGCACAATAGAGATAGATGGCGAAATTTCTTTAAATTAATAGTTAATTTCCCTTATTTATTGTATTTGCAACCTCTTGTTTTGGAGGTAATGATGTGTCAAATTCAATATTTTCATAGCCGTTATAGACTAAAAAGTGTTTATTTTTCACTCTCGAGAGTAACGTTATATTGAGTTCCTGAGCAAGACTAAGCCCCATTTGCGTTATTCCTGAACGGGATAACAAAATCGGAATTTTCATTTGAGCTACTTTAATGATCATTTCAGATGTTAATCTTCCGGTGGTGTAGAATATTTTATCTTCACCGGGGATATTCTCTAACCACATTTTCCCTGCTATTGCATCAACTGCATTATGCCTACCCACGTCTTCAATAAAAACCAGTGGTTCAGATTCGATACATAATGCACAGCCATGTACAGCTCCTGCATTTTTATACACATCATTAGATGCATTTAAATTTTTTAATAACATATACAAGGAAGATTGCTTTACATTTCTCGATTTTATTTTAAGTTTTTCAAGTTGCTCCATCACTCCGTGAAAAATCGTCCCTTGACCGCAACCGGTTGTTACAATTCGACTACCTAGCTTATCAACAATATCAGCTCTTTTATTTTTTGTTGTAATAGCCGCGGCATTAACATCCCAGTCAACCTGGACTGATTGTATTTCATTAAGGTCAGAAATTAATTCTTGATTCTTTATGTATCCAAGAGCCAGTAATTCGGGTTCTGTACCAAGAGTCATTAATGTGACAATTTCAAAGCTGTCGATATAAATAGTGAGTGGACGTTCTTCAGCAATATTTAACTCTCTAGTATTTTTATATTCATCTTTAACAAGAACTTTTTTTGTGGGTGACAAACCAGCATTTGTCATCATCGGTAGAGTAGAAGGCATACTCAACCGCCTGTTACATTCATATGTCGAAAAATAACTGGTTTTTCTTGAATATTAAAATCATGGCCTTTGGGTTTGATTTGCATTGAATTTCGTATTGATTCTTTTAATTTATCGTTGTTTCCCGGAAATGATCTAATTATTTTTCTTAGATCAACAGAATTTTCTTGCCCGAGACAAAGCAACAAACGACCTTCAGCAGTTAATCTTACCCGGTTACATTCGTCGCAAAAATTATGGCTATGTGGAGAAATAAATCCGACTTTTGTATTTGTGCCGGTTATTTGAAAATATTTGGATGGTCCTCCAGTTGACTTCATTGATGAAATCAATTCAAATTCATTCTGTATGTCATTTTTTATTTGATCACTGGAATAATATAATTCATTACGATCGTGGTCATCAATAATACCAAGTGGCATTTCTTCGATGAAGCTAATATCCATATTTTTTTT
>NZJM01000021.1 GCA_002692205.1 Legionellales bacterium | reverse complement strand
GCGATAACTGAGACATTAGACAATTGTCTCTTGAATGAAGATGAAGTGCTTAAAGGAAAGGAATATTGGGCAACACTCATCGACCCCTTTCCTAAATGGGAGAATACATGAGTACCGTATCATCTATGAGGGCAGAAACTATACGATGCTTTAATTCTCGTAAAGCCGCAGTCGACTGTCATCCCTCAATCTTTACTGATATTTATCAAGAGAACATTAATATTGCAATTTGGGAACGAGATTTAGCAACCGATATACAAAGTTTTGTTAACCAGTTCGTACAATCGCATAGTCAGTATGAATCCAGTTTGATTGTAAAGCCTGATACTGTTTTTAATAAGTTGATTCAGTCTGATAATGAATTTGTTAATGCACAAGCATTCTGCAAAGACATTTCTAATCTTGTTGAGATGTTTTGTGTGTTGTTTGATATTGAACGAGTGGGCTTACGATTAAAAGTTTTAGATAGCGCCATGTGTCCACGATTTCATGTAGATAGAGTACCGTGTCGATTAGTTTCAACGTATTGCGGAGCTACTTCAGAATGGTTACCACATGACTTGGTAGATCGAAGTAAACTAGGTAAAGGAAATAATGGCTTATCAGATGTTGACTCAGGGATTTTCCAAAGCGAAGCAGATATTAATAGATTAAAGACCGGTGATGTTGCGATATTAAAAGGCGAGCTATGGGAAGGAAATGAAAATGCCGGATTAGTGCACCGTTCACCACAAGTCTCGGTTGGCGATAAACGATTTTTACTAACTTTAGATTATATTTAGTCAGCAAACTTTTGTTACACGTATTACCTACCACCATCTGTTCTTGTTATGAATAGTAAAAACTTATAATTTCAAGCTCAATATCTCCAATCGGCCTAGTCCAGGTTACTATGTCACCAGGCTGCTTGCCGATTAGAGCTTTTCCGAGCGGCGAAACCCAACTAATAAAACCTTTATTAGTATCAACTTCATCTTGACCAACAATAGAAAATTTATATTTATTAGCGTTATTATCAATTAAATCAATAGTGGCACCAAAACGAATATCATTTTTTTCTTGAATATTAATTTCAATAGGAATTGCCGATTCAACACGCTGTTTGAGATAAATAATCTGAGAATCTAATAACTTAATTTTATTTTTATTATCTAGCTTGTTTGTTTCTTTTAATGACGCACATTCTGATAGTAATTTATTTAAATCCTCTTTTTGTTTTTCTAGGCCTATTTTAGTGATGTAATTCGGATGCTTACTTTGTGGACGAACGGGTAACTCAGCTTCTGCTTGTTCTCCATCAGGTTCTTTTGTAAAGGCACGACTCATAATTAACTCGCGCAAGATGCTTCAAATTTTATTTTCATAATATTCATAAAATAAGTGTACGATAGAAATAATTGTTATCAATAATCACAATATTAAACTTTACCACTTATTATTGAACTCTTTGATTATTTTTATAACTCTATGAATTAATTATTATTATTTGAGGCTAGACTATTTCAGGATGATTCATAATGTCAGCATGTCTTATAAGTAGTTGTTTTTATTAATCGTCATATTAAACTTTACCACTGCCATTGATGGGCCGGTATATTGAATTCACTTTCCGGTACTAAATACTTATTAGCGAGAAAATTAATGATTAAACGTATTATTTTAATATCATCCTTATTTATATTAACGGGCTGCGCGAGAATTGGACCGGATTTAATACAAGCAAGCGGAAATGATTATAATATTGCAATCCAAAGGACAATTGACGAGCAATTACTTCTTAATTTAATAAGATTAAAATACCACGATACACCATTTTTTCTCGAAGTGAACAGCGTCTCCTCACAGTTTAAACTCAATACTGAAGCAAGCGTGAGTAGTACTTTCAAAAAACAAGAAACACCTGAATCTGTCGGTTTATCGGGCAAACTAAATTTTACTGAACAACCGACGGTTACTTATTTACCATTGCATGGAAATGATTTTATTCAAAGATTACTTAAACCTATTTCGGTAGATACAATTTTGTTACTTGCTAATTCCGGTTGGAGTATTGAAAGGATACTGCGACTGATTGTCGATGATATAAATGGTATTTCAAATGCGCCAAATGCAGGAGGACCAACTCCAACTGTAGTTCCTAAGTTTAAAGAATTTCAATCTATTGCAAAATTATTTCGTGAATTACAAACTGAAAGTGATATAAATTTTGTTTATGACAAAAATGGTAAAGCCACTCTTGTTATAAATAACGATGATAATAAAGTAGGCTTACTGAGAGAAAAAATGAAATTAGATACTAAAAAAAACTATGAGCTTAAAAATGGGAAAGGTTTTATTAATAAAAGCAATAGCAGCATCATCCTCTCTACACGTTCTTTTTTGGGTGTGATGTATTATTTATCTCATTCAATTGATGTCCCAGATAAGGATAAAAATTCAGGTAAGGTAACAATTACCTACGATGAACTTGGCGATGAATTCAACTGGTCTGAATTAACACGAGATTTATTTAAAATAAAATCAGCACCAAATAATGCAAATGTTGCTATTTCAACTAATTATCGTGATACCTTGTTTTATATTGATGATAGTGACTTAAATAGCAAGACAACATTTAGCTTATTAATGCAATTATTTTTATTACAATCAGGAAAATCCGAAAGTATTGCTCCACTTTTAACCCTTCCTATTGGGCAATAACTTTATTAATAAATTTTGGTTATTAATTATAACCCGATCCCATATAAAGAATTCCACTACCATAAATTATTCCCGTGAATAAAAATATAACAAATGTATATCCGAGTACCTGACGCATGCGTAATCCGGTTATTGCAAGTATTGGTATTAACCAGAAAGGTTGAATCATATTCGACCATTGATCACCGTATGCAACACCTAAAACTACAATTGCTGGCTCAACATTTAATGATAGTGCCGCTTCAATCATAATTGGCCCCTGAACTGCCCATTGACCACCACCAGATGGCACAAACATATTGATTAACCCACCGGAAAGAAATGCAAAAAAACCAAGTGTTTCTGGCGTTGCAATTGAAATAATCCAATCAGAAATAACTTTCATTAATCCGGTGGTTGCCATAACACCCATAATTCCAGAATAAAATGGGTACTGCAGAATGATGGGACCGACAGTTCCAGCGGCTTTATTAACTAATTTTATATAATGCATAGGTGAATTTGCTAGTAATAGACCAAATGCCAAAAACGTCCAGCTAACAAAATCCAGAGTTAGGGAAAAACCTCTTTGCGTATAAGTTACCGCAATATATGTAAAAATAGCTACACTAAGAAAGATACTTAACGAGCGGTGATTTTCAAATTTCTCTATTAATGTCATTTTATTTTTTATGTTTTCAGGTTTCTGATGATTATCCTTCAATAGTTCAGGGTCTATTTCGATTGTATCTTCATCTTTAGGTTTCATCAGAGGGCATATGATGGTGATTGTTGCTAATGCAATAAGTGCAAGCACAATGTTAGTTGGTGAAAGAATTGTTTCTGTAACCGGGATCACACCAATTTTATCTTCTAAGAGATGACCTGGGGTCGCAACAAATAGCGCTGATGACGATGAATAACCCATATGCCAAATAACATAACCCGAATAGGCAGACGCAACGAGTAATGGATAGTGTATTTTAAATGGTTTTTTTAAACATTCTCTTGCAACACTGCGTGCCATAATAGCGCCTATAATTAATCCAAACGACCAAGCACATAAACTAGCAATCCCTGCTGTAAATGCTACTAGTGCGTAAGCTTGGTAGGCGGAGTTGGGTAATTGACCAATACGTGTTAAAAAATTTTGGACAGATTCAGTGTGTGCTAGAGAGTGTGCACCAATCATAATGATGGTTATTTGCGCTGTAAATGTAAACAACATAGAAAGGCCGTCACCCCATGCTAATAGTGCGGAAGAGGGTGTGGCATTAGTTAAAATTAAAGCAGAAAAAAAAGTTATTACTGAAAGTATAATGACGAATATAAACGCATCAGGGTAATAGCGTTCAACAAAGGCAATAAAAGGACGAGCCAAGATCTGAAATATCTTCATGAAATTTTATTATTTTTATTAAAATATAGGGTTATAAAATAAACAATTACTTCATTGTAGGCATAGAGAATTGTTTTCCTTCTCTAATACCAGCTGAGGGCCATCGTTGCGTTATAGTTTTGCGTCTTGTATAAAACCTTACACCATCAGGCCCGTAAGCAAATAAATCTCCAAACAACGAACGTTTCCAACCGCCAAAACTATGATATGAAACTGGTACTGGAAGTGGAATATTGATTCCAACCATACCTACTTTAATATGATCTGAGAAATACCGCGCAGCTTCACCATCACGCGTAAAAATACAAGTACCATTACCATATTCATGATTATCTATAATATCCATCGCTTCTTGCATGTTGCTGGCTCTGACAACTTGAAGTACAGGACCAAAAATTTCTTCTTTATAGGAAACCATGTTTGGCGTTACATTATCTATTAATGTTGCGCCAAGAAAAAAACCATTTTCATAGCCTTTAACCTTTATACCACGACCATCAACAACAATAGTTGCTCCTTGTTCTTCTGCGCTGTCTATGTATGCAGTAACTTTATCTCTATGCTCCCCAGTTATCAGTGGACCGAAATCATTAGTGCTATCGGTATAAGCACCTATTTTGAGATTTTTCATTACCTCTTTCATTTTGGAAATAAAGGTATTACCGGTTTCATCACCTACAACAATAGCAACTGAAAGCGCCATACAGCGCTCACCGCTGGAACCAAAAGCAGCGCCCAGTAATTGGTTAACAGTGTTATCGACATCAGCATCGGGCATAACGATAGCGTGGTTTTTAGCACCACCTAATGCCTGGCAACGTTTACCATTTGCAGTTGCAGTACTATAAATATACTCAGCAATTGGTGTTGAACCAACAAAACTAACGGCTTCAATACGCGGATCGTGTAATAAAGTATCTACAGCCTCTTTATTACCATTTACAACATTTAATACTCCTTTTGGAAGCCCGGCCTCATGGAGTAACTCAGCAATATATAAAGTCGAACTAGGGTCTCGTTCAGATGGTTTTAGTATAAAACAATTACCGCAGACTATTGCTAATGGATACATCCACATTGGAACCATTGCAGGAAAGTTAAATGGAGTAATACCAGCAACAACACCTAACGGTTGAAACTCACTCCAACAGTCTATTGATTGCCCAACATTTTTGCTGTGTTCTCCTTTTAATATTTCGGGTGCTGAGCATGCATATTCTACATTCTCAATACCTCTCTGGAGTTCACCCATTGCATCATGTGAAATTTTGCCGTGTTCTTCCCCGATAAGTTCACAGATCTTTTCAGCATTCTGTTCAAGCAGCTCTTTGAAGCGAAACATAACACGAGCACGTTTAGCGGCAGGCGTATTTCTCCACTCAGGGAATGCAGCTTGAGCTGATGTAATTGCTTCTTCGACCGTTTCTTTTTTTGCGAGTTGTATTTTTTTACTAACTTTTCCGCTAGAGGGGTTATATACATCCTGAGTCGGTCCACTTGAATATTTTATTTCACCATCAATCAAGTGGCCGATCATCATTGCATCATTAGTCTTTTCTTTAATAGCGTTTTCCATTTTCAGCCTTACCACGAAGGTGGTGTACAATTTTGTCCTTTATCAGGGTTACATTTATCTTCTTTAGTATTTTCTTGACTGTCATTTATTTCTAAAGGTGGTGTACAATTTTGTCCTTTATCAGGGTTACATTTATCTTCTTTAGTATTTTCTTGACTGTCTTCCATGTGTTTATGCCCATCTGCAACCATGTAACTATCACTCTGTGCATTATCATGCAAAGGACACCCAGATACATTTGAAGCCATTACAAATGCTAAACTAAATATTAGACTACCACCGAGTAGGGTAGTTAATAGATTATTTTTATTTTTTTCTTTCATTATATTTTCCTTAGGATATTTTTGGGCTATAAAAAACCGTTATAAAGTACAGGTAAAGGCACTATATGTCTAGATAGTGGCGTCCTCAATTCATAAGTTTTTTTTGATTTATAAGTTATTTAGTTGATTTCGTTTGTTATAGGTTGCCTCCATAGACGAGCAACCTTTTTTTTGAGTTAATTTACAGATATTAGTAGGTTAAACAGGTGAGCGTATTGCGATTAATGCTAAGGGTGTTTATTATGTTTGTGGTGAAGCAGAGCAATCGAAAATAGAATCTGAAATATCAGGCTCATGCAAAGTGGGCAGATAATAAGAACCGTGTTTTTTAGAAGATCCAGATGACTATAATATTGCGATATTAATGGAAAAAAATATATTATGACACGCTACAAGAATTTATTGCTCAACCATCAATTATGTTTTGCACTTTATGCTGCAACAAATTCAATTATTCGCACATACAGAAAACGTTTAAGTACAGTAGGATTAACATATCCACAATACTTAGTTATGTTAGTTCTCTGGGAAAAGGATGGTTTATCAATTAATCAATTAGCTCAAAAATTAAAGTTAGATGCACCTACAATCAGTCCAATACTTAAAAGACTGCAATCTTATAAGCTCATAAAAAAAGAGCGCGATAAAAGTGATGAACGTCGCACATTTATTTATTTAACAAAAGATGGATTAGGACTTGAAAACTCAGTTGCCGATCTACAAAAACAAGTTGCCTGCAAAACAGGCCTCAATGATAAAGAGTTTTATGAGCTTCGTGACACACTAAACCAATTAACAGAGACACTATCTCTACCTGATGAGACTAAAAAATCAGCCTGATAGCCCAAACTCTCATATGTTAGTAGCCATATAGATATTCAATATGAAGTTAACAGACTGTTATAATTTTCACGATTTTAGAAAACTAGCTAAGCAACGCTTACCGTCTCCTATATTTCATTATATTGATGGTGCAGCAGATGATGAAGTAACTTACCGACGCAATACACTCGCTTATGATGATGTAGATTTAATACCAAATGTTTTAGCGGGTGTTGAAGATATAGATCTATCTACAACAATTTTTGGTAAAAAAATTGAATTACCATTGTATTGTGCGCCAACCGCTTTACAAAGACTATTTCACAACGATGGTGAGCGGGCAGTAGCGAAGGCTGCACAAAATTATGGGACGATGTTTGGAATCTCCTCACTAGCAACAGTAAGTGTTGAAGAGATTGCCGCTATTAGCAACTCACCCAAAATGTTCCAATTTTATTTTCATAAGGATCGCAGCCTAAATGATAGTATGGTTCAACGGGCAAAAGCTGCGAAGTTTGATGTATTAGCATTAACAGTTGATACGATTACTGGTGGAAATCGCGAGCGTGATTTACGAACAGGATTTACATCGCCACCAAAATTTACTCCTTCCAGCCTACTTAGTTTCATGACAAAGCCGGGGTGGACAATTGATTATCTCAGTAATCCACAATTTGAATTACCACACTTACAGGACTACGTTAGCGAGGGGACTAATATCGCGATTTCGATTGGCGACTATTTTTCAACTATGCTTGACCAGTCAGTTAATTGGAATGATGCCGAGAAACTATGCTCAAAATGGGGCGGTCAATTTGCCTTAAAGGGCATTATGAGTGTTGAGGATGCAAAAAAGGCTGTAGATATTGGATGCACAGGAATCATGGTTTCCAATCATGGCGGCCGTCAATTGGATGGTGCAAGAGCACCCTTTGATCAATTAGCGGAAATCGTCGACGCTGTTGGCGACAAGATTGACGTGATATGCGAAGGCGGCATACAACGAGGCACCCATGTTTTAAAAGCCCTCTCTATTGGCGCTAAAGCTTGTTCTGGAGGGCGGTTATATCTTTACGCTTTAGCTGGAGCTGGTCAATTGGGTGTTGAGAGGGCATTAGGCTTATATCGTGCCGAGCTGGAACGAGATATGAAATTAATGGGCTGTAATTCTATCAGCCAACTCAGCAGGGATAATTTGAAGTTTCGTTTGTAATATATTCAAGAATAAGTATTCCTCCCCCTTAATTAATCGCATTCTTTCTCGTTGCTGTAGCCTCAATCATCATTTAGATACCCCTTTTTCAAGCCCATCGAGTAAATCTGGCGTTATTTTCTATAAAAAACCTCGACAAAAGACAATTCTGTCTAGATATATAGATATATTCTAGATTTATAGTAGAAAATATATAGAACATATATTTAATCTATGTAGACTCTCTTCCTAACGAAACAGACATAACAAATTTTAACGAACTGAGGTATGTATCAATGAACACATTAAACAGAATTTCATTATTTGGTTTATCGGCGGTCCTTTTGTTTGCTTTAGCTTTAACCGCAAATGCATCGGCAATGATCGATATTCAGGCCAAGACTGTAATAACAGATAGTAAATAGTATTTAAAAAAATAATTTTTGTGGAGGAAAAAATGGAAACCTTAAATAAAATATCATTAGTAAGTTTATCGAGCATTGCGCTCTTCGCGGCAGTACTTGCTGTGAATACGCCAATACCTGCTAACTACCAATTTGAATTGAATCTTGGAAATAGCGGCATGCTGAATAAACAAAATGGTAATAATGTTCCTGTTGGTTCCTCTGGCGAGTATATTTTTGTTGCAGAAAATTCAAGATATTGGATGTAACCACAAAAGAAAGGAGTAACCATGATGGAAGCACTTAACAAAATATCAGTATTCGGTCTCTCAGCGGTTTTGCTATTTTCTCTTGCTGTCACAGCTGATGCTAAACCAGTAGATGAAAAGCAAGTACTAAACGCGGCATCGACTGACAAGAACGCTAGCAAAGTGATGAGTGATAAAAAGCAACTGAGATTGAAGTATGAAAACTTAAAACATAGAACGAATCTAGGAAAAATGACAGACAAAAGAGCTTACAAGTAGATTTTTTCTGGTTAAAGACACATTGACTATTAACTTAAATACAAGATTGATTTTTAAATTTACTCCTCTAATTTAAGAGTCATTAAACAAAGCCGACAGGATGAGACTGTCGGCTTTTTGTTATTAGAGGACAATAATTATTAATATATTGATAAAGTTTAATAGTGTATAAATAATTATCTAGTATCGAATACTCCTGGGAGAATATTGATGAATGCAAGCGAAAAACAGAATACGTCCTATTATTCAATTGGTGCTGTTGCTAGATTGACTGGAATAACGGTCCACACTTTAAGAGTATGGGAACAACGTTATAAGGCCATCGAAGCTGAACGTACTATTAGCGGAAGGCGTCAGTATACTTCTGGTGATGTTGATAGATTAATGAGCCTAAAATTTTTGGTTGATCGCGGATGCCAGATCAGCTCAATTGCTACGCTATCGGCGGATAATTTGAATCAATATTTAACCAAATATAATAATCAAAAGTTGACGTCAGATGTTGCTAGGAAAAAAAATAAGCCTAGTGTCGCAATATTTGGTGAATACCTTCCTATTAAAATAAAAAAAATAAATTGTAATATTGATGATTTCGCAATTGTTTTTTGTGGGTCAGATATAAATAGTTTCAAGGCTGATGCGAGGCGAATAAAGCCAGATATTATAATTCTTGAATTTGGTGTCATAGATGAGCATGTTTTACGTTTAGTGGATGAGCTCCGCAATATTACTAATTCTAGGCGTGTTGTTGTCATTTATAGTTTTGCACGGAGTGTTGATATTAAAAGAATTAATGATGACATAACAAGAACAATGAAAGCCCCGGTAACACTGGAAGAGATATTCAATACTATATCTTTATTACATTCACCAGTTCAAATCGATAGCCCAAAAATAGAAATTCAATCCAAGCAACCCACAGAATTTACCGCTCCGGCAAAACGTTTTTCAAGAAATACACTCGCGGTTTTAGGTGACATTACCAGTAGTATTGCCTGTGAGTGTCCTCAACATCTGACAGAACTGGTCGTTAATTTATCTAACTTTGAAGATTATAGTGCTGATTGTGTCAGTAAAAGTCCCGAGGATGCAGAACTACATGCATATTTACAATCAACAACAGCTAACTGTCGGGCGTCGATGGAAGAGGCATTAGAAAGAGTTGCAGTCGCCGAAGGGATTGATTTTGATAAACTAGGGTAAGTTTTTAGATAGCCATTATGTCCACTCATTCCAGTATGGCTCTGGCAGGTATAGCTCATAAATAAAGTCAATGAATGTTCTGATTTTTGCTGATAGAAACTTTCTGTCATTATAGATAGCATAAATCGGTTGTTTTTCGGGTTCGTATTCTTCTAAGAGTGCTTCTAGTCGCCCGGCTTGTATATCAAGGCCAATCATATAAGTGGGTAGCTGAGCGATACCGCATCCTTGAATCGAAGCAATACGAAGGGCGTCCCCACTATTACATTGAATGTCTCCAGAGATCTTTATTTTTTTTGAGCGCCCATTGTCAGAAAATTCCCATTTACTAATATCATTTCGTGGCATATATATCAGACAGTTATGCTCTAATAGGTCTTCTGGTTTTTTAGGGTTACCATTTTTTTTAAGATATTCTGGTGAGGCACAAATAACTCGTCTTGCTGATGCAATTCTTCGTGCCACATACATTGAATCTGTCAAATTACCAACGTGAAATGCAACATCAATATTATCTTCAACGAGGTCAGGTATCCGCTGAGAAAGTTCTAGATTTGCCGTAACCTCTGGAAATTTTTTTAAATAAAGCGACAGTGCACGCGACAGGTGAAATGCACCAAAAGAGGGTTGCGCCATAATATTTAATTTACCTTTTGGTTCAGAGTTGAGATGCGTGATTGAAGATTCAGCCTCATCAATATCAGCTAATATTATATTTACTTTCTCGTAATACAGGGCCCCCGCATCGGTTAAATTTAATTTTCTTGTTGTTCGATTAAAAAGCCTAACATTGAGAGAGTTTTCTAGGCTCTGGACGTGCTTACTTATCATAGCTTTTGATAAAGACATTTTTTTTGCCGCTGTCGAAAAGCTCCTGTTTTTTGCAACTGCAGAAAAAACTCTCATTCCTACCACTTTATCCATTGATAGTAACCTCACCTATTGTTTCAATATAAGAAATAATATTTCAATAAATTAGGTATTGTCAACTATAAAACTCATCTATATGATTCGCCTCATTATTAAGTACTTGATTTTTATTGATAGGAGAAAATAAGTGAAAAAAGTGTTGTCGGTTCTTCTCGTTGTATCGCTTTCTTGGCATTACCCAATTTTGTCAGCAAGCGCGAATGAAGCCAGTGCACATGATAGCCATGCTTTGTTACCAATAAGCAAAGTAAGGACATTCTGGTTTATTCCCAATACACAAACAGGAACGATGGCGTACTCCTATCCATGCAACACAAACTGTATAGATAGCAAAATTGTCAGCCTGATGCCGGATATAGATGTGGTTGTTTATGCCGACGGTTCAATTTCATATTGGGTTGATACAGAAACGGGTTGCCACTATAGCTTACCCGATAATAAGCCAAAGCAAGATGAAGACGGAAAGAATATATGTGTTGAGAATAGAAATATATAAATGAATCTCGTTTAACCTCCCCCTACTGAGAGTTATCCGCATGAGAAATCATGCGGATTTTTTTTGGAACTAAAAAAAGGAAAAAATAGAAAAATGCTACATGAAAAGATATTAATTATGGGAATGACTCAAGAAGGAAAAAAATTTCGTCCAAGTGACTGGGCAGAGCGACTTTATTATACGGTCGCGGATTACGGAAAAAATGGACGTATTACTTTTAATCCACTTGTTAATATCAATCAAGAAGATCAGTCAAAATGTTTTGTCATTAATATGACACTACAGAATAAAAACCCAGGGATTTTCGACTTTCTAATAGATTTTGCAAAAAGAAATAAACTTGAGACTAGAGATCAAAATCGTAATTTGATAGAGCTTTAGTCTCAAAAATTGAAATATTTATTAGAAGGATACTCTCAGTCCTACGAATGCACTAATTGGCGCACCCGCACCAAAAAATCTGGCATTTTCAAAATCATCGAAAATTTCATCAGCCTCACCTAGAAGGCCAAATGATTCGTAATCATTGTCGAATAAATTATTAACCTTAGCAAAGAGAGTGAATTTTTTGTTGATTTTGTATGTCGCATTAACATTGGTAATAAAGTATCCATCAACTGGATCTAATTGGTTGCTTTCATCGCCACGAATCATTTGATCCGAATTATAAATTCCACTAATGCCAACCGAAAGACGGTCATTAACAGCGTAATTCCCACCAATTTTGAATGAATGTTCCGGAATCCCCGGAATCCGATCACCTGATTCAACTTGAATTTCACTAGCTGTCCCATCCCCATCGAGATCAATTTTATTTGGATGGTTTGCACTGACACCTATAAAAGCATTTTCATAAGTGGCTTCTACGAAACTATAGTTCATATACCAATTCAGTCTCTTTTTAAAGACACCAGACAATCCGAGTTCAGTACCAATTCGGCGTGTGTCACCAATATTCTGGAAAAAACCTCTACTTGAAGTCGCTCCGCCAACAGAACCAAACACAATGTCATCATGATTAATACTATGAAATAAGCTTATATTGTAGTTATATCCATTACTCAGCGTTCCTCTGACACCACCCTCGAAACCTTTTGTGACAACCTGTTTCAGCGGAGGATCAGCAAGAAACGCATTTGGTAAACTACAAGGTGCAGATTGGTCCGCACAAAGAAGTTCAATTGGTGTTGGCGCACGAGCTGATTCGCTATAACTAGCATATAAGTTGTTAGAGTTATTTACACTGTAAGTCAAACCAAATGCAGGATTCAGACGATTAAAATCATGCTCCCCGTTAAGTAGCGCTGGATTTTCAGGACTCGCAAAAATTGTCTCATTTGTTCTATCGCCCAAAACAATATGGGTGTGGTTAAAGCGTGCTGATGCAGTTAATGATAGTTTATCATTCACTGACAACGTATCCGTTGCATATAAGAACCAGGTTCGATTATGAGCTTTGACGTTAGTACCTTCCTCCGGCACAAATATTCCGGTGCTCACTGTTGAGCGATCTGCCCCTGCCAATTCACAATCAGCGCCCGCAAGGGTACAGGCTAGCGTAGCAATTTCAACCCTGGCAAAGTGATTAATTATTCCTTGCTGATATCCACTACCAAAAATAAACTGATTCTCTTTACCCATTAAATCAGCAATTATTGTCGCCTGAAGATTTGCACCAAAACCTTCTTGTTTACGTTCAATAAGATTATTTATTGCATCACGACTTGTTCCATTAGCATTGGTAGCCGAAACATTATTCCCTTCTTGATCTTCAATATTTTCACCATCTTCCTGTAAATTTCCAGCACCATTCGTGAATTCCGATCCATCACCGTTAAAACTATTTGTCACGTTTTTTCTATAAAAAACATTGGTACTTATTTGCATAGTATTGAAAAGCCACTGAGTGCCTGACAAATTAAGCATCGTCATTTTATTTTCTGTGATATCAGGTGATGTGAAAACCGCAGCTCTATCAAGTGCGAGCAATTCAACTGGAGAGGCGCCATTACCAATTAGGTTTGTATCGGCATGGTTTACAGTTAAATCAATTGTTGTGTCGCTACCACGATAATTAAAAGCACTGAAAATGGTGTAAGCATCTGATGGGGAAGCATCACGCCAGCCATCTTCTTCGAAATGATTTAATGTTAGGTAGTAACCTAATTTTCCATTATTACCACCACTTTCTAATGTGTTAATAATGCGTCCAAATGCACCACCATAAGATTCAAGATTATGTCCCGGGTGGCTAAATCCATTTTTTGTTGTGATTGATAACGCGCCGCCTAGTGTATTAAGACCAAAAATAGGATTGGCTCCACCAATTAGATTTATCTCACCTATTGATGCCTCGGGAACAAGATCCCAATTCATTGAATCACCCATAGGCTCATTTATACGCACCCCATTTTGATATACCGCTAACCCTTGGGGAAGACCGAGTAAAGGGGATAGGGTGTAACCTCTATATTGTATGTCAGACTGAAGCGGATTATTTTGCGCATCATTAATAGTAATACTGCCGAGATTGCGATTCATAAAATCTGTAAGCCCCAGCGACTGACTGCGTTCGATATCTTCGCTTGAAGCGGATTGAACATTAAAGGGGATTAATTCTTCAGGTAAGCCAACCCCATGAGCAGGTGTTGTACCTATTACTTCAACGGTACTCTGTTGTTCAACATTGCCACCAAATACCATTTTTCCTTGTAAAATCAATATTAAAGGTAAAATGCCATAATAAAAATATAGTCTTTTCATCATATTTTCCAATTACTTAATGGTTAATTATTTATGTAAAAAAGAGAATATAGAGATATTTAGCTGAAAAACAATAGGATATTTTCCTGTAACTAGATTTTTAGTTAAATTGGAGGTTTAGTTTAGGTTTAATTTAGAATTTTTTTTAGGATTTCGATCTTTCTCACCCAGGGCTTTGTCTCCATGCTAGGTGGTAAGTTTGATATAGCATTTTGTGCAGCTTCGTAAGAATCATAGAGTCCATAAATTGCCGCATAACGAGTAATGCCATTTATTGTTACCTCTACGTAGCCCACTTGATCATTATTAAATGTTTCATTTTCAATAAATTTAATTATATCTTTTTCTTTTACAACACTCGCTAGTTGTATTACATATTGATTCTCAATTTGTTCATGTAACCAATTTGTTAGATTTAATTTATTTTCTAAAGACCTAGTTTGTGTCGTTTCAGAAGATTCTTGCTCCAAATTAGCAATGGTTGTTTTATTTTCAAGTTGTATTTCAAGATCTTTATTTTCTTTTAAAGTTTTTATTTTTTTTATTGCTGTTTCCAGTTCCTGATCAGCAGCAAGTTGATACCATTCTTTCGCTTTATTTAAATCTTCTTGAAGACCGTAACCTTTTTCATAAAATATCCCTAAGTTATATTGTGCTTCAGCATTGTTTTGTTTTGCCGATTTTTTTAGCCAGATCAAACTAGTTTGAAAATCTTTTTCATCGAGGGCATAAATCATTGCTAGTCTGTGCTGAGCTTTGTCATGTCCTTGCATCGCCGCTTTTTCAATTAGCAACTTTGCTATCTCTTTATTCTTCGGTATACCGATTCCACGATAATTCATTAAGCCTAGATTGTATTGAGATTCAGCAACACCCGCATTCGCAGATGAACGCCACCATTTTGCAGCCTCATTATAATTTTGTTCGATACCGTAACCATAAAAGTATCTGATACCGAGATCGTATTGTATTTTCGGAACACCTGATTGAGCAGCTAGTATCAGCCATTTTACTGATTCTTCTTGATTTTTTTCTACACCATGGCCCGACTCATACATTAAACTTAATATATATTGAGACCACGAATCGCCATTTTCTGCTAGTGGTTTTAGGATTTCTAATGCGCGCTTGTAATCATTTCTTAAGTAAGCTGCCTTCCCATCTTTATAGTCTGGCTTTTTATATCCTGATTCATATATGATTTTTAAATAACGTTGAGCTTCTTCGTTACCATTTTTTGCTATCGGTTCGAGGATTTTAACTGCTCTTTCGAAGTCGTTATCGAGATAAGCCTTTTTGCCATCGTCAAAATTATCAGCACTAATTAGATTTGCATATGCAATTAGAATAAAAAAAAGTAAAGATTTGTTAGTCCATCTAGTTTGTATTATTTTAAAAATAGATGAATTAAGTTTCATATTTTTGTTTGCTCAAGCAGGAACTAATTAAAGCTTTGATATTTTTATGCCATTGTTTTAGCAATTTCAAATATTTCTTCTGCATCAAGTAATTGATCATTGCTTTCAAAAAGTTTTTCTACACATGCTTTATGCACTGCTAATTTTAATGTCCCAAATCCAATGGCACCCCAAATAATTTTTCCATGCCTATCAATCCCTTTATCCATCATATCGGTTCCACCTATGCCGAGCGGGGGAGTTGCGTTTGCATCAGCTATTAACTCAATATTTTTATTATTTTCCCAATGCTCCGGTTTAATTAGTTCAATTCCAGCGGCGCCAGTTGCAAGAACAATTTGCGCATCTTCAATGAGTTTTCCATTGGTATCACAATCAGATGCTTCGGCAGGTACTAACTCAACTCCAAAGCTATTTTTCATGTCATCACAAGCTTGTTGCGCACGGCCCATTTTTCTGGAGACAAGAACAACTTCACCAACACCTTCTTTCGCCATCATTACGGCTGCTCTTTGCCCTACTGGTCCAGTGCCAGCAAGTATCACTGCCTTTTTTCCCTTTATTTCACCACTTGTCATGAGTTTAGCCACAGCTGCAGCGGCTGTAGTATTACTGCCATTACTATCCAACATTATTGAGACACGAAAATCAGCAAAAAAGTTTTTTTGAACCGCCTTAAATAATTCCTGACCCGCAACCATGTTGCTACCTCCAACGAATATCGCCGTATTTTGTTTTTCTTTTGGCGCTCGTGTAAAGATTGTTCCCTCAACAAGTGGTGTAACATTTTCTGGAGTAACATTACCATGCCCAACAACATGGTCAGCACCGCCATCATAAGCAACAACAGTGTCAAAAACAGCAGGATGAGTATCTGTGTCTAATTGGAAAAGCAATTTCTTCATTGTTCGTATTTCCTCTAAAATTTTAAGTAAAAATATAGCTCTTATCTATAGTGCTATACCCCAAGAAACTAAGCTATTATTTATAAGCGATATATTAAAGGGCTGCATAAGATAACCGATGATCGATTGTACGACAACTAAGCATTTGGGTTATTTGTGCATTATTATGAAAATAATTCACAGGCCCGTATAATTACTTTTTTCATATTATTAAGGAGGGCAGTGGAGTGATTAAAGATATGACGGTACAAACATTCCTAGATGAGTTAGCCAGTAAGGCCTCAACACCTGGTGGAGGTGGAGGAGCTGCAATCATTGGTGCAATAGGAGCCGCTTTGATAGGTATGGTTGCAAATTTCACGGTTGGTAAAAAAGGCTATGAGGATGTAAATGAAGAATTTATTACGATGCTCAAAAAATCTGAAGATTTAAGATCAAAATTAACTGATGCGATTAAAGATGATGTTGATGTTTTTAATCAGGTGATGTCTGCATATGGAATGCCAAAGGAAACCGATGAGCAAAAACAAAAAAGGACTGAGAGCATTCAATTAGCACTTAAGGATGCAACCGATGTACCGCTTGCCTGCGCAAAGCTCTGTCGCGAAGTTATTGATTTATGTGAATCGGCTGCAGAAAAAGGAAATGCTAATGTTGTAAGTGATGCCGGTGTTGCATTATTAGCGGGTTATGCTGGTCTTAGAAGTGCTGCGCTTAATGTATACATTAATATTGGTGGAATTAAGGACGAAGCATTTGCAAATGATCGAAGGCAGCAACTTGAGTCATTACTTGATGGCATAGAAATTCATAAAGAAGATGTTTACGAATTAGTAAAAAGTAAACTTTGATTAATATTTCTTTATCTCGGAATATAAATTAAATTTATGAGCATTGAGAAATCGACTGCTTGAATATTTTTGGTTATTGCTCCAATAGAAATATAATCTACACCTGTACCAGCTATCGTATGAATATTATGCACTGTGATATTTCCTGATGCTTCAATTTTTGTCTTGCCATTTGCCATGACCACTGCTTTTTTTATATTTGGTGCAGTAAAATTATCCAGTATTATTCTACCAATATCAGTTTTTAATGCTTTTTCTAGTTGAACTAAATTCTCCACTTCAATAGTTATTGGTATTTTTTTCTCTTTAGCTTTTGTTATAGTTTTTTCTAGCGATCCAGAAGCAGTAATATGATTTTCCTTGATAAGAATCTCATCATAAAGTCCAAATCGATGATTTAATCCACCTCCAACTGTAACAGCATATTTTTGAGCATGACGTAATCCTGGAATTGTCTTTCTTGTGTCCAGTATTTTTGTTTTCGTATGTTTAATTCGAGTAACAAATTCACTAACACTTGTTGAAACTGAAGATAAAGTTTGCAGAAAATTTATCGCTGTTCTTTCTCCCGTTAGAATTGGATGTGCCGAACCTTTTAGGTTACATATACTTTGATTTGGTTTAATTTTATCACCATCAACAGCAAGCCATTCAATCTCTATTGAGTCATCGAGTTGATTAAAGACCTCATTAAACCACTCTGTGCCACATAAAATTGCATTATCACGAGAAGTTAATGTAGCTTCTGCCAGTGTATATGGTTCGATTAAGGCCGCAGTTACATCACCACCTTGAATATCTTCATCTAATGCAATCTTTACATTTTCTGTAATTATTTCTTTTTTTATCTTCATGAATGCCTATTAAAATAATGTTTAGTTTTAATAAAAATAACCGGACTTAGTAATAGTAATGCTATTAAATTTGGTAATGCCATTAACCCATTTGCAATATCGGCAAATATCCAAACAAGCTCTAATTTTATTACTGCGCCGATAAATGTAGCAATGATCCAAAAAAATCTATATAAAAATATTATTTTTATACCAAACAAATAGCTTGCACATCGTTCTCCATAATAACTCCAGCCTAATATTGTTGTAAATGCAAAAAGAATGAGACCAAAACTCACAATATAACCACCGTATCCATATAACCCCGTTGAGAATGCCAGAGATGTCATTGAAGCGCCTTTATGACCACTCTCAAAAGCGCCAGTTAGTAGAATAACAAATGCGGTTAGACTGCAGATAATAATTGTATCGACGAAAACACCCAGCATAGCAATCATTCCTTGGTTAACTGGATTATTAGTTTTAGCTGCAGCATGCGCTATTGGGCCACTTCCAAGTCCGGCTTCATTTGAAAATATCCCTCTAGCAAAACCCATTCTAATTGCCATCCAAACACTTGCACCAAGAAATCCACCACTAGCCGCAGCACCGTTAAATGCGCTTTGAATGATCAACATCACTACGCTAGGAATTTTGTCATAATTTATTAGGACTATTATTAACGCAGCAAATACATAAATAATAGCCATAAAAGGAATGAGCTTAGATGCCACTTTAGCAATACGCTTAACACCACCGATAATGACTATAGAAACACACAGCGACATTACCATTCCCGTCAACCAAAATGGTATTTTAAATGTTGTGAACATTTCGTCTGCTACTGAATTTGATTGCACCATATTACCGATACCAAAAGCTGCAAACATTCCAAAAAAAGCAAATAGTCCAGCCATCCACCGCCAGTTCTTATTTAAACCGTTCTTTATGTAGTACATAGGGCCACCAACGAAGTCACCATTTTCGTTCTTCTCTCTATAAGTAACCGCTAATACCGCTTCAGAATATTTTGTTGCCATTCCAAATAACGCAATTATCCACATCCAAAATATCGCGCCAGGCCCACCGAAATATATTGCTGTAGCTACTCCTACAATGTTTCCTGTTCCGACGGTTGCTGAAAGTTCAGTCATTAATGCTTGAAAAGGACTGATATCACCACTTTCTTTATTTTCTTTTTTTCGTCCTTGCCACAGGATTTGTACTGCTAGCGGTAATTTTCGCCATGGCATGGCAATCAAACCAATTGTTAGGTAGATGCCAACAAAGGCCAGTATCGGTATTAGGAGATACTCGCCCCATATAACACTACTTAATATCGATAAATTATCCTGAAATGTCGTCATTTTTTACTTTTTCGCCAATTTATTGTTTTTCTTCTGATAATTGTTTAATAGTTATTTAGAAAGATTGCTGATTACATTAAAATTTCACCATAGTGTAGCAAATTATTTTGTTCAAATTATCGAAGTATAAAAAGTATTAATAATATAAAGTATGGATTATCAGATTGATAAAGATGGTTTTTGGTTAGATGGTGCGCGTATTATCTCGTCGCCCAATTGCGATCCAAGACCATCGGTAACAGATATAGAGTTATTAGTTATACATGCAATTAGTCTCCCGCCAAAGGAGTACGGTACGGGATTTATTGATGCATTTTTTACCAATACGTTGGATTCAAATGCACATCCATATTTTTTAGAAATTCAGGATTTACGTGTTTCTTCCCACTTATTGATTAGTCGAGATGGAAAGGTGACCCAATATGTTCCTTTTCATATGCGAGCCTGGCATGCTGGTGAATCGTCCTTTAGGGGGCGTAGTTTTTGTAATGACTATTCAATTGGGATTGAACTTGAGGGGTGTGATGAAGAAAAATTTTGTGATGCTCAATATTTAACTTTAGCCAAAGTAACAAAATTGATATGTCAGCGATGGCAAAAAATAAAAAAAGATTGTATCGTTGGCCATAGTGATATAGCACCAGATAGAAAAACTGATCCTGGGCCGTTTTTTGATACGGACTATTATTTTTCTCTATTTAAATTATGACATTAATTTTTATATTTATTACATTAGTAATTGATTTTATTGCGGTCGATTTAGAACGCTTTCGTCGATTCAACTGGTTTATATCCTTGTATAGACTACTGAATAACAATTATTTCAATAATAAATTTTGGGATAGCAGTTATGGTTTGCTAGCTTTATTGTCTATACCTATCGCAATCTTTTCACTTGTCCTTTTTCTTCTTAGTTTTTTTCCGCCTATACTTGAAGCTATTTTCATATTATCTATCTTAGTATATTGCATAGCACCAAAAAGAATTTTTAATCAGTTTAACAATTATATTATTTCTATTGAAAAAGACGATGTTGATACAACAATAGATGCTGAGTTATTAATTAATAAAGATATTTCTGATAATTTAGATACTACAGATGTTGCAATCATGAAATCTGTTTTTGTTGAAACTCACAAGCAAATTCTAGGAGCAATATTCTGGTATTTAGTGCTTGGTATAACTGGAGTGTTTATGTATAGGTTAGTCGAAAAATTGCATGACGAGATCAAGAATGATTCTACTAGTTTATCTGAAAGTACATCTATTTTACTCAGTATTATTGAGTGGCCATCGACCCGGGTATTTGCTATTGGGCTTGCGCTTGCTGGAAACTTAGTTAGCGCAACAATGGCACTAAAGAAATCTGATATTTTTTCACTAGATGCTAATTATTCCTTATTAACAAGCATTGGAATTGGAGCATTACAGTATTCATCTGATTTTGATGTTCCAGAGAGAGAAAAGGCTTATTGGCTTAATCAGTTCAAGCTATTAATTATAAGAACACTTATAATTCTTATTATTTTTATAGCAATTATGATTTTATCCGGTGTTAATTAGTTGTTACTCAATAAAATTTTTTATACGTTCAAATCTAAATCCATTTTTATCGTAAATTAATACGCAATCTTCATTGTACCAATCGCCAAGAACGATTCGCTTTGCTGAAATCCCATCAATTTCAATTTTATGCATTGCTTTTCTATGAGTATGACCATGAATAAGCGTTTCTACTTGATGTTCTTTTATTACTTTAATTACCGTTTCTTCAGAAACGTCAATTATTTCCGGAGGTTTCTTTTTTACTGCTTCCGCTGTGTAACCCCTTACACCATAGGCGATATAATGTCTTATTGCGAGAGGCATTATTGAATAAAATAATTTCGTAATCGGGTTCGTTATAAATGTTCGCCAATATTGGTATTTAGTGTCATCTGTACATAATGTATCACCATGCATTAATAGTACTTTTTTTTGATTTAGATAAATTTCAGTCGGGTCATTTATAATTTTGCATCCAGTTATGTTGGCAAATTTTTTATTCAAATGAAAATCACGATTACCTCGCATAATATAAAGATTAACGTCTTTGAATTTTGAATAATCTTTTAGTATTTTAATTATTTCTTGATTTGTAGAACGTGTATCATCACATCCAATCCAAAAGTCATCAAATAAATCCCCTAAAATATAAAATGCATCTGCTTTTAAGGCTGGACCTGTCAACAATTTTTTAAATAGTTCAATTTTTTTCGGTCTTTGCTGACTTAGATGAAGATCGGATACAAAAAGAGTTGTCATCTCAGTACGTTTTTTTATTCGAGTATTTTTACTGTTTCGATTTGAATAACTTCTTCAGGCACATCTTGATGGCCGTTTCGAGATGTCGTTACCGTATCTTCTATACTGCTGACGACCTCCATACCATCGACCACTTTGCCAAAAACACAATAACCCCAACCTTGTTCAGTTTCAGATTGAAAATCTAGACCTCGATTATCTTCTGTATTAATAAAGAATTGTGCCGTTGCAGAATCTGGGTTTGCTGTTCTTGCCATTGCTATTGTTCCATCGAGATTGCTCAATCCATTGTTAGCCTCATTTTTGATAGCGGGATTTGTTGGTTTTGTCCCCATGTCTTTATCCATTCCTCCGCCTTGAATCATGAAGCCGGCGATAACTCGATGAAAAATTGTGCCCTCATAAAACCCGCTTTCAACGTAGTTTAAAAAGTTTTCAACTGTTTTTGGTGCTTTTTCTTGATTCAGCTCAATAGTGATTGAGCCAAGTGAGGTTGTCATTTCTACCTTCATTATTTTTCTCCATTGATAGACATCACATTTAATATTAGTTGTGTTATAAGTGAATTATGCACACGCCACTGCGATTATGACAAATCTGTTTTGTTAGGCAATTAGCATTAATATAATATGCGCGAATTTACACTGGATTTGAATAAAAAATATGGTAGCCATATACAATAGTTTCACAAGAAAAAAAGAGCCTTTAAAATCAATCGATGGCGAAAAGATTCGAATGTATGTATGCGGTATGACCGTCTACGATTTTTGTCATATCGGTCATGCACGTGTGATGGTCGTTTTTGATATGGTTGCTAGGTATCTTCGAAGCACTGGCTTTGATTTACTCTATGTTCGTAATATTACGGATATCGACGATAAGATTATAGAACGCGCTAAGGTTAATAATGAATCAATAACTGAGCTAACAAACCGATTTATTGAGGCAATGAATGTAGATGCACGCGCTCTAGGCGTTTTGCCCCCCGATATTGAACCCAAAGCTACTGATCATATGAATGAAATTATCAAGATGATCTCGAATTTAATAAAAAAAAATCATGCATATCTAGGTAAAAATGGAGACGTTTATTTTGATGTTAGTTCTTTTCAAGAATATGGAAAATTATCAGGAAAAAATACTGATGAATTGAGAGCTGGCGAGCGCGTTGAAGTACAAAAAGATAAAGAGGACCCGTTAGATTTTGTTTTATGGAAACCAGCAAAAGCAGGCGAACCAAAATGGCCTTCTCCTTGGGGTGAAGGTCGTCCTGGGTGGCATATAGAATGCTCGGCAATGTCTACTTATTGCTTAGGTAATCACTTCGATATACACGGAGGCGGCCAAGATTTGCAATTCCCTCATCATGAAAATGAGATAGCCCAATCCACATGCTCAACAGGAGAGAAGTTTGCAAATATTTGGATGCATAATGGATTTGTTAGAATCGATGAAGAAAAAATGTCTAAGTCGCTTAATAATTTTTTTACAATTAGAGAGGTCTTGAAAAACTATCAGCCTGAAGTCGTTCGTTTCTTCATTTTATCAAGCCATTATAGAAGTCCATTAAACTATTCGGATGCTAATCTTGATGAAGCCAAGGCTTCACTTACAAGATTATATACAGCTTTAAGAGACTCAAAAAACGAATCTGATTTTGATATTGATAAAAATTATATCACTAAATTTAATTCATTTATGAATGACGATTTCAACACGCCAAAAGCGATTGCTTTATTACATGAGATTGCAAAGAAAATAAATCGATTGGAAGATAAAAATAATCAAGAATATATGGTCCTTGCGTCTACCCTAAAAAAACTTGCTTCTATACTAGGGCTGCTTGAGTTAAGTCCTCAAGATTTTTTACAGGGTAAAGAAAGTCAAAATGAAAATAATATCGATGATAATTATATTAATAACTTAATAGTGGAAAGGAATAATGCTCGTGAAAATAAAGATTTTGATAGAGCTGATTCAATAAGAGACGAGCTCAAAGAGCTAGGTATCAGCCTAGAAGATAGCGAAGATAGTACGGATTGGAGGCGATAGACATTTATAACTTTCCTAAATTGACGAGGTTTAATCACACGCGTATTATCCTCCGTCCGGTTAGAGGCTGGAGATATCAAGTGTTCGGGGCATAGCGCAGCCTGGTAGCGCATCTGCTTTGGGAGCAGAGGGTCGGGGGTTCGAATCCCTCTGCCCCGACCATTATCTAATTATTGGTGTTATTCATTACATGTTGAGGCGCCTGTAGCTCAACTGGATAGAGCACCGGCCTTCTAAGCCGGGGGTTAGAGGTTCGAGTCCTCTCAGGC